>DASVYJ010000097.1:0-36132 GCA_036392215.1 Candidatus Limnocylindrales bacterium | reverse complement strand
GTCGGGCCGCTGCGGGTGGACGGCCTCGCCCTCGCCATCGGGCTCGGGGCCTGGATCGAGGCCGTCATCCTGCTCGTCCTGCTCCGCCGGCGGGTGGAGAGCCTGGAGCTGATCGGCCTGACCCGCTCCGTCCTCGTCTTCGGCGCGGGCGCGGCGGTGGCCTCGCTGGCCGCCCTCGGGGTCGTGCGAGGCGCCGAGACGCTCGTCCTCGGTCCGCGGCCGGCAGCGCTCGGCTCCCTCGTCGAGCTGGCCCTCGGCGGCGGCGTGGCGGCCGTCGCCTACGCCGCCTGGAGCGTCGTCTTCGGGGTCGAGGAGCTCGGCCAGTGGTCCGACCTCGCCCGAGACTTCCTTCGACGGCGCGCCTGAGCGGGCCACCCCGGGTAGGACGTCACGCGGGCGGGCAGCTACCCATTGGAGTAGTGGACCAGGGCGGAATGCACCTGCCGCGCCAAACGGTTGCAGGACTACGGTCAAGTCGCACTGCCATCCAGGAGATGGCGTTGCCGGAGGCGATCACTTCCACTCCGGCAGAGGGAGGCGGCCTTGCGAAGACGACTGGCGGCGGTCGCAGCAGCCCTGGTGCTCACGGTCGCATCCCTGAGTCTACTGGCGTCCCCCGTCGCGGCGACGAGTGACCCGCACTAGGAGCCTCGTCCTGGCGATGGTCATCGGGCTGCTCCTCGCCGCGTGCGGGGGTGCGGGGGAGACGGGGCGACCGCCCGGCGCGATCGGCGGCCCGGTCCCGACTGCGCCTCCGGGCCACACCAACCCACCGCTCATCTATGCTGGCCCGACCCGGCCAGGGCAGCCGCCGAGCCCGATTCCCGGCCTGCCGAAGGGCACAGTAGTCTACTTCCCGCCGGACGGCGTGAAGGCGACGCCGATCATCATCCTGCCGGGCCAGTCAATCCCGCCGAACGTGGCGAACGGCTACCCGTTCGGCACACCCTAGACCCTGCACTCCGATCTGCGGGAGGCCGGCTGCGCGGCGGCGCTGCGGGGGGGAGACCGTCAGCCGGTCGGCAGCAGCGGCGGTGGCGCGACGCTGGCTGACGGGACCGGGCCGGGTTTGTGGCTCGGCTTCGGGGTCGGCGTGCCGCCGGGTGGCAGGCTCGGCGGCAGGGTCGGCGAGGGGCACGGACCCTGGGTCGGGTCGCAGGACGGGACCGGCGGACAGCTGGCCAGGCTCGGGTCACAGCTCGGCGACGCGCTCGGCGCAGGCGTGCACGTGTCGGTCGGGGCGAAGGGCGCGCCATATGTCGCGCCGAACGGGTAGTAGCCGGGCTCGAAGAGGAAGCCCGTGACGCCGCCGCCGGGGCCACCGCCGACGCCGGCCCCGCGACGGGCCCGGGCGATCCAGGCCTGGTCGTACTTCTGCCACTGGGGCGAGTAGCCGGACTCGACCTTCGACAGGTCGAGGTAGCCGTTGGTCACCTTCGGCCCGGCGCAGCCGTCCGCCCAGAGCTTGCCGGAGGCCGTATCGACGTCGACCGGGATCTTCGTCGAGTCGACCTGCGTCGGCTGGGTGCCCTCGATGAAGACCTCGTTGATGGTCTTGGTGGTGAACGGCCCGGGCAGCATCCCGCTGTAGGCGTCGATCGTCGTCTGGACGATGCCGCTCGGACGGGGGAAGTCGACGATCGGCGTGCCCTTGGTCGCGTCCAGCATGAAGCCCTGCCACATCGGCGCGGCGACGTCGATCGAGAAGACGGGCGCGGGCGCCGTGTTGTCGCTGTTACCGGCCCAGGCCACCGCTGCCAGGGCGGGCGCGTTCGGGTCGGCGGGCGGGGCGACCCAGCCGCCCGCCGTCAGGTCCTTGGCGTTGTCGTTCGTGCCCGTCTTGAGGGTGGCCGGGCGGCGCTTCCCCCCGTCGGTCAGGCGCCAGTGCGCCCAGATCGCGTTCGTCGCCGGGTCCGTGTTGCCGGCCAGGATGCTGGTCATCACGTAGGCGGCCTGGGCGCTCACGACCTGCTTGCCGCTCGCCGCCGCCGTCGGCCAGATCTTGTTGCCGTTGCTGTCCGCGATGGACAGGATCGTCGTGCGGGGCATGAGCACGCCGCCGTCGGCGATCGCCCCGTAGGCGCTGAGCAGGTCGACAGGGTGGACCTCGAGGGTCCCGATGCCGATCGAGGCGCCGGCCTGCGAGGAGGGCAGCTGGAACGTCAGGCCGAAGTCCTGGGCCCGGGCGTAGAGGTGGTCGACGCCGTTGATGAGGGCCGTCTTGATGGCCGGGATGTTGAGCGAGAACTCGAGGGCCTCGCGGACGCGGAGCGGGCCGCGCTCGATCTTGTCGGCGTCCATCGGGACGTAGCCGCCGCCGAAGTCCGTCGCGACGTCCATCAGGAGGCTGGCCGCGGTGAGCGTCCGGTCGTCGAGGGCGGTCACGTAGTTGATCGGCTTGAAGGCCGAGCCGGGCTGGCGCCAGCCGTCGCCGAAGACGTCGAACTGGGGCTGGAACTTGGGGCTCGTGCTCGGCTCGTAGTAACCGGCCGAGCCGGCGTAGGCGTAGACCTGGCCCGTCCGGTAGTCGATCGCGCCCATCGCCGCGTTGTGGATGTTGAGGCCGCGCAGGCGGACCGCCCACGACGGCGTCCCTACGCCGAGGTTCCTGAGGTACGTCTGGGTCGCGGCGAGCGACGACTGGTTCGGGGCGATGGCGGCCGCCTTGAGCCACCTCTCGGCCGACTGCTGCATGGTCCAGTCGAGGGTCGTGGTCACGGTATAGCCGCCCGTGTCGACCTTCTCGCACTGGTCGGCGGCGGCAGGCCCGCAGAGGATCTCGCCGAGCTGGTGGCGGACCTGCCAGACGAAGTGCGGCGCCTTCCAGTTCTGCTGTGTCTGCGGCGAGAGGACGACTGCCTCCGCTCGGGCCGCCGCGTAGTCGGCCGCGCTGAACTCGTTGGTCGTCAGGACCGCGTAGCGCTGCATCAGGTCGAGGACCAGGTTGCGCCGGGCGACGATGGCGCTGTCGTCCGGCACGACGAGCTTGCCGTCCGGCTGCTTGACGGCGTTCTTGACGAGGTCGTACGTCGAGGGCGACTGCGGGATGGCCGCCAGGATGGCTGCCTGGGCGAGGGTCATCTTGGAGAGGTCGTCGATCCCGAAGTAGCCGCGGGCGGCGGCGGCGATGCCGTAGCTCTGGTTGCCGTAGTAGTTCTGGTTGAGGTAGGTCGTGATGATCGCCTGCTTGCCCTCGCGGCCGGGGTATTCCTGGGTCAGGCGGATCGACTGGATGATCTCCTTGATCTTGCGCTCGTAGGTGCTGCCGGCCAGGACGCTGTCCGGCAGCAGGCGGGCCCGGACGAGCTGCTGGGTGATGGTCGAGGCGCCGCGGGCGCTGCCGTGGAGGGTGTCGAGGCCGGCCTTGACGATGCCGACCGGGTCGAAACCGGCGTTGTCCCAGAAGGTGTGGTCCTCGACGCTCGTGGTCGCGTCGATGACGACCGGCGGGATCTGGTCGAAGGTGACGACCTTGCGCTGTTCGAGGCCGAAGCGGGCGAGCTCGACCTTGCCGGTCCGGTCGGTGATGACCGTCTCCTGGTTGAAGGTCAGGTTGTCGAGCTGCTGCTTCGGGTCGGGCAGGCCCTGGCTGTAGTACGAGAAGGCGGCCACGACGGCGACCATGCCGACGAGGCCCAGGAAGACCAGCGAGCCGAGCAGGAAGAGGGGGAAGGCGATGGCCAGCCGCCGCCCCGGGCCCCCGCCGGCGGAGTGACTGCCGTTGCCGTTCCGGCGGCGGCGCTCACGCCGCGCGAGGCTGGTCTGCATGCCGTGGCGCACGATAGCATAGTCTCCCGTATGGACCCCTCCCCCCTGGAGCCCTCCCCGGACGTGGCGCCGCGTCCGGCTGTGACGAGGTGCCGCCCGTGACGGTCAGACGGGAAGCCGCGGACGCGGGGATGGGCGGGTTGCTGGACGAGCTGCGCTGGCGGGGGATGCTGCACGACGCGACGCCCGGCCTCGCCGCGCGGCTCGCCTCCGGCCGCCCCATCCGGGTCTACAACGGCTTCGACCCGACGGCGCCCTCGCTCCACATCGGCAACCTCGTCCCGATCTTCGGGCTGCTCCACATCCAGCGGGCGGGCGGGACGCCCGTCGCCGTGGTCGGCGGCGCGACGGGCATGATCGGCGACCCGTCGGGGCGCTCCGCCGAGCGCGTCCTGCTGGACCGGACGACGATCGCCGCGAACGCGACGGCCATCCACGGCCAGCTCGCCCGCTTCCTCGACTTCTCGCCCGGTCTGGCCAACGGGGCGCTCATGGTCGACAACGCCGACTGGCTCGCGCCGCTCGGCCTGCTCGACTTCCTGCGGGACGTGGGCAAGCACTTCACGGTCCCGTACATGCTGGGCAAGGACTCCGTCCAGCTTCGCCTGGACCGTGGCCTGAGCTTCACCGAGTTCAGCTACATGCTCCTCCAGGCCTACGACTTCCTGCACCTCTACCGGGCGCTCGGCGTCGAGGGCCAGGCGGGCGGGGCCGACCAGTGGGGCAACATCACGGCCGGGCTCGAGCTCATCCGTCGGGTCGAGGGCTCGGGGGCGGCCGGCGAGGAGCTGGCCCATGGGCTTGCCTACCCGCTGCTGACCAACGAGAGCGGGGCCAAGTTCGGCAAGAGCGAGGCCGGCGAGAACGTGTGGCTCTCGGCCGAGCTCACCTCGCCGTACCGCTTCTACCAGTACTGGCTCAACGCCGACGACCGCGACGTCGGGCGCTACCTCCGCTTCTTCACCCTCTTCCCGGCCGAGCGGATCGCCGAGCTGGAGGCCGACCTCGCAGCACATCCGGAGGCCAGGGCCGCCCAGCGGGCGCTCGCCCACGACGTCACCGCGCGGGTCCACGGCGAGGCGGAGGCGGCCCTCCAGGACCGGGTGAGCCTCGCTGCCTTCTCGCGCGAGCCGGTCACGGACCCCGAGGTGCTGGAGGTCCTCCACGGTGCCGTGGATTCGTTCGACTTCGGAGCTTCCGAGCTGAGCCTCGACGCGCTCGGCCTGGCCGTGGCGAGCGGCCTCTACGCGTCGAAGGCCGAGGCGCGGCGGGCGATCGCGCAGGGCGCCTACTCGATCAACGGGGCGCGGGTCGCCGCGGCCGAGGACCCGCTGCCCGAGCCGGTCGCCGGTCGCTACCTCGTCCTGCGTTCCGGGCGCCGGACCGTCCGCATCGGCAGGCGCCGCGACTGAGCGGGACGAGCGCTCAGGGCGCGTGCCGGGCGCGGAGCGTCTCGATGACCCGGGCCGGGGGCACGTCCCGCTCGGCCAGCAGGACGAGGACGTGGTACAGCAGGTCGGCCGTCTCGGCGGCGAGCGCCTCGCTCGTCCGCTGGCGACGGTCGTCCCCGGGCTCGTCGCCCGCGGCCGTCGCCGCGGCGTCGTCCTTCGCCGCCAGGAGGACCTCGGTCGCCTCCTCGGTCACCTTGCGCCCGGCGGCGTCGACGCCTCCGTCGAGCAGGCGCGCCGTGTAGCTCGTCGCCGGATCGGCGCCGCGCCGGGCCTCGATCGTCGTCCAGAGTGTCTCGAGCCAGGCGAAGCCCTGGGAGGCGGCCAACCGGCCCGCGGGCGTGGACCGCCCATCGTCCGGCCCCGGCGCCAGCTCGCCCGCGGTGGGCGGCGCGTCGAAGCAGCTGCGCGTCCCGCGATGGCACGTCGTCCCGACCGGCTCGACCCGGAACAGCAGGGCGTCGGCGTCGCAGTCGACGGTGAGGTCGCGCAGGAGCAGGACGTGGCCGCTCGTCTCGCCCTTGCGCCAGAGCCGGCCGCGCGACCGCGAGTGGAAGTGCACCTCGCCCGTCGCCAGCGTCGCGGCAAGGGCCTCGGCGTCGGTGTAGCCGAGCATCAGCACGCGGCCGTCGGCGACGTCCTGGACGACGGCCGGGACGAGCCCGTCGGGGCCGTAGCGGATCGCCGGGACTGCCACGACCCCCGGCTCCACGGACGTCGTCATGCCGCGACCGCCTCGCCGAGCCGCACCGCGATGCCCGCCGCGGCCATCGCCGCCTTGACCTCGCCGATGGTGTGGCGGTTGCGGTGGAAGATGGAGGCGGCGAGCACGGCGTCCGCCCCGCCCTCGCGGACCGCGCGCACGAAGTCGGCGGGGCCCGCCGCGCCACCCGAGGCGATCACGGGCACGCCGACCCGGCTCCCGATGGCGGCGAGCAGCTCGACGTCGAAGCCGAGCCCGGTCCCGTCGCGGTCCATCGAGGTGACGAGCAGCTCGCCGGCGCCGAGGTCCACCGCCCGCTCGGCCCAGGCGAGCGCGTCGAGACCCGTCGGCTGCCGTCCGCCGCGGACGACCACCTCCCAGGTCGGCCCGTCTCCATCACCGGCGTCGGCATCGACCGCGACGGGGCGTCGGGCGTCGATGGCGACGACGACCGCCTGGCGCCCGAAGACGCGGGCGCAGCGCGTGACGAGCGCGGGATCCTCGACGGCGGCCGTGTTGAGGGACACCTTGTCCGCCCCGGCGCGAAGCACCCGGCGCATGTCCGCGACACGCCGGACGCCGCCGCCGACGGTCAGCGGGACGAACGCGCGGCCGGCCGTCCGCCGGATGGCGTCGAGCAGCGGCCCGCGGTCCGCCGGGGCGGCTGCGATGTCGAGGAAGACGAGCTCGTCCGCGCCCTGCGCCGCGTAGCGCTCAGCGAGCTCGGCCGGGTCGCCCTCGTCGCGCAGGTCGACGAAGCGGGTGCCCTTGACGACCCGACCGTCCGCGACATCGAGGCAGGGGATCACCCGGCGGGTCAGCATCGGGCCGACACGCCGGGCCGCGGCGCGGTCGCCGCGGGCGCGTCCTCCGACCGCGTCGCCGCCATGCCGACGAACCCGGCGAGGAGCGCCAGGCCGTCGCGGGCGCTGCGCTCGGGGTGGAACTGGACGCCGAGCAGCCGCCCGCGGGCCACGGCGCTGGCGAAGGGCCGCCCGTGCCGGGTCTCGGCGAGGACGAGCTGCTCGCTCCCCGGTGCCGGCTCGACGGCGTAGGAATGGACGAAGTACTGGTGGACAGGCGACGGCAGTCGGGCGAATGCCGGGTGGGGTCGGCGGAGGCGGACCTCGTTCCAGCCGATGTGCGGCAGGCGCGGCGCGCCGCGCAGGAGCACGGCCCGGCCGGGCAGGACGCCGAGGCCGGCCGATCCGTCCTCGTCGCTGCCGTCGACGAGCAGCTGCAGGCCGAGGCAGATGCCGAGGAACGGTCGGTCCGCGGCGAGCCAGTCGACGAGCGGGGCGAGGAGGTCGCGCCGCCGCAGCCGCGCCATCGCCGGGCCGGCGGCCCCGACGCCGGGCAGGACGACCGCCGCCGCCCCGAGCAGGTCGGCCGGCCGGCGGGCGAGGACCGGGTGCGCCCCGACGGCCGCGAGCCCCTGGCGGATGCTGACGAGGTTCCCGGCGCCATGGTCGATGACGGCCACGCGTGGGCCATGCCCGTTCGGTCGCTCGCTCATCCGAGGCTGCCCTTCGTCGACGCGACCGCCCCGCCTCGCCGCTCGTCCGGGGCGCACGCCTCGCGGAGCGCACGGCCGAGGGCCTTGAAGGCCGCCTCGGCGAGGTGGTGGTCGTTGCGGCCGGTCCCCCCCACGTGGAGCGTCACGCCGCCAGTCCGCGCGAACGCCTCCAGGGCATGCTCGACGAGCTGCAGCGGGAGCGCCCCGACGCGCTCCCCCCGGAAGGGCAGGTCCACCACCGCGTACGGCCGGCCGCCGACGTCGACGACCGCCGTGGCGAGCGCCTCGTCCATGGGGACCGCCGCGTCCCCGAAGCGGGCGATGCCGGCCCGCTCGCCGAGCGCCGCCGCGAGCGCCGCGCCCAGGACGAGGGCGACGTCCTCGATCGTGTGGTGCTCGTCGACGTGCAGGTCGCCCCGGGCGCCGACGGCGAGGTCGAACAGCGCGTGGTGGGCGAGCGAGGCGAGCAGGTGATCGTAGAAGCCGATACCCGTCGCCACGTCCGTGCGACCGCTGCCCGCGAGGCGGAGGCTGACCGAGATGTCCGTCTCCCGCGTCCGGCGGACGACCGTCGTCGTCCCGTCCGCCGCCTGGCTCGTCTCGAAGCCGCCTGACGGCCCGCCCGTGCCGCCGCTCCCCCCGGTGGGGACGCTCCCTGCGCCCACGGTGCTCACCGCGCCGCTCCCGTCCCGCCGGCCCCGACCCCCTTGGAGTGGGCCGCGGCAGCCTGGAGCAGCCGGTCGTCCTCGACCGGCGTCCGGACGGTCAGGCGCAGCGCGTCGGCGAGGGGATGGCCCGGGCCGAACGTCCGCGGGACGAGGCCGCGGCGCAGGAGCGCCTCGGCTGCGGCCGCGGCGGCCCCCGGGTCCTCGAAGCGGACGAGCAGGAAGTTCGCGACGCTCGGTTCCGGCCGCCAGCCGAGCCGTGTCAGGCCGGCGGCGAACCGCTCCCGCTCCGCCGCGGTCGCGGCCGCGAAGTCGCGGGCGATGGCGGGCTCGCCGAGCGCGGCCGCGCCCACGACCGCCGAGACGGTCGAGACGGGCCCTGGCGGGCGGTACCGCTCGATCGGCTCGACGACCGGCCGCCGCCCCAGGGCGAAGCCGACCCGCAGGCCGGCCAGGCCGTAGGCCTTGCTCAGCGTCCGGACGACGACGAGACGCGGGTAGCGGTCGAGCAGCTCGAGCGCGCTCCGCTCGACGAACTCGGCGTACGCCTCGTCCACCGCGACGAGCGGCGCCTGCCGGCCGTCCGCACGGGCGTCGCGGGCAAGGCCGTCCAGGACCGCCTCGATCGTCCCGACCGGCTCCTGCCGGCCGGTCGGGTTGTTCGGGTCGCACAGCCAGACCAGCGTCGCGCGACGAGCCGCGGCCCGGATCGCGGGCACGTCCAGAGCGTAGCCCCCGGCCGCGCCCAGGCGGGGCACGTCCAGGACGTGGCCGCCGCGCTGCTCGGTCACGACCCGATACATCGCGTACGTCGGGCTGGGCACGATCGCGGCGTCGCCGGCCCGCAGACCCGCCTTGGCGACGAGCTCGAGGATCTCGTCGGCGCCCGCCCCCACGACCAGCTCGTCCGTGCGGACGCCGTAGGCGGCGGCCGCCGCGGTCGCCAGCGGGCCGTAGTCGTTCGGCGGGTACTCGGACAGCGCGGGTTCGAAGCGCCCCGCGGCGAGCAGCCGCGCGGCCAGCTCCGGCGGCGCCGGCCGCGTGTTCGTGTCGAAGCGGACGATCCGCTCGATCGGCAGCCCGTAGCGGGCCGCCAGCGTCGCGCTCGACGGCTCCCACTCGTAGCCCGGCGGGGCATCGGACCCGGCCGACCACGCCTCGACCCCCGCGTCGGCCGCGACGCCGGGCCGGCTCACGTCGGCTCCTCCCGGAAGCGGATCTCGACCGCGGCCCGGTGAGCCAGCAGTCCCTCGGCGCTCGCGAGCGCGCCGACCGCCTCACGGATGGCGGCGAGCCCGACCCGGTCGATCCGTTGGACCTGGACGAACCTGCCGAAGTCCTCGACGGAGAGGGCGCCGTACGACCGGGCCAGGCCGCCCGTCGGCAGGACGTGGTTCGCCCCCGAGGCATAGTCGCCGGCCGATTCGGGCGCGTAGGGCCCCACGAACAGCGACCCGGCGTTGCGGAGCCGGGCGACGGCCGCCTCGGTGTCGGCGAGGACGACGCTGAGGTGCTCGGGCGCGTAGGCGTCGACGAAGGCCAGGGCGGCGTCGAGGTCCTCGGCGAGGACCAGGAGGGCGCCCGCCGCGAGCGATCGCTCGAGGATGCTCCGTCGGGCCGCCTCCGCGAGCTGGCGGCCGAGCTCGACCTCGACCGCGTCGGCGAGGCTCGGATCGGTCGTCACGAGCAGGGCAGGGGAGTCCGGGCCGTGCTCCGCCTGGCTCAGCAGGTCGGCAGCGACATGGGCCGGGTCGGCGCTGCCGTCGGCGAGCACCATGACCTCGGACGGACCCGCCGGCAGGTCGATCGCGACGTCGCCGAACACTGCCAGCTTGGCGGCCGTGACCCAGGCGTTGCCCGGGCCGACGACCCGGTCGACGGGCTCCAGGCCGGCCTCGGGCAGACCGTAGGCGAGAGCCGCCACGGCCTGGGCGCCACCGGCGACGAGGAGCGCGTCGACCTCGAGCAGGCCCGCCGCGCCGGCCAGGACGGGGTCGAGCCGACCGTCGGGTCGAGCCGGGGAGGCAGCCACGACGGCCCCGACGCCGGCGACGTGGGCCGGCACGACGCCCATCACGAGGGAGCTCGGGTAGGGTGCCGAGCCGCCCGGGGCGTAGACGCCGACCCGACCGAGCGGGGCCCAGCGGCGCTCGAGCTCGATGCCGGGGACGATCGTGGTGCGGGACGTGACGGGCCGCTGCGCGGCTGCGAATCGGGCGACGTGCTCGATCATCGTCTCGAGCCCGCGCCGGACGTCGCGCGGCAGCCCGTCGCGCGCCGCCCGCAGATCCGCCGGCTCCGCCAGCAGCCGCCCGTCGGTGAGGCCGCCGCCGAACCGCTCGTTCGCCGCGCGGAGTGCGGCATCTCCCCGCTCGCGGACGTCGGCGACGATCGCCCCGGCCTGCTCCCGGACCGCCGGGTCGGGGACCGCCCCGCGGCGGACGAGGCGGCGGATGGCCGCCGCGGTCCCGGGGTCGGTCGCGGTTCGGGCAAGCTCGAGGCGGCGCAGCCTGACCAGCGCGGCGCTCACGGGACGAGCTTCTCGATCGGCAGGACGAGGATGCCCGACGCGCCCGCGGACTTCAGGCGCGGCAACAGGCTCCACACAGCGGCCGCGTCGACGACCGCGTGGATGGCGATGAGGCCCGGCTCGGCGAGCGGGATGACCGACGGCGACGTGAGGCCGGGCAGCAGGCCGTGGAGCTGCTCGAGACGCGCCGCAGGCGCGTTCATCATCAGGTACTTGCGGCCGCGCCCGGCGAGGACGCTGGAGACCATCGTCTCGATGATGGCGATGCTCTCGCCGCGGTCGGCCAGGGCGACCGGGTTGGCGACGAGGACGGCCTCCGACTCAAGAACGTCGGCGACCGGCCGGAGCCCGTTGGTGGCCAGGGTCGAGCCCGTCGAGACCAGGTCGACGATGGCCTCGGCCACTCCCAGGCGCGGCGCGACCTCGACCGCCCCGGACAGCGTCACCACGTCGACGGGGATGCCATGAGCGTCGAAGAAGCGCCGGGCCGACGCCGGGTGCGCGGTGGCGACGCGCAGACCGGCCAGGTCCTCCGCCGCCCGGAACGGCGAGTCGTCGGGGACCGCGACCGCGAGGCGGCACCGTCCGAAGCCCAGCCGTCGCAGCTGGGGCAGCTCGGCTGCCGCCTCGGCGATCAGGTCGAGCCCGGTCACGCCCAGGTCGGCGACGCCGTCGCCGACGAACTCGATGACGTCGTTCGTGCGGACGAACAGGATGTCCAGCTCGTGGTTCTCGACCCGGGCGACGAGCCGTCGGTCGTGGGCCTCGAACAGGAGACCCGCGTCCGCGAGCAGGTCGAGCGTCGGCTCGACGAGGCGGCCCTTGTTCGGGACGGCGAGACGGAGGCGCGGCCTCATCCGCGGCCTCGTCGGGCCGCCGGTGCCGGCGCGTTCGCTGGTGTCCGTGCGGCCGCTTCCCGCCGCCCCGCGTGGCGGGCAGCGGCCGGAGCTCCCAGGGCCCTATCCGCGGCCGCCCGCGTCCCGGCGGCCTTCGCCCTGGCGAGCGCGAGCGGATAGCCGCCCTCGCCGTGGCGCAGCCAGGAGGCGATCCGCGTGATCGTCGCGGTGCTCGCGCCCGTCTCCTGGGAGATGGAGGCGTAGTGCTCGCCGGCGTCGAGGAGCCGGACGACGGCCCAGCGCTGGGCCATGTCGTGGAGCTCGCCGAGGGTGCAGAGATCGCGAAAGAAGGCCGCCGCCTCACCCGCCGTCTCCAGGCGCAGGATCGCGCCGAGCAACTCGTCCACCTCCGGCGTCCGCCAGCCGACCGGTCCCTCGCTCATCTCGCGCCGCGTCCCTCTCCGCGGCCACCGGACGTCCGGGACCGCCGTCGTCTGCCCTGTTAACGTGGTAGCGTGCTACTACGATAGCACGTGAAAGCGGAGGCGGGGCGCGTGGGCTTCGAAGTCATCCCGGCGATCGACCTGCGGGCGGGGAGGGTGGTCCGTCTCGTCCAGGGCGACTTCGCCCGGGAGCAGGCCTACGCCGACGATCCGCTGGACGTCGTGCGATCCTTCGCGCTCGCGGGCGTCCGCCGGCTGCACCTCGTCGATCTCGATGGCGCGAGCGCGGGGGAGCCGCGCCAGCTCGCCGCCGTCGCGTCGATCGCCGCGGCCGCCGGAGCGGCCGTTCGCTGCGAGCTCGGGGGCGGCCTCCGCTCGCTGGCCGCGGTCGAGGCAGCTGTGGATGTGGGCATCGACCGGGTCGTCCTCGGCACCGCCGCCCTTCGCGATCCGGTGCTCGTCGGCGACGTCCTGCGGCGCCTCGGGCCGGACCGAGTCGCGGTCGCCCTCGACGTGCGCGACGGCCGCGCCGTGGGGGACGGCTGGCGGCCGGGCGCGGGCGGGCGACCCGTCGAGGAAGCGCTGCGCGACCTGGGCCGGCAGGGCGTCGCCACCTTCGAGGTGACGGCGATCGAGCGCGACGGGCTCCTGGGCGGCCCCGACCTGGAGCTGCTCTGCCGCGTCGTGGAGGTCGGTGCCGGAGCGATCGTCGCGTCGGGCGGGCTGACGACGCTCGCCGACCTGCGCGCGGTGCGAGCCGTCGGCTGCGCCGCGGCGATCGTCGGGCGCAGTCTCTACGAAGGCAGGCTCGACCTCGCCTCCGCGATGGCTGTCGCCGCCGACGGACCGCCAGGCGAGCCCGGCGGCAACGGTCAGCGTGTCTCCGCCTAGTGCGCCTCGGCCTCGACCGCCTTCTTGTGGGCCTCGATGACCTTCTCGGCGAGGTGCTGCGGGACATCCTCGTAGTGGTCCAGCGTCGCCATGAACGTGCCCCGGCCGCCGGTCAGCGAGCGCAGCTCGGTGGCGTAGCTGAACAGCTCGGCCTGCGGGACGTGGGCGGTGATGACCTGCATGCCGTCGCCCGCGGGATCCATCCCGAGGACGCGGCCACGCCGCCCGTTCAGGTCCCGGTTGACGTCGCCCATGTAGTGCTCGGGCACGCGGACCTCGACGGCCATGATCGGCTCGAGCAGGGCCGGCTTCGCCTCGTGGACTCCCTGCTTGAGGGCCATCGATGCGGCGATCTTGAACGAGAGCTCGTTCGAGTCGACGGGGTGGAACGAGCCGTCGTAGAGGGTGGCCCGGAAGTCGCTCAGCGGATAGCCCGCCAGGACGCCCTCGGCCGCCGTCTCCCGGACACCCTTCTCGACGCCGGGGAAGAACTGCCGCGGGACGACCCCGCCGACGACCCGCTCGGCGAACTCCACGCCGCCGCCCGGGTTCGGCTCGAGCTCGAGCCAGACGTCGGCGAACATGCCGTGCCCGCCGGTCTGCTTCTTGTAGCGGCCGTGGACCTGGGTCTTGCCCCGGATCGTCTCGCGATAGGGGACCTTCGGGGTGTGGGTCACGATGGCCGCCCCGAACTTGCGCTTGAGGCGCTCGCCGAGGACGGCGATGTGCGCGTCGCCCATCGCCACCAGGACCTGCTCGCCGGTGTCGCTGCGCTGGACGCGGGCCGCCGGCTCCTCCTCGAGCATCCGCTGGAGCGCCTGGCCGAGCTTGTCGAGGTCCGCCTTGGTCTGGGGCTCGATGGCCACCTGGAGCGTGGGCTCGGGGAAGGCGAGCGGCTCGAGGACGAGCGGCTTCTCCTTGCTCGACAGCGTGTCGCCGGTGCCCGTGACCGCCAGCTTGGCGACGGCTCCGATCTCGCCCGCCTTCAGCTCGCCGACCGGTTCCTGCTCCTTGCCGTGGAGCAGGAGGAGCTGGCCGATCCGCTCGTCCTCGCCGCGGGTCGCGTTCCAGGCGTGCGCCTGGCTGTGGAGCGTGCCGGAGAGGACGCGCAGGTAGGTCAGCCGGCCGACGAACGGGTCGGCGGTCGTCTTGAAGACGCGAGCCACGAGCGGGCCGGCCGGGTCCGGGGCGACCGGGATCGGGTCGCCCGACTTCGGGTCCCTGGCGGGGGCCGGGCCGCGCTCGGCCGGCGACGGCAGGTAGCGGACGATCGCGTCGAGCAGGCCGCGCAGGCCGATGCCCTTCGCCGCGCTGCCGACCAGGACGGGCGCGAGGACCGACTGGCGGACGCCGCTGTGGAGGCAGGCCTCCAGCTCCGCGTCGCTGATCTCCTCGCCCTCGAGGTACTTGGTCATCACGTCGTCGTCGGCCTCGACGGCGGCCTCGAGCAGCTGGTCGCGGCGCCGGGCGACCTCGTCCGCCAGCTCGGCCGGGATGGCCGTCTCGACCTCCTTGCCGCCCTCCAGGCGGTACGCCCTGCGGTGGACCAGGTCGACGTAGCCGCTGAACGACTCCGCGGCGCCGATGGCCAGCTGGAGCGGGGCGATCTTCGTGCCGAAGGTCGCCCGCAGCGCGTCGAGCGCGGCGGTCGGGTCGGCGTTCTCGCGATCGGCCTTGTTGATGAAGAAGCAGGCCGGTATGCCGTTCGCGCGAGCGAGGGCCACGGCGGTCTCGAGACCCGCCTCGACGCCCGCCGAGGCGTCCATCAGCAGCAGCGCGCCGTCGACGGCCGCGAACCCCTCGACCACCTCGGCCGCGAAGTCGGCGTAGCCGGGCGTGTCCACCAGGGTCACCCGCGTCCCGTCCACTTCGAGCGCGGCGACCGCCACGCCGAGGGACTGGTGCCGTTTCTGCTCCTCGGGCTCGAAGTCGAGGGCCGCCGTGCCGTCGTCGACCTTGCCCAATCGGCCGATCGCCCCGGCCGCGAAGAGGAGATGCTCGGCCAGCGTCGTCTTGCCCGCCCCGGCGTGCGAGGCCAGGACGACGCTGCGCAGGTGGGGGAGGTCGACGCTCTTGGTGGTCATCGGCTCGGCAATCCTTCGTGATCGGCGGACGGTCTGACGGTCGCCGCGGCGCCGCCGGGCTCCCTCGAGCCGCTGGCGTGCGGGGGCGATGGACGGCCCGAAGGCGCCCGGGCGGGGCGCGCGACCCGGGTCCGGCCATCATAGTCCCCGGCCCGCCGCTATACTCACGCCCGATGTCCGGACACTCCAAATGGGCGCAGATCAAGCGCCAGAAGGGCGCCAACGACGTCAAGCGCGGCGCCCTCTTCACCAAGGTCGGCCGCGAGATCGCGGTCGCCGTCCGCCAGGGCGGACCCGATCCCGACGGCAACTTCCGGCTCCGGCTGGCGGTCGAGAAGGCGCGCTCGGTGAACATGCCGCTCGAGACGATCAAGCGGGCGATCGACCGCGCCTCCGGGAGCGGCGAGGGCGAGCAGTACGAGGAGATCGTCTACGAGGGCTACGGCCCGGGTGGCGTGGCCGTGCTCGTCGAGGCGGCGACCGACAACCGCAACCGGACCGCGGCCGACGTGCGCTCGATTTTCACCAAGGCCGGCGGCCAGCTCGCCGGTGCCGGTGCGGTCGCCTGGCAGTTCGAGCAGCGCGGCCAGATCGAGGTCCCGACCGACGGCGTGGACAAGGACGAGGTCGCCCTCCAGGCGATCGACGCCGGGGCGAGCGACGTGGACACGGACGCCGACCCGCTCGAGGTCTACACCGACCCGAGCGATCTCGAGGCGGTCCGCCGGGCGCTCGAGGGCGCCGGGGTGAAGGTGGACTCGGCCGAGGTCACCATGTTCGCCAAGCAGCACGTCGAGCTGGACAGCACCAGGGCGCGCCAGGCCCTCCGGCTCATCGAGCAGCTGGAGGACCTCGACGACGTCCAGCGGGTGACCTCCAACTTCGAGATCCCCGAGGAGATCTTCGCCGAGGTCACTGCGTGATCATCCTGGGGATCGACCCCGGGACGGCCGCCCTCGGCTTCGGGATCGTGGAGCGGACGGGCGCCCGGCTGCGGGTCGTCGACTACGGCTGCCTCGAGACGTCCCCGGACCTGCCGCTGCCGGACCGCCTCGCCGCGGTCCACGGCTGCCTGACCGAGCTCATCGAGCTGCACTCGCCGGACCTGCTCGGCGTCGAGCGCCTCTTCTTCACCCGCAACGCCCAGACCGCGTTCGCGGTCGGCCAGGCCCGCGGCGTCGTCCTGCTGGCCGCCGCCCAGCACGGCGTCCCCGTCCGCGAGGCCACGCCGAACGAGGTGAAGGTCGCCGTGGCGGGCCACGGCGGGGCGGCCAAGGACCAGGTCCAGCGGATGGTGCAGGCGGTCCTCGGGATGCAGGAGCTGCCGACGCCGGACGACGCGGCGGACGCGCTCGCCGTCGCCATCTGTGTCGCGAACCGCGAGCGCTCCGTGGCGCGGCTGCCGGTCGGCGCCCTCGATCGCTCGGCGGTCAGCCCCGGCCAGCGCGGCGAGACACCGTTCGACCGCGCCGTCCGCGAGGCACTCCGCCGCGAGCGGGCACTCGGCCGGGCGCCGGCGACGACGGGAGTCGAGCGGACGCCGCCTGCGGCCGTCGAGCGTCGCAGCGCGTCCTGACGGGCGATGCTCGCCTCCGTCGAGGGCCTCGTCGGGGCGGTCGCGGCCGATTCGCTCGTCCTCGAGGTCGGCGGGCTCGGCTACCGCGTCTTCGCGGCGCCGGCCGTGCTGGCCGCCGCGCGGCCGGGCGAGCGGCTCAAGCTCCACACCCATCACCTCGTCCGCGAGGACGCGCAGGCCCTCTACGGCTTCCGGACGCCCGAGGAGCTGGGCTTCTTCACCCTGCTGCTGACGGTGACCGGGGTCGGTCCGAAGGTCGCCCTGGCCGTGATCGGCTCGCGTCCCGTCGCGGACCTGCAGCTGGCGATCCTCCAGGAGGACCAGGCCATCCTCGTCGCGACGCCCGGCGTGGGTAAGCGCCTGGCCGCCCGCATCGTCCTCGAGCTCAAGGAGAAGGTCGCGGCGGCGGGGATGGCAGCCGCGGCGGCGGGCACGATGCCAGCCGGGGCGGGGCCGGGCCAGGGCGCGGCCGAGGGTGAGGTCGTGGCGGCCCTCCAGGCGCTCGGCTACTCGCTCGGCGAGGCTCGCCAGGCGGCCCGCGAGGCGATCGTGACGGCAGGTCCGGGCACCTCGCTGGAGGAGCGGGTCAAGACCGCCCTCCGGGGCCTGTCGCGGGCGACCGCCGAGCCCGTGGCCGGCTAGAACATCCGTACGAAAGCTCGGCCGGGATGCTAGACTGGCCGGCATGAACGGCGGCAGGGCGGACGAGGCGGGCGAGCGCGACCGACTGCTCGCCGCCGACCTCGTCGACGAGACAGACCTGGCGGTCGAGCGGACGCTCCGGCCGCGGACGCTCGACGAGTACATCGGCCAGCGCGAGGTCAAGGCGAACCTGTCGGTCCTGCTGGCGGCGGCTCGCGGGCGGGGCGAGGCCGCGGACCACGTCCTGCTCTTCGGGCCACCCGGCCTCGGCAAGACGACGCTGGCGACCATCGTCGCTCGCGAGCTCGGGGTCAGCATCCGCTACACGTCGGGACCCGCCATCGAGCGGGCAGGGGACCTCGCCGCGATCCTGACCTCGCTCGACGAGCGGGACGTCCTCTTCATCGACGAGATCCACCGCCTCAATCGCGCCGTCGAGGAGATCCTCTACCCGGCCATGGAGGACTTCGCCCTGGACGTGATGATCGGCAAGGGGCCGTCGGCCCGCTCGCTGCGGCTCACCCTCAAGCCGTTCACCGTCGTCGGGGCGACGACCCGCGCGGGGCGGATCAGCGGCCCGCTCCGCGACCGCTTCGGGGCAGTCTACCGGCTCGACTTCTACGAGGAGCCGGACCTCGCCGCCATCGTCGAGCGCTCGGCCCGGCTGCTGGACGTGGAGCTGGAGCGGAGCGGCGCCGCCGCCATCGCCCGTCGCGGGCGGGGCACGCCGCGCGTGGTCAACCGGCTCTTGCGCCGGGTCCGCGACTGGGCCCAGATCCACGGCGACGGGCGGGTCGACGGGGCGACCGCCGACGCGGCGCTGGCCGCCCTCGAGATCGACGACCAGGGCCTCGACGGGACGGACCGCAAGCTGCTCGCCGCGATCGTCCAGAAGTTCGGCTCGGGCCCGGTCGGGGTGGCCGCCCTGGCCGCCGTCCTGGCTGAGGAGGTCGAGACGATCGAGGACGTCTACGAGCCGTTCCTGCTCCGCCTCGGCTTCATGGACCGCACGCCCCAGGGGCGCATCGCCACCGAGGCCGCCCGCCAGCACCTGGCTCGCCTCGGCTATGAGATCCCGCCGCCGCGCCGCCCCGAGCCGGACCAGCCGGGCCTCTGGGAGGGCGCCGGCCTGGCCGAGGGTGCGACCTCGGGCGGCCCTGGCAGCGGCAGCCCGCCGTCGCCGGCCGCCGGGGAGGGATGAGCGACCTCGTCGCGCGCCCCGGGCGACGCCAGGCGGGCGCCGCCCGCTTCGAGGTCCTCGTGCCGCCGCCCGTCGACGGCTCGACCCGTGCCCGCCTCGGCCGGCTGAGCCTGAGCCACGGGGACGTCGAGACGCCGCAGTTCATGCCGGTCGGGACGAACGCCGCCGTCAAGGCCCTCGACCCGGCAGACCTCCGGACGATCGGGGCGAGCATCATCCTCGCCAACACCTACCACCTCTACCTGCGGCCGGGCCACGAGCGGATCGCCCGGCTCGGCGGGCTCCACGACTTCATGGCCTGGGACCGGCCGATCCTCACCGACTCGGGCGGCTTCCAGGTCGTCTCGCTCGGCGACCTCCGGGTGGTCGACGACGAGGGGGTCGTCTTCCGGAGCCACCTCGACGGCTCGACCCACCGCTTCACGCCCGAGCACGCCGTGGCCGTCCAGGAGGCGCTCGGCTCGGACGTCGCGGTCGCCCTCGACGAGCCGGTCCCGCCCTCCTCGCCGCGCGAGGTGGTCGCAGCGGCGACGGCGCGCACGCACCGCTGGGCCGAGCGTTCGCTAGCCGCCCATGGGCGGCCGGACCAGGCCCTCTTCGGCATCGTCCAGGGCGGCCTCGAGCCCGACCTCCGGGCCGCTTCGACCCGCTTCATCGCCGGACTGCCGTTCGACGGCATCTGCCTCGGCGGCCTGGCGGGCGACGAGACGGCCGCGGAGCGCGAGGCGACCCTCGACGTCGCCGTCCCGCTGCTCGCGGACGACCCTCGACCGCGCTACCTGATGGGCCTGGGCTCGCCCGCCGACCTGCTCGAGGCCGTCCACCGCGGCGTCGACCTGTTCGACTCGGTCCTGCCAGCCCGGGTCGCCCGGAACGGCCAGTTCTGGGTCCCCGGCGGCCGCCTCAACATCCGCAACCAGCGCTTCCTGGACGACCCGGCGCCGGTCCAGGACGACTGCCCGTGCCTCTGCTGCAGGACCTTCTCGCGGGCCTACCTGGCCCACCTGTTCCGAGCCCAGGAGCTCCTTGCCTACCGCCTCGCGACTTGTCACAACCTGACCTTCACCCTAGACTTCATGGCCAGGATCCGGGCCGCGCTGCGAGCGGGCACGTTCCCTGCCAGCCTTCCCGAACTCCGCGCACGTGCCGCGCCGTCAAGCGCGCGTGCAGCCGGAGTGCAGCCGTAGTGCAGTCGGAATGCAGCCGGCGTCGATGGGCCGGGTCTACCCTGGATGGCACGTGGAGGCGCAGCGATGGGTACACGGGATCGCCCCCACCGGGAGGTCAAGAAGAAGGCCAAGGACAGCGGCCAGAAGCCGAAGCTGCAGCCGCTCCTCGAGCCACCCGTCAACGTCGAGCTGATCAAGCCCAAGCGCAAGCCGCGCCTCGAGGAGCCGGAGGAGTCCTGAGGGCTCCTCGGCCGCCAGCACAGCGACAGGAGCGAACAGGATGGCCATGATCGGGGAACGCGGGCTGGACGGCCGGTCCGCGGAGCGGGGCGCGGGCGAGCGGACCAAGGCGGTCGACGCGGCCATCCTGGCGATCGAGAAGCAGTTCGGGCGAGGCTCGATCATGCGCCTGGGCTCGGCCGAGCGGCAGCAGGTCGACGCCATCCCGTCGGGCTCGATCGCGCTCGACCTGGCCCTCGGCGTGGGTGGCATCCCCCGCGGCCGGATCACCGAGATCTTCGGCCCCGAGTCGTCGGGCAAGACCACGCTCTGCCAGCACATCCTGGCCGAGGGTCAGAAGCGCGGCGGGACGGTCGCCTTCATCGACGTCGAGCACGCCCTCGACCCGGGCTACGCCCGCGCCTGCGGCGTCAACGTCGACGAGCTCCTGGTCAGCCAGCCGGACACCGGCGAGCAGGCCCTCGAGATCACCGAGACGCTGATCCGTTCCGGCGGCGTCGATGCGGTCGTCGTCGACTCGGTCGCCGCCCTCGTGCCGCGGGCCGAGATCGAGGGCGAGATGGGCGACTCGTTCGTCGGCATCCAGGCCCGCCTCATGAGCCAGGCCCTGCGCAAGCTCACCGGCGCTGTCAGCCGCTCGAACACGGCCCTGGTCTTCACCAACCAGCTGCGCGAGAAGATCGGGGTGATGTTCGGCAACCCCGAGACGACCCCCGGCGGCCGGGCCCTCAAGTTCTACGCCAGCGTCCGGCTCGACATCCGGCGCATCGAGACGATCAAGTCGGGCACCGAATCCGTCGGCTCGCGGGCGCGGGTGAAGGTCGTCAAGAACAAGGTCGCCCCGCCGTTCCGGGTCGCCGAGTTCGACATCATGTACGGCGAGGGCATCAGCCGCGCCGGCGGCCTGCTGGACGTCGGGGTGGCGATGGACGTCGTGACCAAGACGGGCGCCTGGTTCACCTTCGGGGAGACGCGCCTCGGCCAGGGCCGCGAGGCGGCCAAGGAGTTCCTCCGCTCGAACGCCGACATCGAGGCCGAGATCGAGCGGCTCATCCGGGCCCGCATCGTCGAGGTCAAGGTCCCGGTCGAGGGCATCGAAGAGGCGGAGTAGGCCGTGGCCGACCGCCGGGCTGGGGAGCGCGAGCGGGGGGTCGGGCGGCCGCCGAGCCGGGCCGAGCGCCGCGCGGCGCGGGCCGAGGTCGACGATCCGGCGATCGTGCTCGACGCCGCCGCACGGCTCCTCGAAGCGCGGCCGCGCGCCGTCGCCGAGCTCCGGACGCGGCTGCTCGGGACCGGGTACCGGGCGGACCTCGTCGAGGCGACGGTCCAGCGGCTGCTCGCCGCCGGCTACCTCGACGATGCGGCGTTCGCCCGCGGCTGGGTGGGATCGCGGGACCGGGCGCATCCCCGGGGCGCCGCGATCCTGCGCCGCGAGCTGCTGGCCAAGGGGGTCCCCCGGGACGTGGTGGACGCGGTCCTGGCCGACCGTCGGCCGACGGGCGGCCTCACTCTGGGCGACGGCCAGGGGGCCGTCGTGGCCGACGCGTCACCCGCCGAGCCGACCGGCGCGGACGAGGCCGCGGCGGAGCGCCTCCTCGATCGCCGCGGGGCAGCCCTCCGCCGTGTCGCGGACCCGCGCCTCCGGCGCCAGCGAGCCTACGCGTTGCTCGCGCGCAACGGCTTCGACCCGGACGTCTGCCGAGCCGTCGCCGTCCGCTGGCTCGCGGCGCTCGACGACGACACCGCCACAGGCGACGCGGAGATGACCTCGACCTGATCCCACGGGCTGGGTCCACCCCGAGCCGCCCGTTCCGGACGCGCTCGGTGGCCCGAGGGGACGGGCTCGTTTGACCCCCCGGCCGGCCGGCCGTAGGCTACGCGCCAGACGTTCCCAGCGCCGCGATCGCGCGCGGCGCGACCAGAATCGATATCCGTGGCCGGCGTCCCAGCTGAGGGGAGCAGTCCGGGCGGCGCCCTCATCGCCCGCCCTCGCCGAGACCCATCCCGGGCCGCCGCCGCCCGAACCTTTCACCCGTACCTCCGGCCACGCGATGGTCGGACGGGAGGCAAACGAATATGCCGGACAACGCCGCGTTGGTGGCGGTCGCCCTGATCGTGGGCGCCGCCGCGGGCGCAGCTCTCGGATTCCTCGGCCGCGGGCTCGTGGCCGCCCAGTCGATCCGGGGGGCCCAGGAGAAGGCGGCGCGCATCGTCGCCGAGGCTCGGGCCCAGCAGAAGGAGCTCATCCTCGAGGCGAAGGACGAGAAGCTCCGCCTCCAGCGCGAGGCCGAGGACGAGGCCCGCGCCCGGCGGGCCGAGCTGGCCGCCCTCGAGAGCCGGCTGCTCCAGCGTGACGAGCAGCTCGATCAGCGCTCGGACATGCTCGAGCAGCGCGACCGCAAGCTCATCGAGCGCGAGCGCGACGTCGACCGCCAGCGCGAGGAGCTCACCCGGGCCCACCAGGAGCAGGTCGCCGCGCTCGAGCGGGTGAGCGGGCTGTCGGCCGACGCGGCCAAGGAGCTCCTCCTCGAGGCTGTCCGCGAGGACGCCGAGCACGACGCCGTCCGGCTCGCCCGGGCCATCGAGCGCGAGGCCCGCGAGGTCGCCAACGAGAAGGCCCGCGAGGTCGTCGTCACCGCCATGCAGCGCGTGGCTGCCGACCACACGGCCGAGCACACCGTCTCGGTCGTCCACCTCCCGTCCGACGAGATGAAGGGCCGCATCATCGGCCGCGAGGGCCGCAACATCCGGGCCCTCGAGCAGGCGACGGGCGTCGATCTCATCATCGACGATACCCCCGAGACCGTCGTCCTCTCGGGCTTCGATCCCGTCCGCCGCGAGATCGCCCGGCTCGCCCTGACCAAGCTCATCCAGGACGGCCGGATCCACCCCGGTCGGATCGAGGAGGTCGTGGCCAAGTCGCGGGCCGAGGTCGACCTCGTCATCCGCCAGGCGGGCGAGCAGGCCGCCTACGACGCCGGCGTGCCGGGCCTGCCGCCCGAGATCCTGAAGCTGCTCGGCCGCCTCAAGTACCGCACCAGCTACGGCCAGAACGTCCTCCTCCACGTCGTCGAGACGAGCCGGCTGGCCGCGATCATCGCGGCGGAGCTCGGGGCGGACGTTGCGGCGGCCAAGACCGGCGGCCTGCTCCACGACATCGGCAAGGCCGTCGACCACGAGGTCGAGGGGCCGCACGCGGCCATCGGCGCCCAGATCGCCCAACGCCACAGCCTGCCCTTCAAGGTCATCAACGGCATCGCCGCCCACCACCAGGAGGTCGAGTACGCCTGTCTCGAGGCGCCGATCGTCCAGGTCGCCGACGCGATCAGCGCCTCGCGGCCGGGCGCCCGCGGCGAGTCGATGGAGACGTACGTCCGCCGTCTCGAGGACCTCCAGGCGATCGCCGAGTCCTTCGAGGGCGTCGAGCGGAGCTTCGCCGTCCAGGCCGGCCGCGAGGTCCGCATCCTCGTCCGGCCCGAGGAGATCGATGACCTCACGGCGACCCGCCTCGCCCGCGACGTCGTCCGCAAGATCGAACAGACGCTGACCTACCCGGGCCAGATCAAGGTGACCGTCATCCGCGAGACGCGCGCCGTCGAGTACGCCAAGTAGCGTGGCGCCCGGCGACGCCCCCGCCCCGACGCGCGCCGTGCGGACCTGCCGCGTCCTGATGATCGGCGACATCATCGGCCGGCCCGGCCGCCAGGCCGTGGAGCGGCTGCTGCCCGATCTGCGGCGCGAGCGCGAGCTGCACTTCGTGACCGCCAACGGCGAGAACGTGGCGGGCGGGATGGGCCTCACCCCGCCGACCGCCGCGTCGCTCTTCGAGGCTGGCGTCGACGTCATCACGTCCGGCAACCACATCTGGGACAAGCGCGAGATCTACCCGCAGCTCGAGCACGACGAGCGGATCCTGCGGCCGCACAACTACGGCTCGGACGGTGTCCCCGGCCGGGGCTGGGGCGTCTACGAGGCGGCCGACGGGACGCACGTCGCCGTCCTCAACTTCCAGGGCCGGACGTACATGACCCCGATCGAGAACCCCTTCACCGAGGCCGACCGACTGCTCGACGAGGCCTCGGAGGCGCTGCCCCCGGTCCGCCTGGTCGACTTCCACTGCGAGCTGACGTCCGAGAAGACGGCCTTCGGCGTCCACCTCGACGGCCGGGTCAGCGCGGTCGTCGGCACCCACACCCACGTCGTGACCGGCGACGAGCGGATCATGCCCCGCGGCACCGCCTACCAGACGGACCTGGGCCTGACCGGGCCGCTCCACAGCGTCATCGGCTTCGAGCCCCGGACGGTCCTGCCGCGCTTCATCAACGGCCTGCCGACCCGCTTCGAGGTCGGCTCCGGGCCCGTCGTCTTCAACGCCGCCCTCATCGAGATCGACCCGGCGACCGGTCGGGCGCTCTCGATCGAGCGGCTGCAGCAGGTGCTCGAGGTCTAGGCGGTGCCGTACCGGGCGACCGACGGCCCGCCCGTCGTGCCGCCGGGCCCATCGCCCGTCGACCTCCACAGCCACACCCGCCGCTCGGACGGGCTGCTCGAGCCGGCCGTCCTCGTCGCCGCGGCCGCCGCGGCCCGCGTCGAGCTCCTGGCGATCACCGACCACGACACCCTGGCCGGGGTGCGGGAGCTGCTCGCCGGGGTGCCCGCGCGGGTGGTCGGGGTGGGGGAGCCGGCGACCGGGGTCGCGACTGCGTCGCTCCGGCTGCTGCCGGGCGTCGAGATCAACGCGGTCGCCCAAGGGGTCGAGCGGCTGTGGGAGGGCGAGCTCCACGTCCTGGGCCTCGGCGTCGATCCCGCCGACGATGCCTTCGAGGCGGCCCTTGCCTCGCAGCGGGCGGCGCGCGAGCGGCGGGCGGCGGCGATCGTCGCCCGCCTCCGCGAGCTGGGGATGCCCGTGGAGGCGGCGCTGGAGCGGGTGCCGCGGCCCGAGGGGGCGGCCGTCGGTCGGCCGCATCTCGCCCGGGCGCTCGTCGAGGCCGGCCACGCGGCGAGCGTCGACGACGCGATGCAGCGGCTGCTGGCCCGCGGCCGGCCGGCCTACCTGCCCCGCGAGGGCCTCGGACCCGCGGCCGCGATCGCCGCCATCCGGGCCGCGGGCGGGCTGCCGGTGCTGGCGCACTTCGCCGAGGCGGTCGAGCGGCACGGCCTCGTCGAGGAGCTCCGGGAGCGCGGCCTCGGCGGCCTGGAGGTCCACTACCGGCACTTCGACGCGGCGACGGTCGCCGGGCTGGCCTCCCTGGCCGCGGCGCTGCGGCTCGTGCCCACCGGCGGCAGCGACTACCACGGCGACGTGGAGTCGTACGCCGAGGCGCACGCGGCGTTGTGGGTGCCCGCGGCGGACGGCGAGGCCGTCCTGGGCGCCCTGGGCCGCGCCTCCGCGGTCCGCATCGGGGCCGCCGAGGGCGCCGTCCCTGGCCTCGCCGCCGCACCGCCGGAGCAGCCGCCGACCGGCGCCGCCGTTCCGGCGGATAATGCCGGCCAGCCATGATCGACCCGTCCCCGCGGCCCGGCCGCACCCTGCCCGTCCTCGACGGCCCCGCTCCCGCCCCGCGAGAAGGCGGCGCGGCGACCGCCGCCGCCCCCGCCGATCCGCGCCTCGGCGAGTTCCGGCCCGAGGACCAGGTCCTGCCGCGGTTCCACCTCTGGACGCTCGGCTGCCAGATGAACCGCAGCGACGCCGAGGAGATGGCCGGCGCCCTGCTCGCCGCGGGCTGCGCCGAGGCGGCGGACGTCGAGTCGGCCGACCTCGTCGTCATCAACACCTGCGCCATCCGCGAGCACGCCGAGGCGCGCGTCATCGGCCGCCAGGGCCAGCTCGCCCGGCTCAAGGCGGCGAACCCCGGCCTGCGCGTCGTCCTGACCGGCTGCTCCGTCCGGGAGGCGGACCGCGCTGGGCTGGCGAGGCGCTACCCCGCGGTGGACCTGTTCCTGCGGCCCGACGAGGAGCCCGAGCTCGTCGCCCGGCTCGGCCTGGCCAGCGCCCAGGCGAGCGTCGGGGCCGTCGCGGGCATCGCCAGCGCGGCGGTCACGACCGTCGCCGGGCGAGCTGTCAGCGCCGCCGACCACCTGCCGGCGGTCCGGGCCGCGGCCGTCGCCGAGGGCCGCGTCGGCCGCGCCTCGACCGTCTCCGCCTGGCTGCCCATCGTCTACGGCTGCGACAAGAGCTGCACCTACTGCATCGTCCCGTTCAGCCGCGGACCCGAGCGCAGCCGGCCCTTCGACGAGGTGCTCGACGAGGCCCGCGCGCTTGCCGCGGCGGGCTACCGCGAGGTGACCCTGCTCGGCCAGAACGTCAACAGCTACGGCCACGACCTGGCGGCGGAGCCGCGCTTCGGCCACATCGAGACCGAACGCTGGGGCGGCCGACGGCTCGACCTCCGCGCGCGACCGGACCTGGCCGAGCTGCTGCGGGCCATCGATGGCATCCGCACGACGGACGGCGTGCCGGCCATCCCGCGGCTGCGGTTCGTCACCTCGCATCCCTGGGACCTCTCCGACCGGCTCGTGGCCGCGATGGCCGAGTGTCCGTCTGTCTGCGAGGCGCTCCACCTGCCCGTCCAGTCGGGCTCCGACGAGGTGCTGCGGCGGATGGGCCGCCAGTACACCATCGAGCACTACCTCGAGCGCCTGGCCCGGATCCGCGAGGCGGTGCCCGGGATCGCCCTCTCGACCGACGTCATCGTCGGCTTCTGCGGCGAGACGGAGGCGCAGTTCGAGGCGACCCTCCGCCTCCTCGACGAGGTCCGCTACGACACCGTCTTCGCGGCGGCCTACTCGCCGCGGCCCGGGACGCCGGCGGAGCGCCTGCCCGACGATGTCCCCGCCGCCGAGAAGCGCCGCCGCCTCAACGTCCTGCTCGCCCACCAGGAGGCGATCGCCCTCGAGCGGAGCCGGGCCTGGCTCGGGCAGCGGGTCGAGGTCCTCGTCGATGGCCCGGCGCCCCGGGCGGGCCACGACCACGAAGCCGGGTCGTCGTCGGACGGCGCACCGGGGGAGGGGAGCGTCGCCCTCGTCGGGCGGACCCGCGAGAACAAGCTCGTCCACCTGGGCGGCGCCGCCTCGCTCGTCGGCCAGCTCGTGCCGGTCACCGTCGAGCACGCCGGCCCATACGCCCTCCGGGGCAGGCTCGCCTGAGCGACGAGCCCGCGGTGCCGCTCCACGCCGCGCGGCCCGGACCGGGCGACGCGGCGCTGCCGCCGCTGCTCGTCCTCGCCGGGCCCACGGCGAGCGGGAAGACGGGGCTGTCGCTCCGCCTCGCCGAGGCGCTCGCGGCCGAGGGCTGCCCCGTCGAGATCGTCTCGGCCGACTCCCGGCAGGTGTACCGCGGCCTCGACATCGGGACGGCCAAGGTCACGCTCGCGGAGCGTGCCCGCGTCCGGCATCACGGCCTCGACCTGGTCGAGCCCGACGAGCCGTTCAGCGTGGCGGATTTCGCGGCACACGCCGGAGCCGCGCTCGCGGGCATCGCCGCGCGCGGCGCGCTCGCCCTGCTCGTCGGCGGGACCGGCCTCTACCTTCGGGCGGTCGGCCGCGGCGTCCCCTTCGGGACCCGGCCGTCCGACCCGGCGCTCCGGGCGCGCCTGGAGGCCCAGCTGGCGGCGGAGGGCGTGGCGGCCCTCGCCGCCCGCCTCGCCGAGCTCGCCCCGGCGACCGCGGCCCGGACGGACCCGCGCAATCCCCGCCGTGTCGTCCGGGCCCTCGAGGTCGCCCTGCTCGCGGGCGACGTGCCGCTGCCCGTCCCCGCGGGCTACGCGGCGCCGAGCCGCTGGCTCGGACTGCAGCCGGACCCCGCCCTCCAGCGGACGTGGATCGAGGCTCGCGCCCGAGGGCAGTTCGCCGCCGGCCTGCTGGACGAGGCCGCCGCGCTCCGCGCCCGCTACCCCGAGGACCTGCCGGCATTCTCGGCCATCGGCTATCCCGAGGCCTTCGCGGTCCTCGACGGTCGGCTCGACCTCGAGGCGGCGATCGAGCAGGACATCGCCCGCAACGTCGCCTTCGCCCGGCGCCAGCGGACCTGGTTCCGGGCCGAACCCGGCATCGCCTGGCTCGATCCCACGGCGCCGGATGCGGCCGCGCTCACGGCCGCGCGCGCGCTGCTGGCAGGGGAGGGGAGCGACCGGCCGTAGCCGGCGTCAGACCCCGCGCACCCGGAACTCGTCGCGGACCTCGCTCACCCCGCTCACGGCAGCGGCGACGGCCGCCAGCTCGTCGGTGTCGTCGATGTCCTCGACCGTGCCGCGGAGGGTGACCACGCCGCCCTCGGTGTCGATCGCGATGCGATCGGCGTACGGCGAGGTCGCAGCGTCGGCCCGGAGCGCCTCCCGGACCCGCGCCGTCACCTCGTCGTCGGAGCTGAGCAGCTCGGCATGATGGTCCGCATCGTACGGCTCGTCGAGCGCCGTGCTGCCCATGCCGGCGGCGACCTCGGCGCCCTCGGGGACGTCGGCCGGGACGACCGGCGGGTCGGTCGGCGGGACGTAGGTGAGGCCCTCCTCGGCCGCGATGTTCGGGTCGTCGGTCTCGCCCTCGCGGAGCTCGCGCTCGGTGAGCGACTCGAGGTGCTCGACCTCGGCCCCGCCGCCGAAGGCCTCGAGGTCGCCCTCGTAGATCGCCGTGTCGGTCAGCCCGCCGTTCTCGTCGAGGTCCCCCTCGCCGACGAAGGCCGCCTGGTCCTCGGCGCGGCGGTCGCCCGCCAGCTCGCGGGCGAGGTCCTCCACGGGGACGTCCGGCGCGTTGAGGGCCGGATCGTCGGCTGCGCGGGACATGCTCGGCTCGACCATGGGCTGGACTCCTGGGAGGGGACGGTCAGACGGATCCATCGTGCGACCGCGCCGCTTGCGGCCGACAGGGCCGCCGGCCGCGCGCCGTTGCAGCCGCGCGACCGTCGCCGGCATCCGCGAGCGCGAGGCGCCCGCCACCGGCCGAGGGCGCTGGCCGCCGGTGGACGCAGGCCATCCTCGTCGTCCCTGCGGGCCGGCCGGTATCCTGCAACCCATGCCAGCCCGCCGCATCATCGACCTGAGCCAGCCCGCCGAGAAGGCCTTCCTCGTCGCCGTGGACACCGGCGAGGATCCCGGCTGGACGGCCGAGGAGTCCCTGGCCGAGCTGGCCAGCCTCGCCGACACCGCGGGTGCCGAGGTGGTCGGCGCCGAGTGGCAGAACCGCCGCCACGTGGACCCGAACTGGTATGTCGGCAAGGGCAAGGCCGAGGAGCTGCTGGCCGCCAAGTCCGAGACCGGCTACGACGTCCTCATCGCCGACGACGAGCTCTCGCCTGCGCAGCAGAAGGCGCTCGAAGGCCTGGTCAACACCAAGGTCATCGACCGCAGCCGGTTGATCCTCGACATCTTCGCCCAGCATGCCCAGACCCACGAGGGCCGCCTCCAGGTCGAGCTCGCCCAGCTCGAGTACCAGCTGCCGCGCCTGACCCGCCTGTGGACCCACCTGTCGCGGACGGGCGGCGGGATCGGCACGCGCGGTCCCGGCGAGTCGCAGCTCGAGACGGACCGACGGCTGATCCGGGAGCGGATCAAGCGGATGAAGGAGCGGGTCGAGGCGGTCCGCCAGCAGCGCCAGACGGCTGCCCGCTCGCGCGATCGGCGCCTCCTGCCGACGGTCGCCATCGTCGGCTACACGAACGCCGGCAAGTCGACCCTCCTCAACGCCCTCGTCGGCAGCGAGGTCGCCCGCGCGGAAGACCGGCTGTTCGCGACGCTCGACCCGACGAGCCGCCAGGTCCGCCTCGGCGAGGGCCAGGTCGCGGTCGTGACCGACACCGTCGGCTTCATCCACAAGCTGCCCCACCAGCTCGTCGACGCCTTCCGGGCGACGCTCGAGGAGGTGACCCGGGCCGACGTCCTGCTCGAGGTCGTGGACGCCTTCGACGCCCACGCCGCCGAGCACCGGGCGACCGTCCAGACCGTCCTCGACGAGCTCGGGGCGGGGGACAAGCCACGCCTGGTCACGTTCAACAAGGCCGATCTCCTCGACGCGGCGGCCCGCGACGGGGAATCCCCCGCCCCGATCGTGGCGGGCTCCGTCCGCATCAGCGCCCTCACGGGCTACGGCCTCGACGCGCTGCGGGCGGAGCTGTCGGCGCTGCTCGCCTCGCTCTGGGTCGAGGTCGACGTCGCCGTCCCGTACGCCGCGGGCGAGCTCCTCGCCCGGGTCCGGGAACGGGGCACCGTCACCCTCGACTACCGCGAGCGCGACGTCCGGGTGCGGGGTCGGATGGCGCCCTCGCTCGCGGGCGAGCTCGAGGCCGCGGCCGCGCGCTGGAGCGATTCGCTCGCCGCCGACCGTTCCTAGAACACGCGTTCTCGCCCACGCGTCCCTGCCCCGCCGCGGTCGCGCGCGCTGGCCGCGCTGTTGGCGGGCCGTGGACAACCCGCCCCTCGCCCGCCGGTCAGGCGGCAAACTCGTGGATAAGGGCCTTGGCGGCGGCCGCGGCCCGCGGGTATGGTTCGTCTTGCCCGGAGGGGCCATCGAAACCGAGAGCCACCCGGACCGGTCCTCGTGATCGGGACGGGGCCTGTCGGAGCCTCGACCAGCAGGGTCGGCGCGGTCCTCGCGATCGCACCGAGCACCGCGGGTCGGGGGCCGGCGGGGACCGGCGATCCTCGTGATCGTCGGGACCGCTCGAGGAGCCGCGGTTCCTCCGGGCGCTTTCGTGTGCGCGATGCCGCCGGTCGCCGCGCAACGCAGAAGGCCCGCCCCGAGGGGCGGGCCTCCGTGTGTCCGGGGACTCAGCGACCGGTCACTTGATGCCGAGGTCGGTGAGGACCTCCTGCCCCGCGCGGGCGCCCTCCGCGGCGCCGCCTTCCATGAAGCCCTGGAAGTCGATCGAGCAGTGCTCGCCGGCGAAGTGGACGTTGCCCTGGCGGGTCCGCTCGTAGCCGCTGAAGGCGGTGTACTGGCCCACCCGCCAGTACGAGTAGGCGAGGTTGAGGTTCGGGTCCAGGAACGGCGTCGACAGCGTGGCCTTGCCCGTCCAGTGGTTCGAGAGGCCCGGGTAGACGAGCTCGATCTGCTTGAGGAACGCCTTGGCGTACGTGGCGACCTGGCTGTTCGAGCCCGTGTCGCTGTAGGGCGTCGAGGGGTGCAGCGCGCCGGCGATGTTGCCGCCGGTGTAGTCGACGAGGATGCCTGTCACGCCGGCCTGGGCCCGCGTCACCTCCCAGGTGTTCTGGTAGCCGGTGTCGGCGTACGAGTTGCCGTCGCCCGTGCCCGGCCAGGCACCCGTCCCGTCCCAGTAGCGGCTGTCGAACTGGAGCTGGAGCTTGCCGTTGCGACCGGCGCCGAGCTGCTGGATGGCCGTGTTCTTCAGGCTGTCGAAGCCGGCCTTCGAGTAGTCGAGCGTGCGCAGGACCGCGAACGGCAGGGCGAGGATGACCTCGTCGGCCGCCACGCTCTGGCTCGTCGAGCCGACGCCGAAGGTGAGGCTGTAGCTCCCGTCGGCATTGCGGCCGATCGAGCTCAGCCGCCAGCCGCGCTGGATCGTCGTGCCGCGCGTCGTGATGTCGGCGGCGATCGATTCGGGCAGGGTCTGGTTGCCGCCGACGATGTGGTAGCGCTCGTCCGAGAGGCCGAAGATCGAGAAGTTGCCGGGCATCGACTTGTAGCCCAGCAGGTAGACGATGTTGAGCGAGGACTGGTCGGTCGTCTCGGCGCCGTACTCGATGTTGTAGGCGACGTCGAGGAGCATGCCCATCGGCGAGGTGTGGCCGCCCGGGACCCTCGACTCGATCCAGTCGTACAGGCTCATGTGGTCGAGCGCCCAGCCGGCCGCGTTGTAGCTGTTCCAGAGGGTCGGGTAGCCGGCCGCCTGGACGTCGTTCTGGAGCGCCTGGTGGACCGGCTGGAAGTCGTTGTTCGCCTGGGCCTTGGGGTAGTACTGGCCGAAGAAGTAGTAGGTGTCCTGCGAGCCGTTCGGCTGGGCCTGCAGCAGGTCCGCGGTCGGCAGGTTGTAGCGGTTGGCGAGGCTGAGGATCGTCTTGTGGTCGGTGTCGATGAGCTCGCCGCACCACTCGCTCGTCTGGCCGTTCGCCCAGAACGAGGTCCCGCCGCGGAACGCCGCGGCGTCCGAGTGCATCCGGCCGCCGATCCTGCTGCTCGACTCGTAGACCGTGCAGGGCAGGCCGTGGTCGGCCAGGGTGAGCGCCGCGTTCAGGCCCGCGATGCCGCCGCCGACGATCGCGATCCGCGGACCGGCCAGCCCCGGCTTCGTCGCCGCCCAGGCTGGCGCGGCGCCCGCCAGGCCGCCGATGGCGGCTGCAGCGCCGAGGGCCGCGGTGCCGGCCAGGAACTCGCGCCGGCTCAGCTCGCGGCCGCGCCGCTCGGCGGCACGGGTGCGCCGCTCGGCAAGGGCCGCCGGCGTGATCCCGAGGCGCTGGGCCGCGGCATGGTCGGCCGCGAGGCGTTCGAGGGACCGCAAGAGGGGGGTACGCGCCATCGTGCTCCTCCGATCGGACGGGACGGTCTCGGATCGCGGGGACGCCGGGAACCCGGAGTGGGCCGCGGGAGCGTATCGCACACTCCGCCGCTCCACAATCACGAAGACCGAACGTCCCGGCCCGCGGACGCTCGGAAATCGAATCTGTCGGCGTCCTCGTCGGCCGAGCGGAGGAGGGGAGGGCGGCCACATCGCCGATCTGCCGGCTCGTGGCCCGCGCTGGAGGGCGGCGCATCCACACCGCGTCACTCGGGAGAGCCTCCCACTGCTCGATCGGGTCAAGCCCACCTACCCCCCCGAGACCGCAGCGACGGCCCGGCCGCGCGACCCCACCTCGAGCTTCGCGTAGATGTGGTCGAGATGCGTCTTGACGGTGCCGACGGTCAGCCCGAGATGCCCGGCGATCACTGCGTTCGCATGGCCTCGCGCGACGAGCGCGAGGACCTCGCGCTCGCGCGTCGTCAGGGCCGGGCGGTCGAGTCCTTGGCGCGCGGCCCCCAGGGTTGACGGGGTGGTCGGCGAGAGGAACACGGCCGCCTCGATCCGGCCCCCGACCCCGAGCTTGGCGTAGATCGCGTCGAGGTGCTTCTTGACCGTGCCGGGCGCGATGAAGAGCAGTCCTCCGATGCCCGCGTTCGTCTCGCCGTGACCGAGCCAGGCGAGGACCTCCGCCTCGCGAGGCGTGAGGCCGAGCGCCACCCCGCGGGCGACGCTCGGCGCCAGCTCGGCCCGCTGCGCGATGCGTCCGACCGTCGGGCGCACCGCGTCGAGCGCCGTCATGTCCCGGCGGGTGAAGTCGCTGCCGCTCCGGTGGAACATGACGTCGATCCACAGCCACGACGAGAGCTCGATCCTCGTCCCGAGCATCCGCTCGATGCGATAGTGCCGCAGGAACTCGTCGTAGAGCGGGAGCCGGTGGAACGCTCCGCCGCCGATGACGTCCGACAGTCGGAGCGCGCCGAGATCGCCCGTCTGCACCCAGTGGTCGACGATCGGGTGGCCCCCGGCGCGCACGAGGCCCAGCCAGCGATCGTATCCGGCCTGCCACGCGGCCTGGAGCCCCGGGTCGTCCGCGATCATCGCGACGCAGCGCTCCAGCCGGCTGTCGGTCAGGTAGAAGACCGCGGTGTCCGCCGCAACAAGCGCGGAGATGCCCTCGAGGATGACGGCGCTCGAAGTGTCCCGGTCCAGCGTCGGGAGGTCGTCCGCCCGGCGCTGAAGGTCGAGGATCCGCCGCTGATCGATGCCCCCCGGGCTCGAGCCTGCCATGCGGAACGCCTCACCGGCTCGGATGGTTCGCGGCCCAGGCCGCGTCGTTGGCCGAGATGATGTCACCGGCGTGAAGCGGTGTCGCCCTCCCGATCGTCCAGGCGGCATCGTTCGCGGCGATGATGTCGCCGACGCTGCGGTACGGCGTGGCGCGCAGGGCCTGCTCGGCGGAGGCGGCCGGCGCCAGCGTGGCGCGGCTCGTCCCGGCGACCGATCCGGCCGCCGATCGGGGGAGACCGTGGCCGGCGAGCAGGCCCAGCGCGAAGGCGAGGACCAGGGCGACCCCGACGGCGCTGCCGTGTCCGGATGAGCGCACCGGCCGGAGTGGTGCGGTGTATCCAGCCATCGCCTGCCTCCCGTTGTGCGTCGAGCCTCCCGCAAGGCTCGGCTCGGACGGGGCTGGCGACCATCTGCCGAACGGCGTATCCGATGCTCGAGGCCCCTGCAGCACTCCGTCGGCTGCGGCTGGACCTGGACCCGAACAAGGATCTTGAGCCGATGGCTCGGCCGGCCGCCATCCGAGCACTTCCCACCAGCGCCCTCCAGGGCGTGATCGACACGATCCTGGCCGCCGGGCCAGCCTCGAACACACGGAGGAGCCCCGTTCGCGCCGGACGGGGCTCCTGCCCGAGGGTCGCGCGCGAGCTCGCGCCTGGATCCGCCGGCGCCCGCAGCTCGCTCGGGCGTTCGGCGCGGGGTTATGTCAGTACGTCACGCCCTTGGTCGGGCTCGCGCCCGGCGCCGCGCCGCCCGCCGAGGCGGCCGGGGACGCGGCCCCCGACGCCGCCGGCATCCCGCTCGGGCTGGCCACGAACCAGATCCCGCCGATGCCCTGGCCGTTCGTGTCGCCGGCCGCCGCGTCCTTGGCGAAGTAGTAGAGCGGCAGGCCGTCGTAGGTGACCTGCAGCTTGCCGTCGTCGCTCCGGGTGATCGTCGCGAGCGTCCCGGTGACGCCCGGGCCCGGCATCGGCTGGCTGCCGCTGGGCACCTCGAGCGGCGGCCAGTTCGTGGCGCACTGCCCGCTGCAGACGCTCGTGTTCGGGCTGTCCTTGGCGAAGACGTAGAGCGTCCTGCCGTCCGCCCCGGTCAGGAACGACCCGACGCCGGGCTTGGTGCTGACGTTGATCTCGACGGCCCCGCCGGAGCCGCTGGCTGCCATGCTCGGCGCCGCGGTGACCCCCGCTACCGTGCTCGCCGGGCTGGCCCCCGTCGAGCTGCACGCCGCGAGCAGGACCAGCGGTGCGACGGCGCCGAGCAGACGGGGGAGGCGGATGGGACGCATTGGGCACCTCTCCGGTTGGTGCGGTCGGCCCGCCCCGCGGCGGCCGTCCGATCACCGCTCCCTACGTCCGGCCTCGCGCCGGTGGTTTCCGGTGGCCCACGACGCGCGTCAGCCCGCCCCGGACGTCCTCGACCGTCGGCGATCCGACGCGCAGCTCCGAGGCGCTGCACCCCTCCTACTACTTCCGAGGCGCTGCACCCCTCCTACTACTTCCGATAAGCAAGGTTATGTAACAATACGACCGAGAACGGCCGATGGACGCAAGCCGAGGCCGGCCGAGAGCAGCTTCTGGTCGAGCGTCGCGAGGAGTGCGTTCCGCGACTGGGCAACGGCGGCGTACGCCGCGTCGTAGAACGTCAGGCTGTGGTCGGCCGCAAGCTCCGCCGCGAGCCGCAGCTGGTCACCATCGAGCGAGACGCTCGGGCACACCTCCCGCAGGGCCTCGAGGACGCGCGCCGCACTCTCGGGGCTCGCTCCGGCGTGGCCTCGAAGCAGCGCGTTGCCGATCTCGTACCGGGTCAGGTCGAGCACGAAGAGGAGGATCCGTTCGCCGAGGTAGGCGTCAACGAGCGCCCTGGATGCGTCGACCTCCTCCTCGCCGGCGTCGTGGAACCACTTAAGCGCGACGCTCGCGTCGCTAACGACGACGATCGGCGGCATCGAGCCTGTCCCGACTGGCGCGGATCGCGTCAGCCGCCTCGAACGCGCCGACGCCCCGCAACGCCTGGCGACCGCGCTCGAGCGCCGCCCGGACGCGTCCAGCAGACGGCGTGCCGAGCTCGCGGCGCGCCGCCTCCTGGAGGAACGCGCTCCGGCTCGAGCCACGCGCCGACGCTTCCCTGTCGATCTCCGCCAGGAGCTGCTCAGGGATCGAGATCAGGACTTTGCCCATGCCGACAGTATATCTATCGGATATCTCAGGTCAACCGTCCTCGCGTCGCAGGCAAGGCCGATTGGACCCTGGCCATGTCGGCTCCGGCCAGGCGCATCTCAGTGCGTCCCACTCCTGGTGGGTGAGGCCCGAGGCGAGAAACCGAAGATTTCGGACGATTGCTGCTACCTGAAATCGCCGAAGGACCGGAGGGCATCCTCAATCTCCTCGGTCGCATTCTGCACGTCCTGCCAGGCCTGACGGTAGTCGTCGGTCACCTGCGATTGGCTCCTATTAGCCAAGAACCCGAGTCGCTCGGACGCCAAGCGAAGCTGTCTTGCAACCTCGGATCCAGCTGGAACGTCGTTGCGCTCCATCCAGCGCCTGATCGCTTGATTGGAGAGCCCGAACAGCTCTTCCGTCCACGCCACGGCATTGACTACCCGCAACACGTCGCGCTGGGCGCGTAAGCGGTCGCCGAACTCACTCATCCTCGGCGCGTCCCTTGAGAAGGAGTCCGGTTATCCAATCGTCC
>DASVYJ010000096.1:0-23830 GCA_036392215.1 Candidatus Limnocylindrales bacterium | reverse complement strand
GCGGCTGCCGGCGTGGTCCTGCCCGCGTCCGGGGCGACCGGCGACGGTCCCATCGAGCGGGCCCTCGTCTCCGAGGAGACGGGCCTTGTCAAGCCGGACGACGTCGCCTTCGAGGCCGCTCTCGCCGTCGCGGGCCCCGGCACGCGCTGCCTCTTCGCGGACGACCAGCCGCCCAACGTGGCGAGAGCGCGAGCGGTCGGCCTGCCGGCGGTCCTCGTCGAGCCGGACGGCCGCTGGATGGCCGAGGTGGACGCCTGGCTGGCCGGTCAGCGGGTCGGGCTCAGCGGCGGGCCGCCAGTCCCGGTCGACGAGGCGGCCCTGGAGCCCTGAACGGCGGCGTGGCGATCGCGGCCGGCTGCTGCGAGAGCCGAGGGTCGAGTCAGGCCGAGCGGGAAGGGACGACCGCCGCGAGCTCGTCGCGCCGAGGGCGCGGCCGTGCCGTCCCGGCGGCCTTGACCACCGTCGCCTGGCCGACGCGGGCCCGGAGGCCGAGCGCGGAGCGGAGGAGCCGCCGGAGCTGGTCGTCTGCGAAGCGGAGCACCGGCGGCGCATCGCTGCGATCCGCGGCGATCGTTCCCAGGACGCGGTCGAGCGCGGCGCGGGTGCGGTCGTCCGCCATCCGCTCGGCGACGACGAAGCCGCCCTCGTCGCGGCAGGCGAAGACGACACCCTCGTTCGAGCGGAGGACGACGAGCGTCGCCTCGCCGGGGTCCGCGCGGCGGGCGGCGAACGCGACGAGCGCATCGATGGCCGGATGCGGGGCGAGGCTGTACGTGGCGCGCGCGCCGCGGACGACGAGGCCGTTGACGGTGAGCGTGCGCAACCCGCTCTGGACCGACGACGGGGCCAGGTCGAGGACAGCCGAGATCTCGGCCAGCCGCGCGCCCCCTGGCCGCTGGCTGAGCACGAGGACGATGTCGAACAGGTGGGACGCCAGGGCCAGGCGAGAACCCATGGCCGGAGTCTAGAGAAGTCGGGCCGCAGCCGGGACTAGGTCGAATGCCGCATCTCGATCGTCCCACGGTTCGCGCCCGCCGGCCGCCACGACCCCGCGTCCCGGCCCGTAACCGGACCGACAGGCTGCCGCCCGCAGACTCTGACCATGACCGGATCCACCTCGCCCATGACCCTCGACCGAACGGCGCGCCCTCGTCCGCCGACGTGTGCCGGGTCCGGGAAGGCTGCGAGGGCGTCCCGCCGTTCCGCTGATCGGCCCGCGGCGCGCCCGCGCGAGCGGGTGAGGTGCAGAGCGCCGAGCACGTTGGCACGGGGTGGAGAATCGCGGGATGAAGTCGGCCTCGCCCTGGACGCACTGGCTGCTCGGGCTCGCGTTCGGCGGGCTCGCCGGCGGATTCGTGCTGGAGGCCGGAGTCCTGGCCCTCCTCCTCATCGCGCCGGGCCTCCTGTGGGCCTGGCGCGAGCCGCTTCGACCGCTCGGCCTCGGTGGCTTTCTGGCCGGGATCGGCTCCGGGTGGCTCGTCCTGCTCGGTCTGGCCGATCAGCGCTGTCGCGTCGATGCCGCCTGCTCCATGCCGGATCAGACGGGCTTCCTCGTCGTTGCGGGTGTCCTCATCGTCGGCGGAGCCGTCGTCTCCTTCGTGACGGCACGGACGCTCGCGCATCACTCGCGAGGACGATTCGCCGGACGAGGATAGGGACGGGTCTCAGCACGCACGCCGAGTCGGGGGAACGGGTGGGGAGATGGTGGAGATGAGGGGACTCGAACCCCTGACCCCCGCGATGCGAACGCGGTGCTCTCCCAGCTGAGCTACATCCCCACGCGCCCGGCAGTCTAGCACAGGGCCCCTGGGCGGAGCCCCCCGCGGGGCCCCCATGACGCGCTCGAGTGGGCGGCCTGACCCTTGACTTCTAGAACATCCGTTCTATGCTTGTCGTCCCATGACGAGCCCCTCCCCCGCAGTCTCCGCGGCTCTGGCCTCCCTCCGGGAGCGCTGGGGCGAGGTAGCGCCCAGACCCGCGATGGACGTCGTCGGCGCGCTCGCCCTGGTTCCCCGGCCGGCGCCGCTGGCGCTGGCCGAGCCGGTCAGTGAGCCCACCGTCGAGTCGCCCGCCGGCCCCGGCTGGAGCCTGCCCCGGCCCGGCCCGGCCGACCTCGGCCAGGTCGTCTCGACCGGCTTCGCCGCGCTCGACGCGATCCTCGGGCCGGGCGGCCTGCCCCGGGCCGCCGCCGCCGCTCTCCACGGCGAGGCATCGAGCGGCAAGACGACGCTCGCCCTCCGGTTTGCCGCGGCGGTCCAGGGGAGCGGCGGGATCGTCGCCTATCTGGACCTCGCCCGGAGCCTGGACCCGGTCGAGGCGGTGGCGCGCGGCGTTCGCCTCGAGTGGCTCGTCGTCCTCGTGCCGCGCTCGCTCGGCGAGGCCCTGGCGATGGCCGCCACGCTCCTCCAGGACCGCGCGGTGGACCTGCTCCTGCTGGACCTGCCCGCCCGCGGGATATCGACCGGGCCACCGGGCGAACGGGAGCGGCCGATGGACCTGGCCGAGCGCCTGGGCCGGCTCGCCGCGCTCGCCCGACGGGCGGAGGCCGGCCTCCTCGTGCTCGAGCCGCCCGGCCTGCCCGGACCCATCCGCGAGGCTCTGGTCGGCTCGACGGGCCTGCGCCTCGAGCTCGCCCGACGGGCCTGGATACGGCTCGGCCGAGACGTGATCGGTCAGCGGACGGAGGTGGTGGTCGCCCGCAACCGCTTCGGCCCGCCGGGGCGGCGGGCCGAGCTCCGGATCCTCTACGCCGAGGGGGGCGAGCGCGACGCCTGCCTCGCCCGACCGGACCTGCTCCACGACGGATCGACCCCCGACCCCCTTCACCTGGCGATCCCGACCGATGCGACTCCTCCACCTGCTCTGGCCCCACCTGCCCCTTCGCCTGGCGCGGGCCCGCGCCTCCGGCTCATTCCCGGCGGGACCCGTCGTCCTGGGCGGCCAGCCCTGGACGGCCGGCACGGTCCTCGACGCAGATCCCGTCGCGCGCGAGCTCGGGGTGCGGCGGGGCATGCCGCTCGGGGCCGCTCACCGGCTCGCCCCGGAGGCGGCGTTCCTCGATCCCGACCCCGCCGCTGACGCGGCGGCGGTCGAGGCCGCCCTGGAGCGGCTGGCCGCCTTCAGCCCGGGCGTCGCCGGGGCGACCGACGACGCGGATCCGACGTTCGGTCGCCTCGAGGTCCAGCTGGACGGCCTCGAACGGCTGTGGGGCGTCGAGCCGGTCCTCGCCGCCCGGGCGGCGGAGGCGCTCGCCCCGTTGCTCCCCGGGCCGCCCCTGGCGGGGATCGCCGGGACGAGGTTCGCGGCCACGGTCGCCGCGTCGCGCAGCCGGGAGGCGGCCGCGCGCCCCGCCGGCCTTCCGCTCCTCGCCATCGCGCCGTACGGGGAGGCGGACTTCCTCGCCCCGCTCCCGGCGGCGCTGCTCAGCCCCGACCCGGACGTGCGGGCCCGCCTCGCCCGTTTCGGCCTGCGCCGGATCGGTCAGGTCGTCGCGCTCCCGCGGTCGGCCCTCGTCGCCCGCTTCGGGGTGGAGGGCGAGCGACTCCACGACCGGGCCACCGGCCGCGAGACGGAGCCGTTCCGGCCGCGCCGCGACCCCGAGCGCCTCGCCCTGGGCCTCCCGATCGAGCCACCGATCGGGGACCTGGAACCGCTCCGCTTCGTCCTCCGCCGCCTCGTCGAGGCCCTCGCCGACCAGCTCCTCGCCCGCGGCGCGGCCGCCGGCCGAGCCCGTCTCGTCCTCACCCTCGATCCGACGTTCGCCCGGTCCGGCACGCCGACGTCCCTCGTCCTCGAGCAGGGCCTGCCGGAACCGACCGCCGAGGCGGCCGCCGTCGAGCGGCTCCTGGTGGCGCGCCTGGAGCGGACGCCGCCGCCCGCGCCGGTCGCCCGGCTGGACCTGCTGCTGGCCGACGTCCTGCCGGCGGCCGGCCAGCAGCTCACCCTCTTCACGCCTCAGGCCGGCCGCGCCGCCCGGCTCGGCTGGCAGCTCGCCCGGCTCGCGCTCCGCTTCGGCGAGGACCGCGTCGGCCGGGTCGAGCTGGCCGATCCCGAGGCGGCCCTGCCGGAGCGGCGCTGGCGCTGGCGGTCGGTGACGGTCGACGGAGCGGACGCCGGGCTGTCCGATGGACGGCCCGGGGAGCCGGGATGACCCGACTGCTGCGGGAGCACCCGCTCATCGAGGCCGAGCTGGACGAGGCCGGCGCGCTGCGGGCCATCCGCTGGGCGGGGCGGCGGGAGGCGGTCGAGGTCTGCAACCGCTGGCGGGTGGACGAGGCCTGGTGGCGCCGACCGATCGCCCGCGACTACTTCAAGGTCGTCGGCGAGCGCTGGCTCGCCCTGGTCTACCTCGACCGGGTGGACGGCAGCTGGCACCTCGAGCGGCTGTACGACTGAGGTCGAGCGGCGCCGAGCGGTGGCCGTCAGCCGGCTGCCGCCTCCCGCGCGAGGCGGCGAGCGATCGAGCGGGCGATCAGCGGACGGCCGACTGGCCGAGCGCCATGCTGACCAGCAGCAGGATGGTCAGGATGCCGACGAGGAGGACGATGGCACCCACGTCCCGCGAGTGGGTCGATTGCACGGTGGCTCCCCCGCGATGCGCGTTGCCGGCGGGCACTGGCCGGACGAGGTCTAGACGCGGAGCGAGCGCCCGGTGTTTCGTCGTCGGCGCCTCGCGGGCGCGGCGAGGACCGTCTAGGCGTGGGCGGGCAGGGCGGCCACGACGAAGACCACGACCAGCGCGACCAGGATCACGGCCAGCAGGCCCGCGCCGAGCAGGTCGCTCGCGGTCGGACGCATCGGTTCCCTCCTCCGGCTTGGATCAGCTGAACGGGCAGCTCGCGCCGTACAGCGTGACGATGTTCGTCAGCGAGCCCTGTCGAGACACCTGGACCTGTGCCTTGCAGCCGCCCGCCGCGCTGGCGTCGATGACGTGCGCACCGCCCTCGAGGGCCGGGCTGGCGGTCGCCTGGAAACCGGCCCGCTCGAGCGAGTCGACGAGCCAGGTCGTGACGGTCGTGACATCGGTCGGCGTGGTGACGGTCGCGCTGGCCGCCCCCGTGGTGTCGGGGGCCGACTGCGCCCCGGGGAACACCGGGAAGCTCGGCGGCAGCGCGTCCCAGATGCGACCCCAGGCGGTGTCGGTCTGGGTCGGCGGCGAGACGGCTCCGCCGGCGGAGCTGCTCGGCGATGCCACGGACGACTCCGTCGGGACGGGCGTCAGCGTCGCGGTGGGCGAGGTGGTCGAGCCGCTCGCAGCAGCCGACGCGGTCGCGCTCGGGTTCGCGTTGCAGGCTCCGAGCGCGAGGACGACGGCGAGCAGGGCGAGCAGCGGCGAGCGACGGCCGCGCCGCGTCGCCTCGAACGACACGGCCGAGTCGGCGCGGGGCGCGCTGGTGGGCGAGTGATCCATCGGTCCTCCGGTCGTGCGAGCGTCGGTCGCGGGGGCCGCGCCCATCGTAGCCGGTCCCCGGCGATCGGCAGTGGGAGGTGCCCGCGGATCCGCCGTCCGGCCGGCCACTCGATCCTGGCCGGGGCTGGCCGAAACGTGTGCCTCCGCGGATGTGCCAGGGCCCGCCGTGGGAGCGGCGGGCCCTGGTGCGCGACCCGGCCACCACGCCCGGGTCGGCGAAGCCTCGGGACCCCAGGTGCCGAGACGGAGGAGGAGCTAGACCGTGACGGCCGCCTGGGCGGCGAGGGCCGCGGGAAGGAGGACGAGGATCAGCAGGAAGGCGAGGAGCACCAGCGCCAGGAGGCGGACGGCAGGGAGGGCAAGGCTGCGGAGCGGCTCCATCGCCGGGTGTGACGACGGGCGGTGGCTGGATGTTGCGGGCCGGATGGGACTTGGGAACATAGAACACGCGTTCTATACTCCGTCCATCCTTCCTCCCTGCCGGGTCGCTGATGGCCTTCGCCGAGCTCCACTGCCACTCCCACTTCTCGTTCCTCGACGGTGCATCCGCCCCCGACGAGCTGGTCGAGCGCGCGGTCGAGCTCGGCCTGGACGCGCTCGCCGTCACCGACCACCAGGGCCTCTACGGCGCGGTCCGCTTCAGCACGGCCGCCCGAGAGGCGGGCCTCCATGCCGTGGTCGGGCTCGAGATCGAGCTGCTCGACGCGGCCGTCCCGGACCCGTTCTGCCTCGTCGTCCCTGCGCACCGCGCGGTCCGGGGTCGACGCTCCCCGACCTCGACGCCGGAGCCGCTGCCGCCGGTCGAGGGTGCCCCTGCTCGGCCCCGCCCGGACCGTGCGCGACTGCCCGGCCATCGGTCGGTGGTCAAGGAGGACGCGCGGGGCGTCGGGGAGGCCCAGCGAGGCCCGCACCTCGTCCTGCTGGCCGCCTCCGACGCGGGCTACCGCTCCCTCTGCCGCCTCGTGAGCCGGGCCAACCTGGCGGGGACGAAGGCCATGCCCCGGTTCAGCCAGGCGCTGCTCGCCGAGCACGTCGAGGGGGTGGTCGCGCTCTCGGGCTGCCGCGACGGCGAGCTGGCCCGGCGGCTGCGGGCGGGCGACCGTGCGGGGGCGCGGGCCGTCGCCGAGCGGTACGCCCGCTCGTTCGGCAGGGACGGCGGAGCGGGCTTCTACCTCGAGCTGCAGCATCACCTGCTCCCCGACGACGACTGGCTCGTCGCGGAGGCGGTCCGTCTCGCGGCCGAGCTCGGCCTGCCGGTCGTGGTCACGAACGACGTCCACTACGCGAGGCCGGAGGGCCGCGAACTGCAGGACGTCCTGACGGCGATCCGCCACGGCCGCAGCCTCGACACGCTCGCCGACCTGCGCCGGCCCGATGGCGAGTCGTACCTGAAGTCGGCCGCGGAGCTGCTGGCGCTCCCGCCCGGCGACGCGGGCGCCGACCCGGCCGTGGCGCGTGCCTGGGCCGAGGGCATCCGGACCGCCGGCGAGGTCGCCGCGCGCTGCTCGGTCGACCTGGCCTTCGAGCGCTACCGCTTCCCGGGTTTCCCGGTGCCGAAGGGCGAGACCGCCTTCTCCCACCTCGAGCAGCTCTGCCACGAGGGCGTCCGACGGCGCTACCACCCCGTGACCCCCACGGTCGTCCGGCAGCTGGCCCACGAGCTCGACGTCATCGAGCGGACCGGCCTGGCCGAGTTCTTCCTCATCTGCTGGGACCTGATGCGGTTCGCCCGGGAGCGCGGGATCCCGGCCCAGGGCCGGGGGAGCGCGGCCGACTCGATCGTCGCCTACGTCCTCGGCATCACCCGGGTCGACCCGATCCGCCACAACCTGCTCTTCGAGCGGTTCATCAACGAGGGCCGGACGACGTACCCCGACGTGGACATCGATTTCAGCTCGGAGCGCCGCGAGGAGGTCATCCAGTACGTCTACGGGCGCTACGGGACGGAGCACACGGGGATGGTCTGCAACCTCGTGACGTACCGGGCGCGCTCGGCGGTCCGGGAGGTCGGCTACGCTCTCGGCTTCCCGCGGCCGCTCGTGGACCGGGTGGCGAAGGCCCTCGAGACGTACGACTCGGTGATGGTCCGGCGGGACCTCGAGGCGGAGGGGGGCTTCGGCCAGTTCTTCGCCCGTTCGGACGAGGAGGCGGCCGGGCCCGAGGCGGCCGTCGCGGTCGCCGCCTGGCGGGCCGGGGAGCGCGGCCTCGTGGACTCGATGGGCCAGCTGCGCCACGAGCGGGGCGGCCGGATCGCCACCCGCGGCCGGGACGAGCACGGCGACGGTCGGCTCGTCCGGCGCGAGGACGTGGGCCGGACGGAGGCGGCCGGCGGATCGACGGCGGGCGGCAGGAGCGCCGACGACCGCCGCGGCGATGAGGCGGGGCTCGCCCCCAGGTGGGCGGCCGCGTCACGCCCCTCGATCCGCAGCCGCGGGCCGTCCGACGACGAGGGCGGACCCGGCGACTCCGCGGCGAGCGTCGCCTGGCTGCGGCGCGAGCCGCAGCGGCGCGACGGGCCGGGCGTGTACGGCGCCCACGGGGACGGGGGACGCGCCGAGCGCCCCGCCGTCGCCCGATCATCACCAGAAGGGATATCGGACGCGATCCGCGGCGCCGAGCGACCGTCCGCGGGCGTCGCCGGGTCGGGGGGCGATCCCTGGGGTCGACCGACTGCCGCTCGGTCGAGCGTGCCGAGCGTGCCGCGCCTGCCCGATCAGGCGGATCCAGCGGAGGCGCGAGACGACGGGCCCGTCGTCGCGGCCGATCCGGGGGTCGTATTGCGTCCGAATATGCCTGGGGGTCATGAACCGACCGCGCCCGTCCCGCCGACCGTGCCCCATTCGAGCGTCGCCCGTCTCGCGCCGCCGCCGGAGGTGGACCGCGAGGCCCACCGCGGCTCGACCGTCGGGCTGTCGGACTGGGAGCGCTGGCTCGAGCTGTGCGCCCGCCTCGACGGGTTCCCACGCCACCTCAGCATCCACACCGGCGGGATGCTCGTGACCGCCGCCCCGCTCATCGACATCGCCCCCCTGGAGCGGGCGACGATGCCCGGCCGCGTCGTCGTCCAGTACGACAAGCGCGACGTCGAGACGATCAAGCTCATCAAGCTCGACCTGCTCGGGCTCGGGATGCTCGCCGCGATCGACGAGACCCTCCAGCTCATCGAGCACGACTGCGCGACCTGCGTCGACCTCGACCGCCTGCCGGAGGAGATCCCGGAGGTCTTCGAGATGCTCCGGGCGGCCGACACCGTGGGCGTCTTCCAGGTCGAGAGCCGGGCCCAGATGCAGACCCTCCCGAAGTCGCGTCCGGCGAGCCTCGACGACCTCGTCGTGGAGGTGGCGATCATCCGGCCGGGCCCGATCCAGGGCAATGCCGTTCATCCGTACCTGCGCCGCCGGCAGGGTCTCGAGCCGGTCGAGTACCTCCACCCGAGCCTCGAGCCGATCCTGCGCGAGACCCTCGGGGTGATCCTCTACCAGGAGCAGGTCATGCAGATCGCCATCGGCGTGGCCGGCTTCAGCGCGGCCGAGTCCGACGGCTTCCGGCGGGCGATGGGCACGTGGCGCTCGAGCCGGGAGATGGAGAAGCTCCACCGGCGCTTCGTCGACGGCTGCCGGTGGACGAACGGGCTCTCCGACGAGCAGGCCGAGGAGCTCTTCCGGCAGGTGGCGGCCTTCGCCAGCTTCGGCTTCGCCAAGAGCCATGCCGCGGCCTTCGCCCGGACGGCCTACGAATCGGCCTTCCTCAAGCTCTTCTACCAGGCCCAGTTCACGGTCGGCCTGATCAATGCCCAGCCGATGGGCTTCTACCCCGTCGAGGTGCTCGTCAACGACGCGAAGCGTCATGGCGTCGCCGTCCTGCCGGTCGACGTGAACGCCAGCGCCTACCGGACGACGACCGAGTGGGTCGGCCCGGACGGGCAGCCGAGGCCGGTCGAGTCGGCCGCCTGCGTCGTGCCTTCGGCCGAGGTCCGCGGACGCTGGTCGGCCGAGAGTGCGGCGGGCTGGGCGATCCGGCTCGGGCTGCAGCTCGTCAAGGGGATCGGCGAGGAGCACCAGGCGCGGCTCGACGCGGAGCTGGCCCGCGGCTCGTACCGCTCGCTGGCCGAGGTCGTGGACCGGACGGGGCTGCCGGAGGAGGTCGTCGAGCGGCTCATCCGGGCCGGGGCGCTCGACTCGCTGGGACGGCCGCGCCGCGAGCTGCTCTGGCAGCTCCGCGAGGTGATGGGCGCGACGCGGGGCCGCGTCGACGGGCGCGACGTCCGGCGGGGCGCGGCCGCGGGTCGGGCGGCGGGGCGGCCGATGGACCTGCGCCTGCCGGCGACGGCGGTCCCGCCGCTGCCCGCGCTGACCGAGCTCGAGCGGACCGGCGACGCGTATGCGGTGCTCTCGCTCGACGCCCGGCGCCAGGTCGTCTCGCTCTTCCGGCCGGCCCTCGAGCGGCTCGGCGCGGTGACGAACGGCTCGCTCGCCTCGCGTCGGCCGGGTCCGGTCCGGCTCGGTGGCCTCGTCGTCACCCGGCAGCACCCGATGACAGCCCGGGGCACGGTCTTCCTGGCCCTCGAGGACGAGACCGGGATGGTGAACGTCACGCTGTGGCCCGCCGCGTGGACGCGGCTGCGGGGCGTGGTCCGACGGCACGCCCTGCTGTACCTGGAGGGGGACCTCCAGCGCGAGGGGGACGTCGTGAACGTGGTGGCCCGCGACGTCCGGCCGCTCCCCGACGAGACGGCGGCGGTCGGCGGGCCGGCCCGTCCCGAGGGCGTCCGCTCGCTCGGCTACGCCGGGATGCGGCGCGGCTGAGCCGGGTCGTCCGTCAGCGGCGCCGCGCTGTCAGCCGGGTCGTCCGTCAGCGGCGCCGGGCTGCCGGTCGCGTCGTCGCGCGCGGTCGGCTCGACCTGGAGCCGCCGCGGTTCTGGGCGGGGCTCGAGAGGCGCAGGAACCGGCGGTAGAACGCGGCGAACGAGGCGATGAAGGCGCCGAAGACGATCGAGACGACGAGCGCGTAGCCGACGGCCGCGAGTCTGTCACCGGCGGACACGGGGGCCGTCGCGCCCCCCAGCGTGGCCACGTCGACGGTCAGGATCCAGGCGCTGTAGAACGCCGCGCCGAGGAGGCTGACGAGGGCACCGGGCAGCCAGCTCGCCCGCGGCGCCATGAGGCCGACCAGGAACGGCATCGCCATCGGCGGCGGGACGATGACCAGCGGCAGGACCAGTCGGCCGAGCGAGGTGGCCGCGAAGCCGGGCACGAACAGCAGCGCACCCAGGACGACGGTGATGGCGGCGGGGATCCAGGTCGCCTTGTCGCGCAGGACGGCCGGCGCGGCGCGGAGGTCGCCGCGCAGGTCGAGCGGGCGGACCGAGGCGCTGAACGCCCCGAAGATGCCCGGTCGGGACGCCTTGACCGGCGGGGTCGTCAGCGTCGGGTCGGGCCGGCCGGGCTTCGCCGCTCGACCCGCGAGACCGGGGCGCGGCCCGCCGAGCGTATTCGGCAGGGCGGCCGTCGCGAGGCGGTTCGGCTCGCCGACGGCCTGGTCGGCGGGCTCGCCGGCGCTGTCCGCCGCGACGGCCGCGCGATACCGCCGCCTGGCTTCGGAGCGATCGGTCCTCTTCGCGCGTGCCACGCTGCCTCCTGGTGTCGTCGGGTCGCGAGCGCGGGGCGGCGCGTCGGCGCCCGGCCCTCGCGGGTCTCGTGGCCGCCATGGTAGTCGATGGACTCGGCTGGCGAGACGTGACCGGGCCGCCGCCCCAGGCTGCCCTGCGCGACGGGTGAGTCGGGAGTGAGTCGGTGGTGAGCCGCGGATGAGTCGCGGATGAGGGCCGGTCGAGTCGTGCGTGAGGGCGCGGTGAGGGACGCCTGCTAGAACCGACCGCACTCGGACCGCCGGCCCCAGCCCGCCCGGAGACCGCTCATGCGCCGCGTTCGTGCCTTCGTCCTGCTCGCGATCGTCTCCCTCGTCGCCCTCGCGGGTCCCCCGACCGCCCCGGTCCGGCTGGCCGCCGCCGTCTCGTGGCCACCCTCCACGGCCCTCCTGCTGGCAGAGGTCGTGACCGGCGGGGCGAGCGCGAGCGACGAGTACGTCGAGATCGCGAACGCATCGCCGGCCGTCGTCGACCTGGCGGGGCTCGAGGTCGTCTACGTCACCTCGAGCGGGGCGACGGTCACGCGCAAGGCGAGCTGGGCCGCATCGCGGCCGCTCGCATCGGGGCAGCGATTCCTGCTCGCCAACGTCCTCGGGATCCATGCCGCGGCCGCCGACGGGACGTACAGCGGCGGCCTCGCCGCGACGGGCGGCGCCCTCGTGCTGCGGGCGATCGGCGGCGCGCCGGTCGACGCCGTCGGCTGGGGCGACGCCACGAACGCCTACCTCGAGGGCCGAGCGGCCCCCGCGCCCCCGGCGGGATCGAGCATCGAGCGCCGGCCCGGAGCGGGCGCGGGCAACTGGATGGACACGAACGACGGGGCGGCCGACTGGGCCGTCCAGGCCAGTCCCGTCCCGGAGGGCCTCGCCGCGCCGCCGATGCCGCTCCAGCCCTCGACTTCCCCGAGCCCGTCCAGCACCCCATCGACCACCCCATCGAACAGCCCATCCCCGGACCCGTCGCCGAGCGTCGAACCGAGCGCGCCCGCGTCGCCGACGCCATCCCCGTCGGTCGAACCCTCCGGCACTCCGTCGCCCGCCCCGTCGGCGACCCCCGACCCGACAGCCTCGCCGGCGCCCTCACCGACCGTCGCACCGTCGGCGACACCGGAGCCCACGAGCCCGCCGGAACCCACCCCGACGGCGAGCGTCGCGCCCTCGACGTCGCCGACCCCGACGCCGACCATCGAGCCGACCCCGGCGGCCACGGCCGAGCCGACGCCGCGGCCGACCGTCGAGCCGACCCCGGCGCCCACCGCCGAGCCCACCCCGGAGCCATCGACCGCGGCCGTCCCGGTCGCGGCCGCGCGGGCGCTGCCGGACGGGGCCGCGGCGACCATCGAGGGCGTCCTCGTCACCGCGCTCGACGCACTCGAGGGCGGTCGGGCCTCGTTCGTCCAGGACGCCAGCGGCGGCATCGGCCTGTGGCTCCCCGACGTCCCGTCGGTCGCCTCGCCGGCGGGGACGCTCGTCCGGGCCTCGGGCACGCTCGACGACCGCTACGGCCAGCGGACGCTCCGCGTCGTGGCCGGAGGCATCGAGGCGATCGGGGCGGGCGCGCTGCCAGTCCCAGTCGCGGTCACCACCGGCTCGGCCGGTGAGGCGCAGGAGGGGACCCGGCTCGTCGTCGAGGGCACGGTCGCGGAATCCCCGAGCTCCCTCGCCGACGGGCTCGGGGTGAGCCTCGACGACGGCAGCGGCCCGCTCCGCCTCGTCGTGGCCCCGGCCGCCCTCGAGGCCCGCTCGATCCAGCGCGGGGACCGCCTGCGGGCGACCGGGCCGCTGGGCCAGCGCGACAGCAGCGGATCCGGCACATCGGGCTACCGCCTCTACGTGACGCTCCCGGGCGAGCTCGAGGCGCTCGCGCCCGTGCCCACGGTGACCCCCACACCATCCCCGTCGCCGACGCCGTCGCCCAGCGACCAGCCGTCGCCGTCCGCGTCGCCGACGCCAGCACCGACGCCAGCACCGACGCCGACCTCGTCTCCGGGTCCGGGCAGCGGCGCGCTCACCGTTGCGGTGGCGCGATCGCGGCCCGTGGACAGCCAGGTCGTCGTCGAGGGCGTCCTCACCGCGGAGGCCGGCCGTCTCGGCTCGCCGGGCCTCGCCGCCCTCCAGGACGCGACCGCCGGCATCGTCCTCCACCTGCCCGGCGACGCGCGCCCGTTCCAGCGGGGCGACTGGCTGCGCGTCCACGGGACACTCGCCGCGCCCTACGGCCAGCTCGAACTGCGGATCCCAAGTGGTGGCGCCGACCTGCTGGGGTGCGCCGAGGTCCCGGCGCCGCTCCCAGCGAACGCCGCGCTCCTGGGGGAGGTCGTCGAGGGCCGGCTCGTGGCCGTGGAGGGCCGCCTCGACGGGTCCGTCGGACGGACCTCGTCGGGCGACCTCGACCTCGCCATCCGCGACGACGCGAACGGACGGATCCGCATCCTCGCCGACACCACGGCCGGGGTCAGCGCAGGAGCGTTCCCTCGGGGCGAACGGCTGCGTCTGGTCGGCGTCGCGGGACAGCGGGCCACGGGCCGAGACCGGCTCGACGGCTACCGGCTCTGGCTCCGGGACGGGGAGGACGTGACCGTCCTCGTCGGCGCGCCGACCGGCGCCGGCTCCGCGAGCCCCCGACCCACGGCGGGTGGGACGCCCGCCACGGGTCCTGCCGCGGCGTCCGACGGCGCCACGACCATCGCCGCTGTCGCGCGGCTCGCTGCGAACGAGGGCCGGCGCGTCCGGTTCGAGGGCGTGGTCACGGTCGGGCCCGGGCTCCTGGACAGCGCGGGCCGCCACGTCGTCGTCGCCGACGACAGCGGCGCGGTGGGCGCCTGGCTGCCGACGGCCGACGCGGTCCGGGCCGGCGATCGCGTCCGGCTCGTCGGCACCGTCGGCCGCAGCCTCGGTGCGCTGCGCGTCGCCGTCGATTCGATGGACCGCCTCGGCTCGGGGACGCTGCCCGAGCCGGTCGAGCTGCGGGGCGTCCCGGGACCCTCGCTCGAGTGGCGCCTCGGGCGCGCCGTCGGCCGCATCGCCACCGTCCACAGATTCGGCGACCGGTGGCTTGCCGAGCTGCTCGTCGGCGGCCAGCGTCTCCCGGTCATCGGCCTGGCGGTGGCGGGCCTCGGCGCGGCACCGCGCGAAGGACAGCTGGCGACGGTGATCGGCGTCGTCCGGCGGCCGTACCCGACGGCCACCGACCGCCGCTTCTCGCTCACCCCGCGGTCGGGCGCCGACCTCGTCCTCGGCCCCGTCCTGGCCGGCCCGACGACCTTCAAGGGCTCCGCCGCGACCGGCGGCCTGAGCCGGGGCGGCTCGGCCGCGGGCACGGCCGTCGGCGAGGTCGCCCGTGTCGACCTGGCTCGGCTCGCCGAGTACGTCGGGGGGCTCGTCTCCGTCGGCGGCCTGGTCGCGGAGGTCGGCGGGGAGTCCGTCGTGCTCGACGACGGGACGGCCCGCGCACCTGTCGTCCTGCGCCGTGAGGCGGCCGTCAACCTGACGCTCCTCCAGGCCGGTGACGCAATCGACGCGACCGGCCGGGTGGAGGCCGCGCCGGACGGGCCGCGACTGGTCGTCAGTGATCCCGCCGCCCTGGTCCAGGCCGCCGCCCTCGACGATGCCCCATCCGCGGAGGCGGCGTCGAACGCGGCGGCGACACCTGGTGACGCCACGGCCGCGACCCGCGCGGGGCTGGACGGCGCCGGGCTGGACATGGGCCTCGGTGCCGTCGCGGGCGCTGGCTCGCTCGCCGCCCTGACCCTCGCCTCCGTCGCCGTCACGCTGCTCCGGCGGCGCCGGTCGCAGCGTGCCGTGGCCGCCCGCATCGGCGACCGCCTCCGGACGCTCGCCGCCGAGGCGTGGCGCAGCGGGGCCGACGCCGGTCCCGGATCCCCTGGTTGAGCCGGGCGGAGGTCGGTGGGGACGCGCCGTGCCGCAGGGCGGAGGTGGGCGCCGCGAGGCGTGGCTGAGCGTGGTCCACGCTCAGCCACGCTTGACGCTCACGAGAGGGCGCGGCTATGCTCGCCGGCGTGCCGCGCCTGGAACGCGCCACGACGAACACGAGGGACGAGGACTTGCCGAGCGCGGACCACCGCGTCGCACTCCCCACCGGAGCACGGCAGTACCACATCGGCCTCGGCCCCGGCGAACTGGCCGAGTACATCCTCCTCCCCGGCGACCCCGATCGGACCGCTCGCATCGCCGCGCGCTTCGAGTCCGTGGAGCTCGAGCGACGCAACCGTGAGTTCGCGAGCGCGACGGGGACGTACCGGGGGGAGCGTGTCTCGGTCGTCTCGACCGGGATCGGTGCCGACAACGTCGAGATCGTCGTGGCCGAGATCCTGGCGATCACGGACCGGCCGACCTTCATCCGGGTCGGCTCCTGCGGGGCCCTCCAGCCGGAGATCAGCCTCGGGGAGCTGGTCATCTCGAGCGGCGCCGTGCGGCTCGAGGCGACCACGAGCTTCTTCGTCCACGATCGATACCCCGCCGTCGCCGACTACGAGGCGGTGGTGGCGCTGATCGAGGCGGCCGAGCGGCTCGGGCATCGGACCCATGTCGGGGTGACGGCGACGGCGCCGGGGTTCTTCGGAGCGCAGGGGCGCCCCATCCCCCAGCTTCCGATCCGCTTCCCTGACCTGGCGGACGAGATGGCGCGCCAGCGCGTCCTCAACTTCGAGATGGAGGCGTCCGCACTGCTGGTCCTGGCCGGCCTCGCGGGCTGTCGCGCCGGGGTCGTCTGCGCGGTCTATGCGCAGCGGACCGACGGGACGTTCGTGGAGGGCGAGGCCAAGGAGCGGGCCGAGACGGCCTGCTTCGAGACCGGGCTCGAGAGCCTGCGCGTCCTGGCCGAGATGGATCGCCAGAAGCGCGTGGCGGCGGCGGAGCGCTGGCGCCCGTCGTTGTGGAGCTGAGCATGTTCCGCGGACTCGTCGCGCTCGCGGCGCGCCGCACCAGGCGATAGGGAGGACATCGGACCATGGCCGAGGGCTATTGCGTCAAGGACAAGAAGAAGGTCGAGATCCAGAACGCCCAGAAGATCACGATGAAGAACGGCAAGCCGGCGACGCAGGGCACCTGCCCCGAGTGCGGCGGCAAGGTCTTCCGGATCGGGGCCTGACAGACCCACCTCGCATTCCCGCGACCCCCGTCGGCCGAGCCCGGCGGGGGTCGCGCCGCGTCCGGCGGCACGTCGACGGGGAACGCCTGCACGGGGGCCAGGTGGCATGCCGCGCCGCGCGGTCGGCCCGCGCCGGCGGCCGCGTCGGCCGCCCGCCAACGGTCCAGGTGGCCCGTTCGGGGCGCCGAATCCCCTTTGTTAGAATGCCCGCGTATCCCGCCCCCACACCGACGAGGCCACCCTCTGTCCCCACGTCCAGTACTCGCCCTCGACGTCGGCGGCACGCAGATCCGCGCCGCGGTCGTGACGGACGACGGCGAACGCGCCGCCCGGACGGCCCGGCGAACGCCGGTCGTCGAAGGTCCCGAGGCCATCCTGGCGGCCTCGCTCGACGCCCTCGCCGAGGTCCGCGCGGCCGTCCCCGCCGGGCTCGCCGCCAGCCTCGTCGGGGTCGGTGTCTCCTCGCCGGGGCCGATCGACCCCTGGCGCGGCGTCGTCGTGGAAACGCCCAACATGGGCCCGGCCTTCCGCGACGTGCCCATCGCGGAGCGGATCGAGGAGACGCTCGGGCTCCCCGCGTACCTCGACCGCGACACCAACGTGGCGGCCCTCGGCGAGATGGCGTTCGGCGCGGCACGCGCCTGCGGGGACTTCGTCTACCTCACCGTCTCGACCGGCATCGGCGGTGCCATCGTCCAGGAGGGCCGCGTCGTCCACGGCCCGGACGGGACGGCCGGCGAGCTCGGCCACATGCCCGTCTCCCTGGACGGCCCCGTCTGCGGCTGCGGCGGGATCGGCCACCTGGAGGCTCACGCGTCCGGGACGGCGCTCGCGATCGCGGCGCGCCGGGCCGTCGCGGACGGCAGCAGCCCGTATCTCGCCCGCGCCGCCGAACGGCGACCGGGCGGCGCCGTCGACGCCCGGGACGTGGCCGAGGGCGAGGAGGCCGGCGACGCGGCCTGCCACGCGATCCTGGAGCATGCCCGACTGGCCTTCGCCCTGGCCTGCGTCGGGTTCGTGAACGCCCTCAACCCGGCCCGCATCGTCGTCGGCGGATCGGTCGCCGAGGGCCAGGGTGACCGGCTCCTCGGGCCGGCCCGCGCGGAGGTCGCCCGCTCCGCGTTCCACACCCCCCGCGCCCGCGTCCGGATCGTCCCGGCGGAGCTCGGGCCCGACGTCGGCCTGGCCGGCGCCCATCCCCTCGTGACCGCACGCCTCGGCGATCCCACCTGGCGGCGCGGCCGTTCCACCCACCCCTCGCCGGTGAGCGGCTGACCGCGCACCAGAGTGACCCGCCCCCTGGAGGTCCAGCACCCATGACAGTCCGTGTCGGCATCAACGGCTTCGGCCGCATCGGTCGCCAGTCGCTGAAGGCGATCATCGAGCGCGCGCCCGATCTCGAGGTCGTCGCCCTCAACGACCTGGTCGATGTCCCGACGAACGCCCTGCTCTTCAAGCACGACTCGACGTACGGCGCCTTCCCGGGCGAGGTGAGCCACACCGACGACTCGATCGTCGTCGACGGTCGGACGATCAAGGTCCTCCAGGTCGCCAACCCAGCCGAGCTGCCCTGGAAGGACCTCGGCGTCGACGTCGTGCTCGAGTCCACCGGCCGCTTCACCGACGCGGACAAGGCGCGGGCGCACCTGGAGGCCGGCGCCAAGAAGGTCCTCATCAGCGCCCCCGCCAAGAAGGAGGACGTGACGATCGTCCTCGGCGTCAACGACGCGGCCTACGATCCGGCGAAGCACCACATCATCAGCAACGCGAGCTGCACGACGAACTGCCTCGCGCCGGCGGCCAAGGTCGTCCACGACGGCTGGACGATCAAGCGCGGCCTGATGAACACCATCCACAGCTACACCAACGATCAGCGCATCCTCGACGTGGCCCACAAGGACCCCCGCCGGGCGCGCTCGGCCGGCCTGAACATCATCCCGACGACGACCGGGGCGGCGAAGGCTCTGGCCCTGGTCATCCCCGACCTGAAGGGCAAGTTCGACGGCTTCAGCCTGCGCGTCCCGACGCCGACGGTGAGCGTCGTCGACTTCACCGCCGAGCTCGAGCGCGACGCGTCGGTCGAGGAGCTCAACGCCGCCTTCCGGACGGCCGCGGCCGGCCCGATGCGGGGCATCCTCGGGGTGAGTGACGAGCCGCTCGTCTCGAGCGACTTCCGCGGCGACAGCCGCTCCTCGATCATCGACGCGGCCTCGACCATGAGCCTCGGCGGCAACTTCGTGAAGGTCATCGCCTGGTACGACAACGAGTGGGGCTACAGCTGCCGCGTGGCCGACCTGCTCAAGCTCATCGCCGAGAAGCTCTAGCCGCCCACAGGGCGGGGCGCCGGGCCGGCACGGACCGGCCCGCTGCGCGCCCCGCCCTGCGCGCCCAGCGCCAGTCCAGGAAGGAAGAGCATGGACAAGCTGACCGTCCGGGACTTCGACGCGTCCGGCAAGCGCGTCTTCGTCCGCGTGGACTTCAACGTGCCCCTCGAAGACGGCCGGATCACCGACGACACCCGCATCCAGGCCGCCCTGCCGACCATCCGCTACCTGCTCCAGCAGGGCGCGGTCGTCATCCTGGCCAGCCATCTCGGGCGGCCGGACGGCAAGGTCCAGGACGCGCTCCGGCTGCGGCCCGTCGCGGAGCGCCTCAGCCAGCTGCTGCGGATGAACGTGCCGGTCACCGGCGACGCGCTCGGGGTGGGGACCGAGGACGCCATCGCCCGCCTCAAGCCCGGCGAGGCGATCCTCCTGGAGAACCTCCGCTTCCACCCCGAGGAGGAGAAGAACGACCTGGCCTTCGCCCGCAAGCTGGCGAACTACGCCGACGTGTACGTCAACGACGCCTTCGGGACGGCCCACCGCGCCCACGCCTCCACCGCGGGCATCGCGGAGTATCTGCCGGCCTACGCGGGGCTGCTGATGGAGAAGGAGATCAACGCGCTCTCCAAGCTCCTCGAGAACCCCGACCGGCCGTTCGCCGCGGTCATCGGCGGGGCCAAGGTCTCGGGCAAGATCAAGGTCCTGCGGAACCTGATGGACCGCGTCGAGGTGCTGGTCATCGGCGGTGGCATGGCCAACACGTTCCTGCTCGCCCAGGGCAAGGGCATCGGCAAGAGCCTGGCCGAGCCCGACCGGGTGGAGGACGCGCGGGCGATCCTGGCCGCGGCCCAGGAGCGCGGCGTCCGCCTCGTCCTGCCGACCGACGTGGTCGTCGCCAAGGAGGTCACCCAGGGCTCGGAGTACAAGACCATCTCGGCCGAGAAGATTCCCGCCTCCTGGCACATCGTCGACGTCGGCCGCCAGAGCCTCCAGGCGATGAAGGAGGCGCTCGATCCGGCCCGGACCGTGTTCTGGAACGGGCCCCTCGGCGTCTTCGAGATCTTCACCTTCTCCGTCGGGACCAACGAGATGGCCCGGTACCTGGCCGGCCGGGCCGAGGCCGGGGTGACCGTCGTCGTCGGCGGCGGCGACTCCGTGGCTGCCGTCGAGCAGCAGGGCCTGGCCGACAAGATGACCCACATCTCGACCGGCGGCGGCGCCTCGCTCGAGATGCTCGAGGGTCGCGAGATGCCCGGCATCAAGGTCCTCCGGGACCGCGAGCCGGCCAGCACCGGGAAGGCGTGATGAGCACCACCATCGACCTCGTCGAGGCCCGCGAGATCCTCGACAGCCGCGGCAACCCGACCATCGAGGTCGACGTCGTCCTGGCGGACGGCTCCGTCGGCCGGGCCGCCGTACCGTCGGGCGCCTCGACCGGCGCCCACGAGGCGGTCGAGCTGCGGGACGGCGACAAGAGCCGCTTCGGCGGCAAGGGCGTCCTGCAGGCCGTGGCCAACGTCCGCGAGACGATCGCCCCGGAGATCCTCGGCCTCGACGCCGCCGACCAGGCAGGCCTGGACGCGACGCTCATCGCCCTCGACGGAACGCCGAACAAGGCGAAGCTCGGGGCCAACGCGATCCTCGGCGTCTCGCTGGCCGCGGCGCACGCGGTGGCGGCCTCGTACGAGATGCCGCTCTACCGCTACCTCGGCGGCGTCGGCGCGCGGATCGTGCCCGTTCCGATGTTCAACATCCTCAACGGCGGGAAGCACGCCCAGGACTCGACCGACTTCCAGGAGTTCATGGTCTTCCCGGTCGGGGTCGACTGGTTCGGCGACGCGCTGCGGGCGGGGGCCGAGATCTTCCACGCCCTCCGCCGCATCCTGTCCGACATGGGCCAGGCGACCGGCCAGGGCGACGAGGGCGGCTTCGCCCCCTCGCTCGCCTCGAACGAGGCGGCCATCGAGGTCGTCACCCGGGCCATCGAGCAGGCCGGCTACAAGCCCGGCGACGAGGTCGCCATCGCCCTCGATCCGGCGGTCTCCGAGCTGGTCGAGTCGGGCGCCGAGGGGCAGCCCTACCGCTACCGGCTGGCCAAGGAGGGCCGCACGCTCGAGTCGGGCGAGCTGGTCGACCTGTGGGCCGACTGGGCCGGGCGGTACCCGATCGCCAGCCTCGAGGACGGCCTGGCCGAGGACGACTGGGCCGGCTGGCAGGCGCTGACGGCCCGCCTCGGCGCGCGCATCCAGCTCGTCGGCGACGACCTGTTCGTGACCAACACCGAGCGGATCGCCCGCGGCATCCGCGAGGACGCGGCCAACTCGGTCCTCATCAAGCTCAACCAGATCGGCACGCTGAGCGAGACGGTCGACGCGATCAGCATGGCCCGCCGGGCGGGCTGGTCGGCCGTCGTCAGCCACCGCTCGGGCGAGACCGAGGACACGACGATCGCTGACTTCGTGGTCGCCATGGGCACCGGCCAGATCAAGACCGGCGCCCCGTCGCGCTCGGAGCGGGTCGCCAAGTACAACCGGCTGCTGCGGATCGAGGAGGAGCTCGGCGACACGGCCCGCTACCTCGGCCGCGGCGCGCTCGCGGGCGCGAAGCCCTGACCGAGGCCGGCCGCGGGACGTCACCTGGCGGACCGCGGCCGTTCCTCCGACCGCGTCCCGCCCGGCCTCCCCGCCGGGACGGCTAGACTTGCCGACCGTGACCCGCTTCGTGGATCGCGGGGCCATCGTCGCCGGCTACGTCGGCGTCGGGATGGCCGCCGTCATCGTCGTCAGCTTCCTGCTCGTCGTCCCCATCGAACTCGCGGCCTGGCTGCTCATGCCGCTCGGCGGCGTGATCATCGGCTACTACGCCGACTCGCGGTCCGAGCGCCAGGCCGGGCCCTGGCGCCGGATCCTCGGCGACGCGGCGTGGGCCGGACTCCTCTCCGCAATGAGCTTCGTCCTGCTCGTCCTGCTCATCAAGGGCGTCTTCTTCTTCGCCGACGACGGCTACCGGGGCGACGTGTTCGGCGGCCGGCTCGACTGCCAGCCGGGCCCGGCCTGCGTCTACGCCCGCTACCGCGAGGCCGACGCGACGGGCCTCGCCGCCGGCGGCATCACCGACGTGGCCTCGTTCAGCGCCGCGTACTGGCGCCAGCAGGTCACGGTCGGCGGGGCGGTCGCCGGGCTGACCCTCGCGGGGTCGCTCGTCGGCGGCCTGCTGTTCGGCCTCGCCCGGCCCCGGGACCGTGCCCGACCGGAGCCGACGCCGGGGCCGCAGCCCGGCTGACTCGGCGGCGTTACGCGGGATCGCCCGAGATGCGAAACGCCGGGCTCACAGGAGCCCGGCGCCTTCGGCAGTGGTCGTGGGGGCCGGCCTCAGCCCTCTTCGGTCGCCTTCGGCTTCGTCGTCCGAGTGGCGGGCTTCGTCGTCGTCGCCGACTTCGACGCCTTCGCCGGGGTCTTCGCCGGGGTCTTCGCCGCGGCCCGGGCCGTCGGCTTGGGGGCGCTCGCCTTGGCTGCGGTCGCGCGGGTCGAGGCTGCCTTCGCCGTGGTCGGCTTCGCGGCCGGGCTGCGGGAGCCGGCCGTCTTCGCCGTCGCGGCGGCCTTCGCGGGCCGGGACGGCGCGGTCTCGGGGGCCTCGGGCGTCGCGGCAGCCGGAGCGGCCTCGGCGCGGTTGGTCCGGGAGAGCGCCGCGCGGGCCTTGCTGGCGGCCGTCTGGACGCCCTTCGCCTGGCTGGCCTTGGACGCCGCGATGCGGCTCCGGGCGGCCTTGGCCGCCGCGGCCTTGCCGGTCGTCTTCGTGACGCGGCCGCCCGTCTGGACCTGGGCGCCGCCGGCGAGGGCGTTGAGCTTGAGGGCGAGCCGCGACTTGCGGCGGGCGGCGGCGTTGGGGTGGATCGCGCCGACCTTGGCGGCCTTGTCCAGCGCGCTCATCGCCTCGGCGAGGGCCTGCGCCGTGTCGCCGTCGCGGGCGCCCGAGGCGACCTTGACGGCGGTGCTGACGAAGGTCTTCGCGGCGCTGCGGCGCGGCTGGTTGACTGCGCGCCGACGCTCGGCCGTTCGGACCCGCTTGATCGCTGACGGCGTGCGGGCGCCGGTCCAGCCTCGGGGCGAGTGTGCCAAGTCCTGATCCTCGTGATGCTGCGGTCCGCGTCGACGGGGTGACGGGCAGCCGGAACAGGCCGGTCACCGGACGCGCGAACGCAGATGGTACCAGACGATCGCGGGCGAGGCGAGCGTCTGTCCCTGCTCAGTGAATCTGTCAGGGCCAACTGCTCAGTGACGTTGTCGGTCTCACCCGACGAGGGAGAGCCTGACGTTGAGTGCGAAGGAACAGCAGCCCAGCGAGGTCGTCAGCCGCGGGCCGGACCAGTCCTCAGTACCCGGCCGTCACCCCGAAGTCGATCGAGATCGCCGCCCCGGTGATCGGCTCGGCCGCTGGGCTGGCGAGGTAGCGGATGAGCTCGGCGACCTCGTCTGGCCGGGTGAAGCGCGCGGCCTCGCCCTGGGGGTAGGCGGCCAGCAGTGCCGCCCTGTAGCCCGCCGGGTCGCCCTTGCCGAACGTCGCCGCCTGGTACTCGATCATCGGCGAGTCGACGTCGCCGGGGCAGACCGCGTTCGCCCGGACGCCCTGCGCCGCCAGCTCGACGGCGAGGGCCTTCGTCAGGACGGTCACCCCGCCCTTGGAGGCGCAGTAGATGGCCGCCTCCCTGTTGCCCCACAGGCCCGCGTCCGAGCTGACGTTGACGATGCAGCCGCGGGAGGCGACGAGATGCGGGATGGCGAAGCGGCAGGCGAAGAAGGTGCCCTTCAGGTTGATGTCGACGACGCGGTCCCAGTCCGCCTCCGTCATCGACGCCGTCGGGCCCTCGACCCAGACGCCGGCACAGTTGACGAGCACGTCGAGCCGGCCGAAGCGGCCGACCGTCAGCTCGACCGCCCGCTCGCAGTCGGCCACCCGGGCGACGTCGACGGTGATGGGCAGGGTGACGCCGGGACCGCCGAGCTCGGCCACCGCGCGCTCGAGCCCGGGCTCGTCGCGGTCAGCGAGGCCGACGAGGAGGCCGTCGGCGCGGAGCCGAGCCGCGGTCGCCCGGCCGATCCCGCTCGCCGCGCCGGTGACGAGGGCGACGCGGCTCGCCCCGGGCAGCTGCTCGGTCATCAGTACCACGCCTCCACCGGTCCCTTGAACTCCTGTATGACGTTGCCACCGTCGACGATGAGCGTCTGCCCCGTCACGTAGCTCGCCCCGTCGGAGGCGAGGAAGGCGACGGCCTGGCCGACCTCGGCCGGCGTCCCGGAGCGCCGCAGCGGCGTGTTGGCGCCGCCGATCGCCTCCTCGGGG
>DASVYJ010000095.1:0-5615 GCA_036392215.1 Candidatus Limnocylindrales bacterium | reverse complement strand
TGGGCCCGTCCGCCGAGCCCGTCGCCCGGCTGCGACACCAGGAGGTCCCGCGCGGCGACCGCGCGCCCTTCCCGTCCGAGGCGGCGCGCGCGCTCGCCGACGACCTGTCGAGGCGGATCGAGGGCGAGGTGCGGTTCGACGCCGGGAGCCGGGCGCTCTACGCCACGGACGGCTCGAACTACCGCCAGGTCCCGATCGGCGTCGTCCGGCCCCGCGACCGCGACGACCTCGAGGCCGTGGTCGCGGTCTGTCACGAGCACGACGCGCCGGTCACGCTGCGGGGCGGCGGCACGAGCCTGGCGGGCCAGGCCTGCAACGTCGCCGTGGTCGTCGACTGCTCCCGCCACCTGACCCGCATCCTCGAGCTCGATCCCGGCGCCCGGACGGCGAGGGTCGAGCCCGGCGTCGTCCTGGACGACCTGCGCGCCGCGGCCGCACCCCACGGCCTGACCTTCGCCCCCGATCCCGCGACCCACGACCGCTGCACGCTCGGCGGCATGCTCGGCAACGACTCGTGCGGGGTCCATTCGCTGCTGTCCGGGCGCACCTCCGACAACGTCGAATCGCTCGAGGTGCTGACCTACGACGGTCTCCGCCTGCGGGTCGGCCGGACGGACGAGGAGGCCGTGGCCCGCTTCGTCGCGGAGGGTGGGCGGCGCGGCGAGCTGTACGGGCGGCTGCGCGACATCCGCGACCGCTGGGGCGACGAGGTCCGCGACCGCTTCCCGCGGATCCCCCGCCTCGTCTCCGGCTACGCGCTCGACCGGCTGCTGCCGGAGCGCGGCTTCGACGTCGCGGCGGCCCTGGTGGGGACCGAAGGGACCTGTGCGACGGTCCTCTCGGCGACCGTCCGCCTCGTGCCGAACCCCGCCGGGCGGGCCCTCCTCCTCCTCGGCTTCCCTGACGTGCTCGCAGCCGCGGACGCGGTCCCGGCCGTCCTCGAGAGCGGGCCGATCGGCCTGGAGGGCGTGAGCGGCCCGATGTTCGACGCCCTGCGGGCGAAGCGGCTCCACCTGCCCGACCTCGAGCTGTTCCCCGACGGCGCGGGCTGGCTCCTCGCCGAGTACGGCGCGGACGACGACGTGGCTGCCGAGGCCGGCGCGCGCCGGGCGGCCGAGCGGCTCGCCGCCCTTCATCCGAACGGCAGCCGCGTCCTGGCCGGTCGGGCTGAGCAGACGCGGGCCTGGCGGGTCCGCGAATCGGCGTTGGGGGCGACCGCCCAGGCTCCAGGACAGCCGCCGACCTGGCCCGGCTGGGAGGACTCCGCCGTCCCGCCCGAGCACCTCGGCGACTACCTCCGCGAGCTCGTGCGCCTGCTCGACCGCTTCGGCTACCGCCACGCCCTCTACGGCCACTTCGGCCAGGGTTGCGTCCACCTCCGGATCGACTTCGACTTCCGCTCGACGCCGGGGACCGCCGCCTTCCGCCGCTTCGTGACCGAGGCGGCCGACCTGGTCGTCGGGTTCGGCGGCTCGCTCTCGGGGGAGCACGGCGACGGCCAGGCCCGGGCCGAGCTGCTGCCGCGGATGTTCGGGCCCTCGCTCGTCGAGGCGTTCGGCGCATTCAAGGCTGCCTGGGACCCGGCCGGGCGGATGAACCCGGGCAAGGTCGTCGAACCGCGGCCGCTCGACGCAGACCTTCGGCTCGCCGGCCCCGCCGGCTGGCCGCCCGCGCCCCCGACGACCTTCCGCTTCCCGGACGACGAGGGGAGCCTGACGTCCGCGACCCTCCGCTGCGTCGGCGTGGGCGCCTGTCGGCGCGAGGACGGCGGGGTCATGTGCCCGAGCTACCAGGCGACGCGCGAGGAGCGGCACTCGACCCGCGGCCGTGCCCACCTGCTGTACGAGATGCTGCGCGGCGAGGTCCTCGAGGACGGCTGGCGGAGCCGCGCCGTGAAGGACGCACTCGACCTGTGCCTCGCCTGCAAGGGCTGCAAGGGCGACTGCCCCGTCCGCGTCGACGTGGCGACGTACAAGGCGGAGTTCCTCAGCCACTTCTACGCCGGCCGACCGCGACCGCGGAGCGGCTACGCGATGGGCCTCATCCACTGGTGGGCGCGGCTCGCGGCGCATGCCCCGGCGGCCGCCAACGCGGCAGGCCGCGCCCCGGTCCTCGGCCGGCTCGCCCGGCTGCTGGCCGGGGTCGACGAGCGACGGACGCTGCCGGCCTTCGCGGACCGCACCTTCCGGGACGCCCTCGCCGACGAGGCCGACCTCGCCACCGCGCTCTCGGCCGACGCGGTCGCTTCGTCCGGCCGTGCCGGCGGCCGCCGCGTCGTCCTCTGGCCGGACACCTTCACCGAGCACTTCCGGCCGGCCGCCGGCCTCGCCACGGCCCGCGTGCTGGGCGCGGCCGGCTTCGAGGTCCTCGTGCCCGGCGGCGACGTGTGCTGCGGCCGGCCCCTGTACGACTACGGCTTCCTCGGCCAGGCCAGGCGGCTCCTCCGTCGATCGCTCGACGTCCTCGAGCCGGCCATCGACGCGGGCCTGCCGATGGTCGTCCCCGAGCCGTCGTGCGCCTCGGTCTTCCGCGACGAGCTCGTCGGCCTGTTCCCCGCCGACGACCGCGCCCGCTGGCTGTCGCGCCGGACGTTCACCCTCGGCGAGTTCCTGGCCGACCACGCGCCGTCGTTCGCCCTCGGCCGGCTCGACCGGCCGGTCCTCTATCACGGGCACTGTCACCAGAAGGCACTGGCGGGGACGGACAGCGACGAGACGATCCTGCGGCGCCTGGGGGCGACGGTGAGCGCCCCCGAGGCCGGTTGCTGCGGCATGGCCGGCGCGTTCGGGTTCGAGGCCGGCGAGCACTGCGACGTCTCGCTGCGCATCGGGGAGCGGCGGCTCCTCCCCGCGGCGCGGGCCGCCGATCCGGAGACGCTCGTCGTCGCCGACGGCTTCAGCTGCTTCGAGCAGCTCCGCCAGGGCAGCGGCCGCCAGCCGCTCCACCTCGCCGAGGTTCTCGCCCAGGCGCTCCCGCGCTGACCGTCAGCCGAGGACGGCCCCTTCCTGGGGCCGACGGCGCGCATCTGGCCCCTCGACGACGGAGTGGCTGCTCCAGCCCTGACGAACGACGGCCCGGCCTCCGGCATCCGCAGCGCCTACCCGAACGGGTCGGTGCGTCTCCGTCCGCACGGTCGGCGCGCCGCCGCCTGGACGTCGATAGGAGGCGCGGCAGCTCTGGCATCCTCAGGCGGGGCGATGGCACGCACCCCTGCCACTCGCGAGGTGAGCGCCAGTGCAGGACCGTCCGCGAGGATCGCGTTGTGCACGACCCTCGCCTGGCCGCCTCGCTCCGGGCACTCCGCCTGCGCGGACGGCTGCGCCAGCGGGACGTCCCGGAGCGGGCCGGCGTCTCGCAGGCGCTGGTCGCGCGACTCGAGGCCGGGGACATCGGCCGGACGGCGGTTGACACGGTGCGCGACGTGACGGCGGCCATCGGCGGCACCCTCGAGCTCCGGATCGCCTGGCACGGTGGCGACCTCGATCGGCTCCTCGACGCCCGGCACGCTGCGCTCGTCGACGCGGTCGTCGGCCGGCTGCGGCAGCGTGGCTGGGAGTGTCTCGTCGAGGCGGGCTTCTCGGTGTACGGCGAGCGCGGGTCGATCGACGTGCTGGGGATGCTGCCCCGCGCGCGGGCCATCCTCGTCGTCGAGGTCAAGAGCGAGCTGACGAGCCTGGAAGGGACGCTCCGCCCGCTCGACGTGAAGCGGCGCCGGGCGCCAGGGGTCGTGTCCGAGCGAGCGGACTGGCGGCCGAGCCTCCTCGGCTGCGTCCTGGTGTTGCCGGACACGAGCACGGCGCGTCGGCGAGTGGCCCGCTTCGAGGCAACGCTCGGAGGCGCCTTCCCGGACCGGGGCGAGGCGGTCGATCCCTGGCTGCGGCACCCCGTCGGCGCCCTGTCGGCGATCTGGTTCCTGTCGCCGATCACGGGGGGTGATGCTACGCATCGCCCTGTCGCCGTCCGTCGGGTCCGCAGCGCAGCCGGACGGCTCGACGAGCGAGGTCGACCTCGGCGCTGAGCGCGGCGGCGGAGCCCGGCGCCACCCGGCCGACGGACGGGTGGCGCCGCACAGCCCAGGACACCCCCGGACTTCGGCGCGTCCCCCGACATCATCCGGGGTGATCAGCGGCAGGACGAGGCCGCGGATCGGCGGATACGATCACTCCCGGTGATCGCCGGCAGGGCGCGTGTCGCCGGCAGGCCGCGTGTCGTCAGCGACCCGTCGGGGGGACGCCTGACGGCAGCAAGGTGACCGGCACGGCGAGGACGCGCGGCCAGGCGTGCAGGCGGGAAGCGGCGCCGGGCAGGCCCCAGGCGGAGGCGCTGCGCGCCGCGGCAGCTCAGGCGGAGGCGCCGCGCTCGGCCAGCCAGCCCTCGTAGTTGGTCTCGTCCACGCCGCCCTCGACGTCGCTCTTGGTCAGCAACAGCGGCCGCCGCCCCTCGCGGATCGTCTCCTCGGTCACGATGCACTTCCGGATCTCGGCGTGGTCGGGGATGTCGTACATGACGTCGAGGAGCGATTCCTCGACGATCGTGCGCAGCGCCCGCGCCCCCGTCTTGCGGGTGAGGGCCTGGTCCGCGGCGGCGCGGAGCGCGGCTGGCGTGAAGACGAGCTCGACCTTGTCGAGGGCGAGGAACTTCTCGAACTGGCGGGTGACCGCGTTCTTCGGTTCCGTCAGGACCCGCATCAGGTCCTCGGCCGAGAGCGGGGCGAGCGTCACGACGACCGGCAGCCGGCCCACGAACTCCGGGATGAGCCCGTACTTGAGCAGGTCCTCCGGCATGAGCCGCTCGAGGATCCGCTCGCGGTCGACCTTGGAGAGCTGCGCCTCCGAGCCGAAGCCGAGGGACTTGCGGCCGACCCGCTCCTCGACGATCTTCTCCAGCCCGTCGAACGCGCCGCCGCAGACGAACAGGATGTTCGTCGTGTCGATCTGGATGAAGTCCTGGTGGGGGTGCTTGCGGCCGCCCTGGGGCGGCACGTTGGCGAGGGTCCCCTCGAGGATCTTGAGGAGGGCCTGCTGGACCCCCTCGCCCGACACATCGCGGGTGATCGAAGGGTTGTCCGCCTTGCGGGCGATCTTGTCGATCTCGTCGATGTAGATGATCCCGCGTTGGGCCCGGGCGACGTCGAAGTCCGCCGCCTGGATGAGCCGCAGGAGGATGTTCTCGACGTCCTCGCCGACATAGCCGGCCTCGGTCAGCGACGTCGCGTCGGCGATGCAGAACGGCACGTCCAGGATCCGGGCCAGCGTCTGGGCGAGCAGCGTCTTGCCCGAACCCGTGGGGCCGACGAGCAGGACGTTCGACTTCTGGAGCTCGACCTCGTCGACCTGGTGGCCGGCGTTGACCCGCTTGTAGTGGTTGTAGACCGCGACCGAGAGGACCTTCTTGGCCCGCTCCTGGCTGATGACGTACTGGTCGAGCGAGGTCTTGATCGCGTGCGGGTTCGGCAGCTTGGCGGCCTGCGGCTTGGCGCGCGGCGCCTCGAGCATCTCCTCTTCGATGATCTCCTGGCAGAGGTTGATGCACTCGTCGCAGATGTAGACGCCCTGGCCCGCGATGAGCTTGCGGACCTGCTCCTGGCTCTTGCCGCAGAAGCTGCAGCGGTAGGG
>DASVYJ010000094.1:0-12264 GCA_036392215.1 Candidatus Limnocylindrales bacterium | reverse complement strand
GCCGCCTCGACCGTCTGCTCGACCTCGGCCGGGCCGATCGCCAGCGAGACGAACCAGGCCTCGAACTGGGAGGGCGGCAGCAGCACGCCGGCGTCGAGCATCGCGCCGAAGAAGCGGGCGAAGGCGTCGCGGTCCGCGGCCAGGGCCTCGGCCGCGTCGCGCGGCGCCGTCGGCCGGAAGAACACCGTCAGGAGCGAGCCGACCCGCGAGATCGCGACCTCGCGGCCAGCGCTCGCGGCAGCCTCGGCCAGCCCGGCGGCGAGGGAGCCGGCCGTCGCCTCGAGCCCGTCGTACGCCTCGGCCGAGATCTGGCGAAGCGTAGCGGCGCCGGCCGCCATGGCCAGCGGATGGCCCGACAGCGTCCCCGCCTGGTAGACCGGGCCGAGGGGCGCGACCAGGTCCATGAGCTCGCGCCGGCCTCCGTACGCCCCGACCGGCAGCCCGCCGCCGATGATCTTGCCGAGGACCGTCAGGTCAGGCCGGATGCCGAAGCGGGCCTGGGCCGTGCCGGGCGCGAGCCGCAGACCGGTGATGACCTCGTCGAAGATGAGCAGCGCCCCGTCGGCCGCGGTCACGGCGCGGAGGTGCTCCAGGAACCCCGGCGCGGGCGGGATGACGCCCACGTTCGCGGCGACCGGCTCGACGATGACCGCGGCGATGCGCCCGGCGTGGCGCTCGAACGCCGCCGAGACCGCGGCCGCGTCGTTGTAGGGGACCACGATCGTCGTCGCGGCCGTCTCGGCGGGGACGCCGGCGCTGCCCGGGATGGCGAGCGTGGCGAGGCCCGAGCCGGCCTCGGCCAGCAGCGCGTCAGCGTGGCCGTGGTAGCCGCCCGCGAACTTCAGGACGAGGTCGCGCCCCGTGGCGCCCCGCGCGAGGCGGACCGCGCTCATCGCAGCCTCCGTCCCGGACGACGTGAAGCGCAGCCGCTCCATCGACGGGACGCGGGACTGGACGAGCTCCCCGAGTTCGACCTCGCGGGGCGAGGTGGCGCCGAGGGCGAAGCCGTCCAGGGCGGCTTCGCGGACGGCCGCCACGACCGCCTGGTGGGCGTGGCCGAGGATCGCCGGGCCCCACGACCCGATGAAGTCGAGGTACCAGCGCCCGTCGGCGTCGCGGACGCGTGGGCCGCTGCCGGCCTCGAGGAGGAGCGGCGGCCGGCCGACGGAGCGGAAGGCCCGGACGGGGCTGTTGACGCCGCCCGGGAAGAGGCGCTCGGCGCGGGAGCGGAGGTCGTCCTGGCGCCCCCTGTCGCCGCGGGCCGCGCCCGTGGCGGCGCCAGCGGCGCCCGTGTCCGTCGCCACCCGAGACTCGGTCATGCCGCCTCCTCGCGGAGCCAGGCCGCCAGCTCGGCGGCCGCGTAGGTGATGATGAAGTCGGCTCCCGCCCGGCAGATCGAGGTGGCCGCCTCGAGGAACGCGCGCCGGCCGTCGAGCCAGCCCCGTTCGGCGGCCGCGGCGATGGCAGCGTACTCCCCGCTGACCTGGTACGCCCCGAGCGGCACCTCGAACCGGCCGCGCGCCCGGGCCAGGACGTCGAGCGAGGGCATGGCCGGCTTGACGAGCAGCATGTCGGCTCCCTCGGCGACGTCGATCGCCATCTCGCGCATCGCCTCGCGACCGTTGGCCGGGTCCATCTGGTAGCCGCGCCGATCGCCGAACGCGGGCGCCGAATCGGCGGCCTCGCGGAACGGGCCGTAGAAGGCAGAGGCGGTCTTGGCGGCGTAGGCGAGGACCGCCGTGTCGGTGAAGCCGGCCGCGTCGAGGCCGGCCCGGATGGCCGCGACCTGGCCGTCCATCATCGCGCTCGGCGCCACGATCGCCGCGCCCGCCGCGGCCTGGCTCACTGCGGTCTCCGCCAGCCGGGCGATCGCCGCGTCGTTGTCGACCCGCCCGTCGGCCAGCAGCGGCCCGCAGTGCCCGTGCTCGGTGTACTCGCAGAGGCAGGTGTCGGCGATGAGGGCGAGGCGCTCGTGGAGGCCCGCGTCGGTCGATCGGCGAAGGGTCTCCTGGATGATGCCGTCGCCGATCCAGGCGCCCGAGCCGACCGCGTCCTTGGCGGCCGGCAGGCCGAACAGGATGATGCCGCCGACGCCCGCCTCGGCCAGGCGGCGGGCCTCGACGACGGCCTCGTCGGGCGAGAGCCGGCAGACTCCGGGCATCGACGGGATCGGGTCGCGGCGAGCGTGGCCGGGCTGGACGAACAGGCCGCCGACGAGCTGCCGCGGCTGCGGGCGGGTCTCCCGGACGAGCGCCCGGAGGGCCGGCGTCCGGCGCAGCCGGCGGAGCCGGTGACCGGGGTCGACCGGCGGCACGACGCCCGCGTCGGTCGGTATGGCCGCCGCGCTGCCGACGGTCAGGGAGCCCGCGACGGGCTCGTCCAGCAGGGTCATGCGCGAGCCTCCTCGAGCGTCCGGATCGGGAGCGACGACGCTGCCGGGAGGGCCGCCGCCGCGTCGGCCTTCGCCGCGGCGGCGAGCGCCGCCTGCAGGGCGGCCGCCAGAGCGCTGGCGAGGGCTCGCCCATCGGCGGGTGCCCCCGTCCTCTCGTCCCAGACCGTCCGGCACGCCTCGTCGGCAGCGGCAGCGATGAGCCGCAGCCGCCCGTCCCGGACCGTGCCGAGGGCGCCGAGCGGGGCGCGGCAGCCGCCGCCTGACGCCTCGAGGAACGCCCGCTCGGCCTCGACGGCGGCGCGGGTCGCGGCGTCATCGAGCGGTGCGAGCAGCTCCCGGACGAGCGCGTCATCGAAGCGGGACTGGATCGCGAGCGCGCCCTGGCCCGGCGCTGGTGGCACGACCGACGGGTCGAGTGGCTCGTCGATGCGGCCGTCCAGCCCGAGCCGGCGAAGGCCGGCCACGGCCAGGACGAGCGCGTCCGCCTCGCCGTCGGCGAGCCGCCGCAGCCGCGTGTCCACGTTGCCGTGGAGCGGCGCCACGACGAGGTCCGGCCGCCGCGCCAGCAGGAACGCGCGGCGGCGCGGGCTGTCCGAGCCGATGCGCGACCCGGCCGGCAGCGTCGCCAGCGTCGCGCCGGGGATGCGGCAGACGAGCGCGTCGCGGGGGTCCTCGCGGGCCGGGTAGGCCGCCACGACGAGGCGCGCGTCCTCGCGCGTGGGCACGTCCTTGGCGCTGTGCACCGCGAGGTCGACGCGATGGTCGAGGAGCGCCGCTTCGAGCTCCGTGACGAAGGCGCCCTCGCCCCAGACCGTGTTCGGCGGCCGCGAGTCGCCCGTCGTCCGGATCGCCACGAGCTGCACCGGCACGCCCCGGCTCCGCAGCGCCGCGGCGACGAGCCGTGACTGGGTCATGGCCAGGGCGCTGCCGCGGGTCCCCAGGCGCAGCGTCCGGGGCGGGCTGACGGTCTCGTGCATCACGGCCTCACTGGCGAGGAGTCCGGCCCTCACAGGCCGAACAGGATCCGGGCGGCCTGCTCCCGCTCGCCGGTCGCGTCGTCGCGGAGGGCGGACAGCGGGGCGTGGAGGATGGCGGCCACCAGGCGGTGGCTCATCTGCTCGACGGCCTCGCGGTCGTCGGCGGGGAGGTCCGGCAGGCGTCGCAGCAACCACTCGACCTCGGCCCGGCGGAGGCCATCGGCGGAGCTGGCCACGGCCTGGATGACCGGCACGGCGTCGCGCGTCCGGAGCCACTGGCAGTAGTCGCGGCCGGTCTCCGAGACGAGGCGCTCCAGCCTCGGCCGGAGCCGGTCGTGAGCGTCGAACTCGGGCTGCTCCGCCAGCGCGTCGACGGACACGAAGCGCTCCCCGAGGCGCATGGCGAGGTCAGCCGGAACGGATTGCGGCGAGGAGAGGTCGACGACGACGGCGGCGCTCGCGGCGAGGGCGTCCGCCTCGGCGGGCTCCAGGCCCCACGGTCCGGCCAGCCCGACGACGACCCCGGCGAGGCCCTCAACCGCGGCCCGGCCGAAGGGCAGCCACCGGCCGTCGACCTCGGCGGCGAGCGATCGGGCGCGGTCGTCGCTCCGGTTGGTCGCGACGACGCGGGCCCCGCGGCGCGCGGCGGCGAAGGCGGCCAGGCGGCCCATCCGGCCGACGCCGGCGACGAGGATCGGCCGGCCGTCGAGGGCACCGGCGTCGCGCGCGATCCGGTCGAGGGCGACGTCGGCAAGCGAGCGCGGGGCGCCGGAGAACCAGGTCCGGGCCTGGCGACCGGCGCGCAGGGCGGCCTGCAGGAGGCGGTCGAGGACCGGGTCGAGGGGGCCGGCCTCCCGGCGCGCGGCCAGGCAGGTCCGCAGCTGATGGAGGATCTGGTCCTCGCCGAACACGGCGCTGTCGATGCCGCAGGCGACGGCGATGAGATGGCGGACTGCCTCGACGTCGCGCAGGACGGCGGTCCCGGCCGGCGGCTCCGGCAGCTCGGACAGGTCGCTCGCGCCCGGCGCCAGGTACAGCTCGACGCGATGGCAGGTGCGCAGGACGAAGGCGGCTTCGCCGAGCTCGAGCGCCGCCAGGCGGTCCGCGTACGCCTCGCGGGTCGCGCTGGGGACGTCGCGGGCGTGGAGGACGAGGCCGAGCACCGTCGCCGTCGCGGCCTGGCCCGGACCGTGGGCCGACCCACCGTCGGCTGCCGGGGCGTGCTCGGCCCCGCCTCCCGGGCCTGCGATCCGCGGGCAGGCCGCCGTGCGGCTCGCCCGCTCCTCGAGCATCGTCATGGCCTGGCCGCCTCCACCTCGTCGAACCCCTCCACCGTCGCCAGCAGGAGGCGGTCCACCGCCTCCGAGGCCGACTCGAGCAGCTCGGTCGTGTCGGCGGCGTCCAGCGCGCGCCGGCGGGCCGTGCTCGCCAGCTCGCGCACGAAGGGCCGCCGATGGCCGAGGAACGTCTCGATCGTCTGGCGCGCCGTCGCCCCGGCGCCGCGGGCCATCGTCCCGTACGAGCGGGCGGCCTCCTCGCCGGCGCGGAGCGCCGCCTCGCGCTCGGCCGGGGCCGCGTCGAGGTAGGCGAGCAGGGCCATCGCGATCCGTCGCCCCGGCTCACGCAGGGCCTCCCGCGCCTCGTCGGGCAGCGTCGAGACCCAGGCCGCCTCGCCGTCGGCCCGGTCCACGCCGCGCCGCAGGACCCGCGCCATCCGCTCCGGCGTCTCGCCGAGGTGCTCGAGGCTCGGCCGCGCGACGCGCTCGGCCGGGAGCATCTGGAGGAGCGTCGCGCGCGAGAAGCGGCGATGGCCGCCCGGCGTCGTGAAGGTCCGGACCTCGCCCGTGTCGGCCCAGCGCCGGAGCGTGGCCGGCGCGACGCCCAGCAGCCCGCACGCCTCGCGCATCGTGATCCACTCCGCGCCGCCGCCCGTGACCGCCCGCGTGGCGCCGGCGCGCATCGCCGCCTCGCCTCGTCCGGCCCCCTCACGCGTCCCCTGCAGCATCCGGTCCGGTCCCTCCGTCATCCGCCTCGACTCGCTCGTCGCTCGCCCGCTCGTCGTCGCGTCGCTCAGGCGGGCGGCAGCTCGGTCGCCGTCCCCGGCGCGCTGGCCCCGCTGAACTGCGCGTCCACAGCCTGGCGCACGAGCCGCAGGGACTGGCCCTGCGCCGAGAGCTGCTTGGCCAGCTCGGTGATCCTGACGCAGACGTCGCAGAACGAGGCGTGCTGCTCGAACACGATCGGAGCGCCGTCCTGGCGCGGCTTCAGGTAGCAGTCGAGGTTGCTGCGGTGGCCGCTGCCGCTGCAGCCGCAGTAGCAGGGGATGTAGCGCAGGCTGCCCTGGTGGCTCAGGGCGTAGGCGTAGGCGATCTGGGTGTCGGTCGAGGCCCCGCTGACGAAGTCGGGGCGCGCCGCCCAGGCGGCCGTCTCCGCCGGGCCCATGGCCATGCCCTCGCCCATCGACGCTCCCGAGCCCGACGCGGTCGCCGTGTCGGCTGTGGCCGAAGCCGCGCCCGTGCCCGCCGTCGGGCCGGCCGCGGTCGAGTCCGCGCCCATCGGCGCGCCGGCGCAACCTGCCAACGCCGAGCCGAGGAGGGCCAGGAACGCGACGAGCGTCAGCAGGCTGATCGCGGGATGCCAGACGGGTCGGCGAGGCCGGGGTGCCGGTCCGGGGAACGCTGCGTCGAACATGGTGCCCTTCCTTGCCCTCGTGCGGCGGTGCCGCCCGGTCCCGGCGTGCCCGCTGGGCCCGCCGACCCGTCGCCGGCGATCGTCGCAGCCTCCGGGCCGCCGTCCCATCCGCCCGCCGGTACAACTCCGGCACAATCGAGCGCTCCGGGGGGATATGCCCAGCCCTCGACAGCTCTATCGCGAGATAGACAGGTTCGAGCGATTGGCCCCGATTCGAGCGAATCGGGCCCGAGGCGTGCGCCGCCTGCGGGCGACGCTGGAGAGGCAACCTCGGCCGCGATCCCGCGGACGGCGGTAGGGCCGCGAGAGAGGCGGCCCACCCGCGTGATGGACCGCGCGATACAGGGCTGCAGGCTTGTGGGGCCGCCACTGTACCCACCTTGTACCGGGCGACGGATGGGAACGGCGCTGGCCCAGCCTCAGCATGGCCTCGGACGCGGGCCCCGACCCGGACTTCACCCTTCCACCGGGTCGCGGGCCCGGGTCGATCGTGCTCGCTGGAAAGGGTGCGTGTGATGCTCAGAGTCGCTCGTCCGCCGACGTTCTCGGACCGGACGCTCAACCGCCTGCTGTTGGCGTGCGGGCTGTCCCTGTTGATCGGGATCCCGCTGTTCGCGGTCTTCTACTGGAGCGACCGGCACGTGGACGCGGGGCCGTCCATGGTCGACCGACAGATCGCCCAGTTCGAGGCTGCGGTCCGCCAGAAGCCGGACGACATCCCGGTCCGTCTCCAGCTGGCGGGCGCGTACACGGCCGCTCAGCGATACGGGGACGCGATCGCCCAGTACGACCAGGTGCTCAAGGGCAAGCCTGACTACAAGTCCGCCCTGCTCGGGCGTGGCCAGGCGTACCAGCTCGAAAGGAACGCGCCTTCGGCAGTCAGCGACTTCCAGAAGGTCATCGACCTCGCCAAGGGCGGCGAGTTCGCAAATGAGGACACCGAGCTCGCACAGGCCTACTACGGACTCGGTCAGATCGACCTCCAGGCCGGCCGCGCTGGGGACGCCATCCCGTTGCTCCAGGGCGCGCTCAAGATCACGCAGACCGACTCCGACACGCTCGATCTGCTCGGCCAGGCGTATCTGCAGACGGGCCAGTCTGCAAAGGCGATCGAGGCCCTTCGCGGGGCAGTGCTCTTCGTGCCTGTCGGCTGGGCAGACCCCTACCAGACGCTGGCCACGGCGTACAAGGCAGCCGCTCAGCCCGAAGAGGCTGCCTGGGCGTCGGCGATGGCGATGCTGGCCGACAAGCGAACCGCCGAGGCCGTCGCGAGCCTCAAGGCGCTGACGAATGGACCTGCGCGGGCGGACGCGATGGTCGGTCTGGGCCTGGCCATGGAAGCGACCGGCGACCTCCCTGCTGCGGCCTCCTGGTATCGACAGGCCCTCGGCGTCCGCCCGGGAGATATGACCGCCCAGATCGGGCTCTCTCGCGCCGCGCCGCAGTCGTCGAACGCGGTCCCTGTTCACCCATCGCTGCCCGCAGCGGCTTCCGCGCCCGCCGGGAACTCCTGACATGACCACTGCCATGGACGCTCCGGCCGTCCTCCCGCAACCGGACACCGGGTCTGCGCTGCCGCCCGCAGCGGGGCAGGCGCCCCCTTCAGGCAGGCGTCGGCGAAAGGCAGTCCTGCTCCTCCTGATGCTGGCCCTCCTGTCGATCCTGCTCGTGATCGCGAGCTGGTATCTCCTGTTCCGGAAGCCCATCGAGCAACTGCCCCTTCCCGGCCTCACCGACACGACGGTCCCGCACTTCACGTACAGCATCTACGGCGCACATACGCCTATAGGCGTGGCGGTCTCGCCGAGCGGTGACCGCGTCTATGTCGCCGAGACCGGTGGGGATCGCGCCCTGCTCGTCTTCGATGGCAGGGGCGACCTGCTGGCCAAGGCGTCCCCGCCGAACACGACCCCGGGCGGACGCGTCCCCGTCTACGTCGCCGTCAGTCCGACGACCGGGGAGGTCTACGTCAGCGACCGGTACGCGGGTGCGATCTTCATCTACGGCCGGGACGGACAGTACCTGCGGCGCTACCAGCCCGATCCAGCCGTCAGCGCGTGGGCTCCGCTCGGACTGGCCTTCGACCGGAAGGGCGATCTGTACGTCGGGGATGTCGCGCCCTCGACGCAGCGCGTCCTGGAGTTCGATGCCACCAACAAGCTGGTGCGGACGGTCGTCCCGGCGGGAACGCTCGCGTATCCGAATGGGTTGGCGGTCGACTCTGCCGGCGACCTGTTCGTGGCCGACGGGAACAACGGTCGACTGATGGTCTATGACGCTGCCGGTCGCCACATCGGCACCGTCTCGCGCGGGGTCGCCAGCGGCAATCTCGGGATGCCGCGAGGCATCGCGGTCGACGACGAAGGCCACATCTACGTCGTGGACACCAGTGGACACGACGCGCAGGTCTACGTCATCGATTCGTCTACCCACCGGCCCCGCTGGATCGGGAGCATGGGCCAGGAAGGACGGGCCGACGGGTCCTTCGAGTTCCCCAACGGCGTCGCAACGGACACACGCGGTCGTGTGTACGTGGCGGATACGCAGAACGACCGGATCCAGGTCTGGAGCTACTGATGGCACCGACCGCAGCCGGAGGAGAGAGGAGGGACAACAGGGCAGATGCGAGGTCCGCCCACTGGGCGGCGCACGAGGATCGAAACTCGCGTCAAGAAAGGAGGTGGGGACAGTGAGACGCCTGGCGCTCCTGCTTGCAGGCGGCGCAGTCTGGCTGTTCCTGTTCGCGATCCCGGCCCTGGCCGACGGCGGGGTGCACGTCGCCGGCCAATACGCAGGCACCACGACCGACTTCTGTGCCGGCTGCCACCGGGCCCACAGCGCGCCGCAGGCAAACCTGCTGCTCAAGGCGCAGCCGGGTCTCTGCTACACGTGTCACGGTGCCGGTGGCCAGGGGGCCCAGAACGACGTCCAGGACGGCGTGTACTACACGCTTTCAACGACAACCCACGTCTCTGGCGCAGCGGCGAGCGGCGCCCTCCGGGGTGGCGGCTTCGACTTTGCGCTCGTGGGCTCGAATACCTACACGGGAAGTCCCTTCACCGGCGGGACGATCGGCTTGGCCAGCGCGCCTGTCGCGACCTCGTCGCATCACAGCGTCGACGGCTCGCCGGTCACCCTGTGGGGCAACGGGCCCATCAGCACGGCCGTCAACTACGGCGAGGCCAGTGTCAACTTGACCTGCGGCTCGTGTCACGACCCGCACGGCAACCACCAGTATCGGATCCTCAAGCCGGGTCCGAGCGACAGCGGCATCGCCAACTTCTCGTTCCAGGCGGGGTACAGCAACGGAGGACGCGTCTTCATCAATGACGCGACCACCAAGACGTACACCACGACCAACTACATGCAGATCGACGCCGGCGACACGTCTGCCGTAAACAGCATCGCCATCGGCACTACGGTCGGCCAGAGCTGGAACGGCGGGCCGAACGACGGCTCACAGGTCGCTTTCAATACGGCCACCAAGAACTGGTACGGTCGATACCAGGAGCTCAGCTCCCGCTGGTGTGCGACCTGCCATACGCGGTACTTCGGACAGAGCGGCTCGGCGGTCGTCAACAGCGGCGACGCGGTCTTCACGTACAAGCACGCCGAGTACAACCTCGTCGACCCCGCGAACACCGGCGCAGTGGCGGCCGGCGCGGCCGCGTGGCCCGCCGGTGCGAACAACCTGTGGCTCTCGGCGAACAATGCGAGCGTGTTCGCACCGATCGTCCCCGTCACCGGAGCCCTCGGGACCGGTTCCCTTCTCACGTCGCACGCACCCAAGTGCCTGACGTGCCATCTCTCGCACGGCACGGATGCCGCCATGACATCCGTCATCACCAACCAGTTCTCGCCGGGCGTCAACTTCGACACGACGGGCACCACACAGGTCATCGGCCCGCTCGATGTGAACAACGACCGGAACGTCGGTCTCGGCAGCACCCTGCTGCGCCTCGACAACCGTGGCGTCTGTGAGGCCTGCCACAACAAGTAGTCGCGGGGTCCGGCCAGGCGCCAGCTGACGCCGCCGCGATTCCCGGGATGGCCGGCCGCTCACCGGCCGGCCATCCCACTCCACGGAAGGGTTCGATCTCACTCATGAACGGTCGTCGCGCGATGGCCCGGTCGCGGCCGCGAGCGGACGCGTCCGCCTCGGCCCTCGCGTCCCTCAGGCTCGCGTTGGCCCTCCTGCCCGTCGCGGCCGGCCTGCTCCTGGGGAACCCCACCGGCGCCCGGGCCGCCGACCCTTCCCCTGCCCCCTCGGCCTCCGCGGCTCCGACCGATTCGCCCGCCCCTGCGCCCTCGGCCGGACCGTCGCAGTCGGCTGCGCCTGGGCCCACTGCTCCAGCTGCCTCCTCCAGCCCGACGCCGTCGCCGAGCTCGGTGCCGAGCGATTCCCCGGTGCCGACTTCGAGCCTCGATCCAGGGTCGTCGTCCTCGCCGACGGCCACTCCCGCCTCGTCCCCCACGCTCACACCGCCTCCCGCGACGCCCGCTCCCACCGAGACGCCTGCTGCCTCGCTCGTGGCGTCCCCGTCGCCCGGCCCATCGCCGGCACCGGCCCCGCCACCTTCTCCTTCGCCGAGTCCATCTCCCAGCCAAACGCCCTCCCCCACGCCGACGCCGTCTCCGGCGGTCCGGTACAGCCTCACCGTCCAGACGCCACAGCGGGCGGGTGTCGTTTCGTACGCGACGGCGCCGGCGGCCCAATCGAGCGGCTTCGTCTCGCCCCACACCCAGTACCCGCTGGCGACCGACGCGTGCGCCGCCTGCCACAGCACCCACAGCGCGACGGGGGCAGCCTTGTCGCTGAAGCCCAGCCCCCAGAGCGCGCTCTGCTTCACGTGTCATGACCTGTCGGGCTCCGGATCGAGCTTCAAGACACAGGCCGAGTTCGCCGCCGTCCCGGCCAACGATCCAGGGACCGCCGCCTGGTACTCCCACCCGGCGACGGCTGCGAACGGGCATACGAGCGACACGGCCAACGAGTTCGGCGGCGTCCTGAATCGCCACGCATCGTGCGCCGACTGCCACGACCCCCACGACACGACCGCGACCCCGGCGAAGCTCGGGCTCAACGGGCTGCCCTGGAGCGCCTCCGGGTCCATCGCGGGTGCCTCGAGTGTGGCCGTGACGAACACGATCGGCGCCGCCCCCAGCTACACCTTCGTCCAGGGCCCGAGCAGCTTCGACGCGACCGGGAACCTGGTCGGCGGGACCAAGTCCTCGTTCGAATTCCAGCTCTGCTTCAAGTGCCACTCCGGGTTCACCCAACTCCCGTCCCGCGATCCGGGCCACCCTTCCTGGTGGGCCCTCGATCAGGGCGTCGAGTTCGACCCACTCAACGCGCGATCCTTCCATCCGATCGAGGCACCGGGGACGAATCAGACGGCCGCGATGGCGGCGAGCCTCTCCGGCGTTGGAACGTACAAGCTGTGGGACTTCGGCGTCGGCGACACGATCCGCTGTGTGAACTGCCACGCTGGTCCGACAACCCCCACGAACGGCACGACGGCGGACGCGACGCTCGCCGTCCACGCGAGCCCGAACCGCGGCATCCTCCTGGCGCCTTACCGCGATCGCATGCTGAAGCCGACCGGAGAGCAGTACGCCGCCTCCGACTTCCAGCTCTGCTACCTCTGCCACATCGATTCGCCATTCAGCGACCCGTCCGCGACCGCTGCGACGAACTTCGCGGGCACGCCCGCCGCCCCGTTCAGCCAGACGTACCAGTCTCTCCACGCCCTGCATAGCGCCGGCGTCGGTTCGTTGAGCACGGGCACGGCGGGCGACATAGACACCGCCGGCGCGGGCCAGGGCAACTCGATCTGCGCGGAATGTCACTTCCGGCTTCACTCGACGGACCAGGCCTACTACAGCGGCGATAGGTCGAACACCGGCCTCGTCAACTTCGCGCCTGACGTCCTGGCGGCGGCCGGCAACGCACAGCCGACCTGGGTGTCGGCCGGGGCCGGCCAGGGCGGAAGCTGCACACTGACCTGCCACGGCTACACACACACCGCCGTCCACTACGGGCCCTGAGGCCCGGCGCGACCCTCAGTCCTGGAAGGGGCCGCGGTCGATCCAGGCGATCTCGATGGCGTCCGCGCCGGCGGCGCGCGTCTCGAAGCGGTCGAGCGCCCGCGGCGGCGGCCCGGAGATGACCGAGCCGTCCGTCCGGAAGTAGCCGCGGTGGCA
>DASVYJ010000093.1:0-3442 GCA_036392215.1 Candidatus Limnocylindrales bacterium | reverse complement strand
GCCCACGAAACCGTAGATCGACAGCTCGGTGAAGATGGCCGAGCCGAGCGCCACGAGGAGGTGGGTCCGCATCCCCGCGGGATGCTCGTGGATCTCGCGCTCCAGGCCGATGGCGGCACCGAGCGTCGCGGCGACGACCAGCCGGAACACGAGGACGGCCTGGAGCCCCAGGTCGGCGGGCATCGGGACGCTCCTCCGCGGCGAGCCCGCCCGGGCTCGGCGGACTGAGCGGCAGTCTAGCGTGCGTCAACCGCGCTGGTGCCGAGGCGCGTCAGGCGGGCGGCGCGTCCTCCACCTCGATGCGGATCCGCTTGTTGATGCGGCCCTTCGATTCGTAGCCGGTCACCCGGACCCGGCCGACCTCGCCGGTCCGGCCCACGTGCGTCCCGCCGTCGGCCTGCAGGTCGAGCCCGACGATCTCGATCGTCCGGACCTCCTCGATCCCGGGTGGAAGCAGGTTGACCTTCGTCCGGATGAGGTCGGGGATGGCGTAGGCCTCGTCCCGCGGCAGGACGCGGACCCGGACCTCGCGGTCGGCCGCCAGCTCCTCGTTGACCCGGGCCTCGATCGAGCCGACCAGCTCGCCTGACATCGTCTCGAACTCGAAGTCCATCCGGCCCGCCAGCGGCTCCATGTTGCCGCCCGTGACCTGGGCTCGATGGTCGCGCCAGACGACGCCGCACAGGACGTGCAGCGCCGTGTGCGTCCGCATCAGGGCGTGGCGGCGCTGCCAGTCGAGCTCGACCGCCAGACGCTCGCCGACGGCCGGCGGCGTCACCCCGGGCTCGAGCTCGTGGATGACGTCCGGGCCCGACCTGCGGGCCCCGGTGACGACCCAGGTCCGGCCATCCGCCGCCCGGAGCAGCCCGCCGTCCGAGGGCTGGCCACCGCCCCCCGGATAGAGGACGGTCCGGTCGAGGACGACCTGCGGCCCACCCTCGGCGGGCACGACCGCCGTGACCACACCCTCGGTCGAGCGAGCGTAGGCGTCGGTGTAGCAGAGGTCCTCGGTCATCGGTCCCCTCCGCAGCCCCGGACCGCAGGGTCGGGCTACTTGACCGACAGCGTGCCGGTCATGTTGGGATGGACGTCGCAGACGAAGGTGTAGTCGCCGGCCGGCAGGGCCGGGACGGAGTACGTCGCGCTGCTCGGGCCCGTCACGAGGTCGCCCTTGAAGACCGAGCTGCCGGAGCTGTTCTTGATGTCGATGTTATGGGGGATGCCCTGGTCCTGGTTGTCGAAGGCGATCTGGAAGGCGGTGTTCGCCGAGGCCTGGAGGCTCGTCGGGTCGAAGGCGATGTTCTGGGCCGTCACCTTCAGCGCGGTGCCGCCGCTCGACCCGCCCGAGGCGGCCGGGCTGCCGGACGCGGCCGAGCTGCCCGACGCCTCGCCGGAGGCGGCCGGGCTGGCGCTCGCCCCGGCGCTCGCCGCCGCGCTGGCGGGGGCCGACGTCGGGGGGGCTGGGGCGTACGTCCAGCCCGGGCTGGCCGAGCTGCACGCCGCTACGGCGAGGACGGCGGCCGCGACAAGGGCGATCCTGGGCAGGCGCATGTGGGAATCGATCCTCTCGGCTGTGGTCGGTCATCGCTGGCCGGCGGCCGAAGCCCGCCCGACCGGCCCCGCCGTGGGCGCGGACCGAGGCCACGAGTGGTCGCTGCCGGGGCGGCGCCCGGCGGAACGCTGGCTGACGAGGAGCCAACTGTAGCGTGCCGCGCTCGGACCCGCCGGCGGAGGGATCCGCGGCCTCGCGCGTCGCGACGCCCGCAAGGGCGGGGCCGGCCTCGGCCGGACTAGTACCCCACCGGTACCTTCGTCCGATTGAGTCGCTGGTCGGACGGGACTACGGTCCTCCCCGGCGCACCAGCAGCGGTCTTCGAGATGCGCGTGAAGATCGCCACCGTCACCTGAGGGAGTGCCTCCACGATGAAGTCCACGCTGGCCCGGCGTTTCTGGCGCATCGGATTCGCGCTCGCGTCTCTCGCCGCACTCGCCCTCTCGACGGGCGCAGGGACTCGCTGGCACTAGGTCGTCCAGACCGCCCTCGACAACAGCAGATCCGTCGCCCGTGGCCCATCGCGGCGCGGCGGGACCGATCACGAGACCCGGACCCTCCTCCTTCCGGGTCTCGTGGCATGTCCGGGGGTCGGGGCGCGGGTCTGCGCGACGCGGCGCGTCTGCGGCGGAGCCGACGGGGAGGAGACCTACTCCGCGACGAGGTCGACGACGAGGCGGGTCGGGCCGGTGAGGGCCTGGATCCGAGCGCAGAGCGGTGCCGGCGAGCCGACGACCCAACCGACCACACCCTCGAAGTCGCCGGAACGGCGGACCGCCGTGACGAGGCCGTCCCGCGGATCGAAGGCGGTCGGGCCGGCGTAGCTGCCAGCCCCGCTCGCACCGCGCAGGACGACCCGCAGGAACGACGAGCCGGGCACATCGAGCGGCAGGCCGCTGCCGTCGAGGGCGAAGGGCGGGCTCGCCCGGTCGACCTCGATCGACGGCACCGCGGCGCCGGCGAACTCGAAGACGAGCCGCTCGAACGGCGGCTGGGTCTCGTCGTGCCGAGCGAGGCGGACGGCGGTCAGGGCGACGTTCGCCGGCGCGCCGGCGAGGCCGAGCGGGTAGGCGCACGAGTAGGCGGCGGCAGGGGTGGTCGGGACAGGCGTCGGCGCACCCGGCGTCCCCGGGACCGGGCTGGCGACACCGGCGCTGGGCGAGGCCGATGACGGGCTGGCGACACCAGCGCTCGGTCCCGCCGGGCTCGGCGTCGGCGCCCCCTGGGCGCACGCACCGAGGGCGAGCGGCAGGACGACGAACCAGGCGAGGAACGGCTGGCGGCGGGGCAGCGACATCCGGCTCATGAGGGCAGCATCGCCCACTCGGGCGCCCGCGGCCAGTGCCGGATGCACCCTCCTCGGCGTCGCCCCGGCCAGCGGGCCTTCGGGTCGGGCGCCGAGCCGCGCTCAGCCCGGCCCGGCGAGCCCCAGGCGGATGGCGACCGCGGCCGCCTCGACGCGTCCGGAGACCTTGAGCTTGGCCAGGATGTTGCTGACGTGGACACCGACGGTCTTGCGGCTGATGAAGAGCCGCTCGCCGATCTCCGGGTTGGAGAGCCCCTCCGCGACGAGGGCGAGCACGTCCCGCTCCCGGCTGCTCAGGCCGAACGGATTCCCCCGGTCCGGCGCCGGCTCCCCGGCAAACCCGCGGGCGAGGCCGGTGGGGCGGGGGGGCGGGACGGCTCCCCGCCGACCACGGCCCGCCCGGGCGGGTTGGCTCGCCGTGGCGGTCGTCGTCGCCGCCCCGGTGGAGACCGGCGCGGCTACGGCCAGGGCGGGCGGCAGCGGCTGGACCGGGGGGACGCCGGGCGCGCCGACGGTCACGGGTGACGGGACGCCGTCCGGGGCCGGGACCGCGGCGCCGGCGGCCAGGACGGCCTCGGCGGCCG
>DASVYJ010000092.1:0-37230 GCA_036392215.1 Candidatus Limnocylindrales bacterium | reverse complement strand
CTGCCGGCCGAGCAGCTCCGCTTCCTCTTCCTCCGCCCGCGCCCGAACCAGGCCATCGAGTTCGACCCGGCCGGCGACACGATCCCCCGCCTCTTCGACGAGTTCGACCGGATCGCGGCCGCCACGGCGGGGCGGGAGGTGAAGGGCGAGCTGCCGAGCGACCACGAGCGGCTGTTCGCCCATTCGCTCGTCACGCCGCCCGCCGACGAGTCGGCCCTGGCGGCCGAGGCCGCGGCGTTCCGGCCCCCGCTCGCCCACCTCGCCCTGCTGCTGCAGATCCCCGGCGTCGACGTCGACCAGCGGATGGCGGCCGAGAAGGGGGCGCCGCTGACCGAGCGCGAGGCGGCGATCCTCGACGAGCGCATCGGAGCCGCCCGAGCGTGGCTCGACTCGTACGCCCCGGACCGGGCCCGCATCGTCATCCGCCGGGACGACGTCCCGGCCGAGGTCGCCGAGCTGGGCGAGGACCAGCGGCTCTTCCTCGGCGCGCTCGCGATCTCCGCCGAGCGTGCGGCGCCCGCGTCCGGCGACGACTGGCAGGAGCGGATCTTCGAGGTCGCCAACGAGGCCGCGATCCCGGCCGGCCGCGCCTTCGGGGCGCTGTATGTCGCGTTCCTCGGCCGCACCAACGGCCCGCGAGCCGGCTGGCTGCTGGCCAGCCTCGAGCCGGCCCTCGTCGCCGAGCGGCTGCGCGCCGCGGCCGGCTGGCGGGCGGCGGTCTGAGCGTGTCGAAGAAGGGGCGACGAGCATGAGCATCGGGCTGGCTCGGCTGCGCGAGGAGCCGGAGCGCATCCGCCAGGGAGCGCTCGACAAGGGCGAGGACCCGGCCGTCGTCGACGAGGCGCTCGCGCTCGACGCGCGCCGACGCGCCCTCGTCAGTGAGGCCGACGGCCTGAAGGCCGAGCGGAACGCCGCCTCGAAGCGGATCGGCGAGGCCATCCGCGGCGGGGCCCGGCCCGACGGCCCGGAGGTGGCGGAGCTCCGCCGGACGTCCGTCGCGGCGGGCGAGCGGATCGACGCCCTCGACCGCGAGCTCGCCGAGGCCGAGGGCCGCCTCGAGGACCTCCTCCTGCGCATCCCCAACCCGGCCGATGCCGACGTCCCCGTCGGCGGGGAGGAGGCCAACGTCGTCGTCCGGACCAGGGGCGAGCAGCTGCCGCGCGAGCAGCCGCTCTCGGGCGAGGTCGGGGCCGGTGCCTCGCCGGCCACGGAGACCTGGACCCGCCGCCCGCACTGGGAGGTGGCCGAGCGGCTGGGGATGCTGGACCTGGAGCGCGGGGCGAAGATCACGGGCTCCGGCTTCCCCGTCTACCGCGGGTACGGCGCCGCGCTGCAGCGCGCCCTCATCGACTGGTTCCTCACCGTCCACACCCGCGAGAACGGGATGACGGAGATCTGGCCGCCCGCCGTCGTGAACGCGGCGAGCGCCCGGGGCACGGGCCAGATCCCGGACAAGGAAGAGCTGATGTACGCGGTCCCCAAGGACGAGCTGTACCTCGTGCCGACGGCGGAGGTCCCGGTCACCAACCTCCACCGCGACGAGATCCTCGAGCCGGACGCGCTGCCCATCCGCTACGCCGCGTACACGCCCTGCTTCCGGCGCGAGGCCGGCGCCGCCGGCAAGGACACCCGCGGCATCCTCCGGGTCCACCAGTTCGACAAGGTCGAGATGGTCTGCTTCGAGCGACCGGCCGATTCGCGGGCCGCCCTCGAGTGGCTCACCGAGCGCGGCGAGCTGCTCCTGCAGCGGCTCGACCTGGCCTACCGCGTCCTCCTCCTGGCGACCCGCGAGATGGGCTTCGTCCAGCTGCGCAAGTACGACCTCGAGGTCTGGGCGCCCGGCGTGGAGCGCTGGCTCGAGGTGAGCTCCTGCTCGAACTTCGGCGACTACCAGGCCCGCCGGATGGCCATCCGCTACCGGCCGGAGGCGGGGGCCAAGCCCGAGCTCGTCCACACGCTCAACGGCTCCGGCCTCGCCCTGCCGCGGACCGTCGCCGCCATCCTCGAGACGTACCAGCAGCCGGACGGCTCGCTCGTGGTGCCGGAGGTCCTGCGGCCGTACCTGGGAACCGACCGGATCCTGCCCTGACCGACGTCCGCTGCGCGCGCGTCCAGCGTCGCCACACCGCCGCGGGCTGACGCGCGATCGACCGTCTTGTGGCGCGGGGAGGCACCGCGGCCAGGTGCCGTGACCGATGGCCCTAGCCCGTCCCGTGGCCCCGGCCGATGATGGCCCCGCCGCGGAGGAGGCCGTGACGGGCGACGGAGTGCACGCCTGGCGCCCCGCGCGGGTGCGCAGGGGTGGGAGCCATGGGCCACGTCCGCTACAGCGGCCACGTCGACGGGACCGAGGAGGCGGCCTGGGACCTCGTCACCCGATCCGCGCTCTACCCCGAATGGGACCCGCTCTTCTGCCGCGTGACGCCCCCGGCCATGCCGCTCGATCGACCCGGCGCCTCGATCGACGCCGTCCTCCGCATGGCCGGCCGGCAGATCTCCGGCCACGTCGAGGTGGCCGCCGCCGAGCCTCCGGACCGGCTCCTGCTCGTCGGGGTGGCGGGCGAGGATGTCCGCTTGACCTGGACCTGGCGCGTGGCGCGCCTGGGGCGGGGTATCGAAGTGAGCGTCGAGCTCGACTACGAGCTGGCCGAGCACATCGCGGGCGATGTCGCCGACCTGGTCTTCGTCGAGCGCGCCGTCGGTCGCGGCGTGCGCGCGGCTGTCGAGAACCTCGCCGACCTTGTCCAGGTCCGCCAGCCGGTCCTCGTCGATAGCTGAGGGCGGACGCCGTTCGGGTCTGTCGGCAGCACGACGACCTGCCGTAGCGTCACCCGACGGGCGGCCACCTCCTCTCCCTGCGTAGACTGACGAAGCGCCGACGCGGAGAGGTGGCAGAGCGGTCTAATGCGGCGGTCTTGAAAACCGCTGAGGGCAACCTCCGTGGGTTCGAATCCCACCCTCTCCGCCAACGCTTGACTCGGGCCGAACCACGCATCGACGCTCTCGACGCTGGTCAGCCTGGGGCTGGGCCGGTCTGGTCGCCCACGCGACGCGGGATCCGGTCCGACTGCCACCCGTGGGTCGCGGGCGGTCGATCGACGTGGGGAGGGATGGGGTCGTCGACGCTCCTCGGAGCTGGGCCGGTATCGACCTGCTCGACGAGAGCGTGCGCCATGACTCCCGCGCTGCGGTCCGCCCGGCCGAGGTTCGCGTGCTCCCTCAGCGGCCGTCGTCGATCCCGTCGGATGTTCATCCGGAGACCGGACGACAGGAACGTCCCTATCGCGTGTGCCCGATGTGCGAGTCGGACAGGATGATGGCAGTCGGGAGGCGGCGACGGTCTCCCGGTGCACCTTTGATGCGAACGGCGGCGACGAAAGTCGGAGCGCTGCCCCGGGATGGCGATCAGACAGGAATGCTCCGACCCGGCGAGGCGGCAGCGCGGCGGCTGCCCTGCGGGAGAGGGGCCTGCGGTTCGGACGAAACGCGGGCGGGGTGGATCGCAAGGTCGCCGCAACCCCGACCGTCCGCCCTGCAGCGTGCGGAGCCCGCACCGGCGACCACCCTCCGAGCCATGCGCCGCATCACCGTCGACGTCGACCTCGCCGCGCCCGGTCGTCCGGCGCGACTGCCCCTCCCCCAGGTCAGCGGCCCGCGGCCGCTCCTCGGGGAGCGCGTGGTCATCGCCGACGAGCTCGGTCACACCTCGCTCGGCTACATCGGCTGGGATCCGGTGCGCGGCTGGGTGGCGTGCCCGAGCGACGCGGCGCCGACGACCCCGGAGGACATGGCTCGCGACGGCCTGGCTGACGCGGGCTGACGGGTCTGGCGCGCGGGACCCGAGCACCGGCGTTCGGCAGCCTCCTGTGAGCGGGTCGGCTCGCGCGTAGGCCGGCGCGCAACGCCTCGCGGCGTCTCCTTGGCACGCCGGGACCAGCGGCCCGGCCCGCCCTGTCCGAGGAGGCGCCATGTCCGGCACCGCCGACCGCCCGGAGAGCCAAGGCCAGAGCCAGACCGAGAGCCGGAGCCAGACCGAGAGCCAGGCCCACAGCCAGACCGAGGCGCTCGCCGCCTTCGCCACGCACGCGCGCTACGACGCCATCCCCGAGCGCAGCCGCGCCGACCTGCGCCGCAACCTCCTGGACGCGCTCGGCTGTGCGGTCGGCGCCCTCGACGGCGAGCCCATCCGGCTTCTGCGCCAGCAGCTCGACGCCTTCGGCGGCGCGCCGCTCTGCACGCTCGTCGGGGGCGGCCGCAGCGCGCCGGACCGGGCCGCGGCCTGGACGACGGCGCTTACCCGCTACCTCGACTTCATGGACAACTTCCTGGCCAAGGGCGAGACCTGCCACCCGAGCGACAACATCGGCTCGGTCCTGGCCGCCGCGGACTTCGCCGACGCGGCCGGGCGCGACTTCCTGGCGGCCATGGCCGTCGCCTACCAGGTCGAGATCCGCCTCACCGAGGAGGCGCCGATCATGGCTCGCGGCTTCGACCACACGACCCAGCTCGCCTTCTCGATCGCGGCCGGCGTCTCGCGCGCCCTCGGCCTGACGACCGACCAGGCGGCCGACGCGCTCGGCGCCTGCGGCTCGGACTTCGGCTCGCTCGCCGTCATCCGGGCGGCGCCCACGACCCAGTGGAAGGGGCTCGCCTCCTCCGCGACGGCCTTCGCCGCGACGCACGCGACCTTCCTGGCCAGTCGCGGCATCAGCGCGCCACGCCAGGTGCTAGAGGGCCCGAAAGGGCTGATGGCGGCGATCGGCAAGCGCTTCTCGATCGACTGGGCGGCGGAGCCGATCGACGGCGTGAGCCGGACGAGCCTCAAGCGCTACAACGCCGAGGTCCACACGCAGACCGCGATCGAGGCCGTGCTCCGCCTGCGGGCCGAGCACGGGCTGCGGGCGGCCGAGGTGGACGAGATCGAGGCCGAAGTCTTCCTGGCGGCCTACCAGATCGTCGGCGGGGGCGAGTACGGCGACCGAAGCCGGGTCGCCACGAAGGAGGAAGCGGACCACAGCCTGCCGTACGTCCTCGCCGTCGCCCTCCTCGACGGCGACGTCGGGCCGGCGCAGTACCGGCCGGAGCGGATCAAGCGGGCGGACGTCCAGGAGCTCCTGCGGCGGATCCGGGTGACGACCTCGAGCCACCTCGAGTCGCCCGCGCCGCTCGTCGAGCGGGTCGACCCGTTCACCCGGGCGTACCCCGACGAGATGCCGGCCCGCATCCGGATCCGGCTGCGGGATGGCCGCAGCGTCGAGGCGGAGTGCCGCGACTACCCGGGCTTCGTGCGGACGCCGATGGGCTGGGAGCAGGCCGTCGAGAAGTTCGAGCGGTTGGCGTCGCGCTTCGCCGAGCCGGAGCTGCGCCGGGCGATCGTCCAGGCGGTGGACGGGCTGGACGGTCTGCGGGTGCGCGAGCTGACGGAGCTGCTCGGGCGCGTCTCGACGACGCCACTCGCGTGACCCGGCTGCCCGGAACGCATCGCGACCGTCCGGAGGGGGCGGCACAGCTGCAACGCCGTCGATAGAGCGCGGACGTCGCGCGCGCTACGCCCCCGCTGCCCCGGGCCGGAGCATCGGGCGGGAGGTTCGGATGGCCATCCTCGCAACGCTCTTCGGCGCCGTCGGCCGGTTCGCCGGGAAGCTCGTCAACAGCGCCCTCGGGTGGGCCAGCCTGCTGCTGTTCGGCCGCGTGCCGCAGAACAAGCAGATCCTGCTCTCGGTCGTCACGCTCGGCTCCGTCGCCTGGGTCGTCTGCCTGCTCGGCGTGCTGCTGCCGGACCTGGGCGCGCTGCTCCTGGCCGCGGTACCGCTGCCGCACTTCGTCGACCGGACGTGGGTCCGGCTGGCGATGCTGGCCGGTGCGATCGTCCTGCCGCTCCTCATCGGGGCGGGCTCGCTCGTCCTGCTCGACAAGGCTCGCCGGCCGAAGGGCGCGGGCCTGCTCGTCGGGCTCCTGCGCGGCTACCCCTTCAGCCTGCTGCTCGCGGTGACGCTCGTCTTCCTCGCCGCGATCGCCTCGGTCCGCAAGGCCCGCACGCTCGTCCGACGCTGGGAGGACGCCCACGTGCCGGTCGTCGTCAAGCCGGGCGGGTACGACCGCGTGGTGGACGAGCTGCGGGCGGCGATGGACGGGGCCGGGCTCGGGGTGGAGCGGCGCGCCGCGCCGGTCGTGCTCTCGGCCCCGGCGCGACTCCTCGCCGTGATGGCGGGGCCCGGCGTCCAGCAGCTCGTCCCGGACCGTCTGGCGGAGCTCGCCGCCCCGAGCCTCGAGGTGCTGGTCTACCCCTCGGACATCGCGATCGCGGGCCGAAAGGACGAGGTCGCGGCCGCGCGCGCAGCGATCGCGACCCGCCTCACGCGGGCGCCGGCGTACCTGACGACGAGTGCGGAGGCGCAGGCCGTGGAGGACCAGCTCGAGTCCACGGCGAGACTCGTGCAGGGCGCCGGCCGCCGGCCCGGCGAGGACGTGGGCCACCGGGCGCGGACGGACCTGCGCCGGGTGGACACGCGGCTCGCCTCGCTGACGGTCGCGTACGAGGAATGGGAGGTCCTGTACCGGATGCGACTGCAGGTGGAGCGCGACCTCCTGGCCGCGGAGACGGGTCGCGCGGCGCCGGAGCGCGGGGGCGCGGCCGCGCTCCTCGGGGGCGCGGGAGCCGGCCGGCCTCGGCCGAGCAGCGGAGCCGCCGGGCCCGCCCTTCCCGTCGGCCCCGGCGTCCAGTGGGCCGCCTCGCTGGTCGGCTTCCTGCTGGTGGCCCTCGACGTGCTCCTCGTCCTGGCCGACCGCATCGCCCCGCCGCCGCGGCGGCGGCTGCCCTGGGAGTGATCGGCGCTGTCTGGCGTGTGGCGCGTGCGGCCTGCGCGTCATCCTGATCGCCGAGCCTGAGCGGCGCGGATCCAGCCGCCGTCACCCGACCCGCCGCGCCCCATCGCCACCGCCGCGGGCCGTATCCTCTCCGGTGAGCAGCAAAGCCCGGCGGGGAGAGCGGTTCGGAGGGCCCTGATGGCGGCGGAGTACAACGCGACGGTGGCCCAGCGCGTCGAGCTGGCGCCCGGCCTCATCATCCTGCGCGTCGTCCCCGACAAGCTGCCCTTCGAATTCAAGGCCGGCCAGTACGTCGTGCTCGGGCTGAAGGCGTCCGCGCCGCGGATCGACGAGGCGGAGGCGACCAGCGAGGCCGAGCTGCTGCCGGCCGGGGCGCTCGACTCGGCGCCGGCCGTGGCGGCGGATGGGTCGGTCGGCGAGGAGACCGCCCACAGCGCCGAGTCCGCCGGCAGCGCCGAGGTCCGCGAATCGCCCGCGACGTCGGCCATCGTGACCGCCCGCCCGGACCCCGACAAGATGATCCGGCGGGCCTACTCGATCGCCTCGGGCAGTCGCTCGGACGAGTTCCTCGAGTTCTACGTCACCGTCGTCATGTCCGGCGACCTCACCCCGCGCCTCTTCCGGCTCGGCATCAAGGACCGCCTCTACGTCGGGCCGAAGGCTGTCGGCGTCTTCACCCTCGACAAGGCACCGAAGGACCATTCGGTCCTGCTCGTGGCGACAGGGACCGGCCTCGCGCCCTACATGTCGATGCTGCGGACCGAGCTCGAATGCGGCGGCCGGCGTCAGTTCGTGGTCCTCCACGGCGCCCGCTACTCGTGGGACCTGGGCTACCGGACCGAGCTCACCAGCATCAGCCGGCACTGCCCGAACCTGCACTACCTGCCGGTCATCACCCGCCCGAGCGAGGATCCGACCTGGCGGGGACGCTCGGGGTACCTGCAGGACGTGCTCACCTCGGGCGTGGTGGAGGCCGACACCGGGCTCGGCCTGACGCCGGACAACTGGCACGTCTACCTCTGCGGGAACCCTGGGATGATCGAAACGGTCATCGAACGGCTCTCGGCGCGGGGGTTCGTGAAGGACCGCGGGCACGACATCGGGACGCTGCACACCGAGGAGTACTGGTAGGCCGCCCCGGCCTCGACGCGCAACGAGCGCGATAGGTGAACGGGCGCCGGCGGGGCTGGCGCGGACGAGCCGCTCGCCTAGACTCCCCGCCATGCGTCCCTCCCTCCACTCGCTCGGCCGCGTCCTGCTGGCCGGCATCTTCCTGCGCGGCGGCCTCGAGGCCTTCGAGGAGCCGCACGCTCGGGCGAACCTGGCCGCTCCGGTCATCGAGCGGATGCGACCGTACCTGCCGTTCCTGCCCCAGGAGCCCCCGACGGTCGTCCAGCTGAACGCCCTCGCCCAGGTGACGGCGGGCACCCTCCTCGCGGCCGGCGTCCTGCCCCGCCTCTCGGCCTTCGCCCTGGTCGGCTCGCTCGTCCCGACGACCCTCGGGGGTCACCGCTTCTGGGAGTTCGACGATCCCGCCCAGCGGGCGGCCCAGCGCATCCAGTTCCTCAAGAACGCGGCCATCGCCGGCGGACTGCTGACCGTCGCCTTCGGGCCGCGGGAGCGCTGAGCGATCACGTTGCGTCGCGCGTTGACACCCTCGACGCCGCCCGCCTAGACTTCGGCCCAACCGAAGACGAGGCGTCGATCGGGACGAGTACCCGTCGCGAGCCGGCAGAGAGACCCGGCGGCTGGTGGAAGCCGGGGTGGCAGCGGCGGCGAATGGACCCGGGAGCCTCCGGACCGAACGGCGGGCGCGAGCGGCCCGCCCAGTAGGCTCCGGCGCAGCGCGCCAGCGATACAGGGCAGCGCCGATCGGACGGCCAGGCCGGCCACCAGCGATGGTGGCGGCGGGAGCCGGTCCCGTCGGTCCGAGAGTGCGGCAGCGATGCCGAATGCGGGTGGCACCGCGGAAGGTTCGACCTTTCGTCCCAGGACGGAAGGTCGTTTCGATTCCCGGGAGGTCCACGTCAGCGATGCCCAGCCCCGATCCGCTCAGCCTGCGCCAGGCGCGCCAGCTGGCCGGCAGCGCGGACACGCTGCTCCTGGCCGCCTCCCGCGACGCCGACCTCGAGACGCCCATCGGCGCCTTCCTCCGCCTCGACGACGGCGGCCCGGCCTACCTGCTCGAATCCGTCGAAGGCGGGGAGCGGCTCGGCCGCTACAGTTTCCTGGGCGTCGGGCCGCGCCGCCTGCTCCGGGTCCGCGACGGGTCCGCGACCGTCCAGACCCGGCCCGTCACGGTCCGCGACTTCGCGCCGGACCTGCCGACCGAGACGCGGCCGGTGCCGGACGCGCTCGCCGCACTGCGGGCCTTCGTCCCGCGGCGGCGGGTCCTGCCCGTCGAGGGCATGCCGCGCTTCAGCGGCGGGGCGGTCGGCGCCCTGGCCTACGACGCGGTCGCCGACTTCGAGCCCACCGTCCCGCTGCCGGCGGCCGATCCCGTGGGCGTTCCCGCGGCCGCGTTCATCGAGTCGGACCTCGTCCTCGTCTTCGACCACCTGACCCACACCCTGACCGCGATCGCAGCGCTCCACACCGAGGCGCCGGACCTGGAGGGCCGATACCGGATCGCCGAGGCGGCGATCTTCGAGGCGCTCGAGCGGACCGCCCGCCCGAGCGCGGCCGAGCTCGCGGTCGGTGCGCCGGGCGGCGTCGCCGGTCTGGGCGCGGGTCGGCGACCGGCCACCGGCGCGCCCGTCCCCGAGGAAGACCTGGGCACGTCCCTCGGCCGCGATGCCTACGAGGCCGCGGTGCGGACCGCGAAGTCGGCCATCGCCGCCGGCGAGGCCATCCAGGTCGTCCTCGCCCGCCGCCAGACCCTCGCCCTGCCGGTCGCCGCCGACGGCCGCCGTGTCGACGGGCTCGCCCTCTACCGCGCCCTGCGCCGGATCAACCCCAGCCCGTACCTGTTCTTCGTCCGCCTGCCGGGCGTCGAGGTGGTCGGCGCGAGCCCCGAGCTGCTGCTCCAGGTCGAGGGCGACCGCCTCACGACGCACCCGATCGCCGGGACGCGGCCGCGGGGTGCGACGCCGGCCGAGGACACCGTCCTTGCGGAGCAGCTCCAGCGCGACCCGAAGGAGCGGGCCGAGCACGTCATGCTCGTGGACCTCGGCCGCAACGACCTGGGCCGGGTGGCCCGCCCTGGGACCGTCGCCGTCACCAAGTACATGGAGGTCGAGCGGTACAGCCACGTCCTCCATCTCGTGAGCCACGTCGAGGCACGGCTGCGGCCCGGGGCCGACGCCCTCGACGCGCTGCGGGCCGTCTTCCCGGCCGGCACCCTGACCGGCGCTCCGAAGGTCCGGGCGATGCAGCTCATCGCCGCGGCGGAGGGGGAGCGGCGCGGCCTGTACGGCGGCGCGGTCGGCTATCTCGGCTACGACGGCAATCTCGACACGGCGATCACGATCCGGAGCGCGGTCCTGCGGGACGGCATCGCCCACATCCATTCGGGGGCGGGCATCGTCGCCGGCTCGGTCCCCGAGCGCGAGTTCGAAGAGACCGAGCACAAGGCGGCGGCGCTGCGCCGGGCGATCGAGACGGCGGCCTCCGGCCCGAACGGCGTCTCGGGCGGCGGCCGGTCGTCGGCCGGCGAGCCGGACGATCGGGCGGGCGGCGGGCTCGGGCAGGCGCCCGAGGACCTCGTCGCCGGGGGGCGCGCGTGATCCTCGTCGTCGACAACTTCGACTCCTTCACCTTCAACCTCGTCCAGGCCTTCGAGGCGGCAGGCGCGGAGGTCCGCGTCGCGCGCAACGATGCGCTCGACCCGGCCGGCCTCGCCGCACTCGCCGACGACGGCGCGGCCGCGCTCCGCGGCATCGTCATCTCGCCCGGCCCCGGCGATCCCGACTCGGCTGGCGTCTCGGTCGCCGCGGTCCGCTTCGCGGCCGAGCGCTCGATCCCGCTCCTCGGGGTCTGCCTCGGCATGCAGTCCCTCGCCGCCGCCTTCGGGGCGACGATCGGACGCGCCCCGACGCTCGTCCACGGCGAGGCGTCGGCCGTCCGCCACGACGGGGCGGGCCTGTTCGCCGGGCTGCCATCCCCGTTCCCGGCGGCCCGCTACCATTCCCTGGCGGTCGAGCCGGCGACCCTGCCGGCGGTCCTGCGCGTCAGCGCGCGGACGGACGGCGACGACGTCGTCATGGGCATCCGCCACGCGTCGCTGCCGCTCGAGGGCGTCCAGTTCCACCCCGAATCCGTGCTCACGCCCGACGGCCCGCGCATCCTGGCGAACTTCCTGCGTCTGGCGGGGGAGGGCGACGCCGCCCGGCTCGACGCGGCGGCCGGCTCCTTCGCGACGCAGGGGCTCGGCGGCGCGGACGCGCCCGACGTGCCCACGTCCCCGGACCGCGTCAGCCGATCGGTCACGACCCCCGTCGCCGCCGCGGCGGTGTCCCCGACCAGTCCGAGCGACGCCGCCGGCAGGACGACGTCGCCCGCGTCACCGAGCGAGGTGCTCCGATGAGCGAGACCGTGCGCCGTGCGCTGTCGACCGTCGTGGAGGGTGGCTCGCTCTCGCTCGACGAGGCCCGGGGAGCGATGGGCGCCGTCATGGACGGCGAGGCCACCCCATCGCAGCTCGCCGCCCTCCTCGTCGCGCTCCGGATGCGCGGCGAGACGACGGCCGAGCTGGCGGGCTTCGCGGCCGCGATGCGCGAGCGCGTCCTCCGGGTCGACGCCCCCGCCGGCACGATCGACACGTGCGGGACGGGCGGCGATGGCAGCCGGACGTTCAACATCTCCACGACCGCCGCGCTCGTCGTCGCGGCCGCCGGCGTGCCGGTCGCCAAGCACGGCAACCGCGCCATCACCTCGGCATCCGGCTCCGCCGATGTGCTCGAGGCGCTCGGCGTCCCGACCGACCTCGGGCCCGACGAGGCGGCCCGGGCCCTGCGCGAGACGGGCTTCGCCTTCCTCTTCGCGCTCGGCTTCCACCCGGCGATGCGCCACGCCGGCCCGACGCGCCGCGAGATCGGCGTCCGGACCGCGTTCAACCTGCTCGGCCCGCTCACGAATCCGGCCGGCGCGACCCGCCAGGTCGTCGGGGTGGGGGACGCGGCCGCGGCGCCGCGGCTGGCCGCGGTCCTCCAGCTGCTCGGCACCGAGCGGGCCTTCGTCGTCCACGGCGCCGGCCTCGACGAGCTCCCGCTCGACGGTTCCGGGGTCCTGTACGACGTCTCCCCGGCCGGCGTCGAGCGGCGCGATGTCCGGGCGGCCGACCTCGGCCTCGGGCCGGCGCCGACGGCGGCGCTGGCAGGCGGCGCCCCGGCCGAGAACGCGGCGCTGGTCGAGGCGGTCCTCGCCGGCGAGCGCGGGCCGCGTCGCGACGTCGTCCTCCTGAACGCCGCCGCGGCACTCGTCGTGGCGGCCCGCGTCCCCGACCTTCGCGACGGCGTCGACCTCGCGGCCGCGACCATCGACGACGGCCGCGCCGCCGCGCTCCTCGCCCGACTCCGCGTCCGACCCGTCCCGAGCCTGGAGGCGACGCCGGCATGACCCTCACCGCCCCGCGCTCCGCCGTCCGTCCGTCCGCTGGCCGCGGCGGCGCTCGCGTCGCCCGCGCCGGGGACGGTCCCCGCCGTCGCGGTCGCCGCGGCGTCGTCGGGGAGATCGCGGCCCGCCGCCTGGCCGACCTCCGCGCGGAGCTGGGTGACGCGACGTACGCCGAGCTCGCCCGCCACGCGGCCGCGGCCGCGCCGCCGCGCCCGGTCGTCGAACGCCTCGCCGAGCCTGGCTGCCACCTGGTCGCCGAGGTCAAGCGGCGCTCGCCCTCGGCCGGCGACATCGCCGCCGCGGCCGATCCGCGCGTCCAGGCACGCGCCTACGAGGCCGGGGGCGGCGCGGCCGTCTCGGTCCTCTGCGAGCCGCACTGGTTCGGCGGCTCGCTCGACGACCTCCGCGCCGTCCGGGCCGCCGTCGGCCTGCCGGTCCTGGCCAAGGAGTTCGTGGTCGATCCCCGGCAGCTGCCGCTGCTGCGCGCCGCCGGGGCCGACCTCGTCCTCCTGCTCGCCTCGCTGCATCCCGCCCGCCGCCTCGCCGACCTCGCGCGGCGGGCGCTCGATCTGGGCCTCGAGCCGCTCGTCGAGGCGCACGACGAACGAGAGCTCGAGGCCGCGCTCGCGACGCCGGCCCGGCTGGTCGGCCTCAACAACCGCGACCTGCGGACGCTCGAGGTCGATCCGGAGCGGGCCCTCCGCCTGCGCCGGCTCGTGCCCGATGACCGGCTCGTCGTGGCCGAGTCCGGGGTCCGGGAGCCGGCCAGGGTCAGCGACTGGCGGGCGGCGGGATTCGATGCCGCCCTCGTCGGCGAGGCGCTCATGCGGGCCGCCGATCCGTGTGCCGCGGCGCGGGCCTACGTCGAGGCCGGCCAGCCACCTGCCGATCCCGTGGCCGCTGCTCGCGGCCCGCTCGTCAAGATCTGCGGCCTGACCGACGAACAGGGCGCGCTCGCCGCGGTCCGCGCCGGGGCCGACGCCGTCGGCCTGAACCTCGTGCCGGGCACGCCCCGCGAGCTGACCCTCGGCGAGGCCGCGCACCTGGCGGCGCTGGTCCGCGGCGCCGGGCCGGCCGCGAGCCGGCCGCGGATCGTCGCCGTCACCGCGGACGCGACCGCCGCGGACCTCGGCCGGATCGTGGCCGCGATCGAGCCCGACGCCGTCCAGTTGTCCGGCCAGGAGCCGCTGGAGCGACTGGCCGACGCCCGGCGCCCGGTCTGGAAGGTGCTGGCCCTCCCCGCCGTCGGCGACGCATCGGCCTCCGGCGCGGTCGACGCAGGCGTGGCCGCCCGGACCGTCGAGCAGGCCGGCGAGTGGCTCGCCGCCGGCGCAGAGCGGATCATGCTGGACGTTGCCGGAGGCCCGCACCCGGGCGGTACCGGGCGCCGCCTTCCGGCCGAGCTCGCGGCGGCCGTCGCCCGCGAGGTGCCCGTCGTCCTCGCCGGCGGCCTCGACGCATCGTCCGTCGCCGAGGCCGTCCTGGCCGTGCCCGCGGTCGGCGTGGACGTCGCCTCCGGCGTCGAGGTGCCCCGCGTCCCCGGGGAGCGGCCGCGCAAGGACGCGCTCCGGGTGGCGCTGTTCGTGAAGCGTGCCCGCGCCGCCAGGGCCGACCGGCCGCATGTCGCCGCCCGCCCGACGCCCGTCGCGGCGGGCCTGCTCGAGGCCGACGACCACGGTCGCTGGGGGCTCGATCGCGAGTTCGGGGGGCGCTATGTCCCGGAGACGCTCGTCGCCGCGCTCGAGGCCCTCGAGGCGGCCTGGCTCGACGTCCGGCACGACCCGGTCTTCTGGTCGCGTTTCAGCGTGTTACTACGTCACTACGCTGGCAGGCCGACGCCGCTCTATCGCGCCGACCGGCTCGCCGCGGAGACGCTCGCCCGGGCGGCGACCCTTGCCCGGGCCGCCGGCCTCGACCCGACGGCCACCCTCCCGGACCGGCTCCGGCTCTACCTCAAGCGCGAGGACCTCGCCCACACCGGCGCCCACAAGATCAACAACGCCCTCGGCCAGGCGCTCCTGACGCGTCGTCTTGGCAAGACGCGGGTCATCGCCGAGACCGGTGCCGGCCAGCACGGTGTCGCGACGGCCACCGCCTGTGCCCTGCTCGGCCTGCCCTGCGTCGTCTACATGGGCGCGGAGGACATCCGCCGCCAGGCGCCCAACGTCCTGCGCATGGAAGCGCTCGGCGCGGAAGTGCGGGCGGTCCACTCTGGTACGGCGACGCTCAAGGACGCCGTGAACGAGGCGATGCGCGACTGGGTGACCAACGTCGAGACCACCCACTACGTCCTCGGCTCGGCGATGGGCCCGCATCCGTACCCGACGATCGTGCGCGACCTCCAGCGCGTGATCGGCGACGAGGCCGCGGTCCAGCTGGAGGCGGCCGAGGGACGGCTGCCCGACCTCGCCCTCGCCTGCGTCGGCGGCGGTTCGAACGCGCTCGGCCTGCTGAGCCGGTTCATCGGCGAGCCCAGCGTCCGCCTCGGGGCGGCCGAGGCGGCGGGCGAGGGACTCGAGACGGGCCGGCACGCGGCGGCCCTGCTCGGCGGGACGCCGGGCATCCTCCACGGCTCGCGCTCGATGATGCTCCAGGATGCCGACGGCCAGGTAGTCGAGGCGGTCTCCATCTCGGCCGGGCTCGACTACCCGGGTATCGGGCCGCAGCTGGCGGCGCTGATGACGGCTGGCCGGCTCGCGGTGGAGGCGGCCACGGACGGCGAGGCGCTCGAGGCTGTCCGCTGGCTGGCTCGGACCGAGGGCATCCTGCCGGCGCTCGAGCCGGCCCACGCGCTGGCCGTGCTGCCGCGGCTGCTGGTCCGCCTCGGGCAGCGCGGTCGCGCGGACGGCGCGGCCGCCGACGGCCAGGGATCCGGCGGCCTCCCCGATGAGGCGGTCGTGCTGGTCGGGCTCTCCGGCCGGGGCGACAAGGACCTGGCCGCCCTGGCCGATCCGGCGGCGCCCGCCCCGGCCTCCCGGGCCGCGGGAGCCGAGCGATGACGAGCGGCCTCGGCGCACCGGAGCGGACGGCCGGCGACGGCGTCGGACGGCTCCCCGGCGGCGACACGCTCGGCGCCCGCCGGATCGCGGCCGCCTTCCGGGCCGCGGCCGACGACGCGCGAGCGGCGCTCGTGCCGTACGTGGTCGCCGGGTATCCCGACGCCGAGACGTCGTTCCGGATCGCCCTCGCTGCCGCGGACGGGGGCGCCGACCTGCTCGAGATCGGGCTCCCGTACTCGGACCCGCTCGCCGACGGGACCACGCTCCAGCGGGCGACGACGGCCGCGCTGCGGTCCGGGGCGACGTTCGTCGGCGCGCTCGAGCTCGTGGCGCGGATCGCGGCCGCGCGGCCGGACCTGCCGCTCGTCGCGATGGGCTACGCGAACCAGCTCATCGGCGGGGGGGATGGACGCACGGCGGCACGGCGGCTCGCGGCGGCGGGGGCATCGGGCACGATCGTCGCCGACCTGACGCCGGACGAGGGCGGCCCGTTCGAGGCCGTCGCCCGCGACGCGGGCCTGGCCGTCGTCTACCTCGTCGCGCCGACGACGTCCCCGGGACGTCGCGCCGCCGTCGCCGCCCGAACGGCCGGGTTCCTCTACTGCGTGTCGCTCGTCGGCGTCACGGGCGCCCGCCGTTCGCTGCCGCGCACGGTCGCCCGCCTCGTCGCCGACGTCCGCGCGGTCTCGCCGGTCCCGGTCGCCGTGGGCTTCGGCGTGAGTCGGCCGGCCCACGTCCGAGCGCTCGTCCGGGCAGGAGCCGACGGCGTCATCGTCGCCTCGGCCCTCGTCGACGCCCTCGGGCCCGGCGGTCGCGACGTCGTCGCGCTGGCCCGTCGCGTGGAGGAGCTGCGAGCCGCGACCGCGCGCTGACGCGTCGCCTCGGGACGGCCGCCGACCGGGCTGCGCAACGTCGCCGATACGCGGCGGCGCCGGATGACGACGGTCTTGCGAGGATCGGCCGTCCGTGCGACCATCCCGGAGCCCCCAGGATCGTCACCGCCGAAGGGGTCCCCGTGCGCCGCCGCCTCGCCGCCTCGCTCGTCTTCGTCCTCGCCGCCCTCGCCCTGACGTCCGTCCCCGCGGCCGCCTACAGCGGCGGCCAGACCGGCTACGACATCTCGTGGCCCCAATGCGGCGCGGCCTATCCGAGCGGGTCCTTCGACATCGCCATCGTCGGCGTCACGGGCGGGCGGGCCTTCACCCACAACGGCTGCCTCGCCTCCGAGGTCGGCTGGGCGGCGGCTCATCCCGGCTACGGGCTCTACCTGAACCTGAACGCGCCCGTCGGCTCGACCGCCTCCCGCGGCTCGACCGGCCCCGCCGGGACGTGCCGCCGCGGCGACAAGCTGTGCGTCTCCTACAACTACGGCTGGAACGCCGCCCAGGACGCCTGGTCGTACGCCGTGTCGTCGGGCGCCTCGAGCGCACAGTGGTGGCTCGACGTCGAAACGACCAACAGCTGGACGTCGAACCTCAGCGCGAACGCGCGGGTCGTCCAGGGCGCCCTCGACTTCCTGGCGGGCCAGCAGGTCGCGGGCGCGGCCGTCAAGGCCGGCGTGTACAGCACGACCTCCCAGTGGGGCGTGATCGTCGGCAGCGCCTACCGCCCCCAGAGCCCGGTCTGGTACGCGACGGCGGGCTCGGCCACCGCGGCGAGCGGGTACTGCAGCTCGAGCTACGCCTTCACCGGCGGGGCGGTCAGCCTCGTCCAGTTCGGCGCCGCGGCCTTCGACGGCGACCTGGCCTGCTGACGCGGCGCGGTGCCGAGCCCGCCGGGAGGGCCCGCCGCCTCTTGGCCCCGCGTAGTAGCCTCCGGGGCGGAGGTGTGCCATGGGTGCGTGGAGCGATCTCCTGGCCCGCTGGCGGCAGACGCGCGCTCCCCGCGAGACCCGGGAGCTGGCACGAGCCGCCGGTGCCGCCGTTCTGCCGGGCGGATCCGCCCGGCACCGGCCCGGACTGCTGACGATGCTCCTGCTCGCGCTGGGCCTCGCCCTGCTGCTCCTACTCGTCCACCCCGGGGTCGGGGCGACCGCGCCGGTCATCGGCGCGACGGCGCCCGTCGTCGGCACGGCCTGGCTCGCGAACTGAGCGGCGCGGCTCGGGGCCCCCACCGTCCGTCGTTCCGCCGTCGTCGCCCGCTCCGGCCGCGCCCGCTCCGTTCTCGACGGCTCCGTTCTCGGCCGCCCGGTTCTCGACGGCCCGCTGGCGTGCCTCGAGCTCCCTGGTGACGGCCATCAGCCGCCGGTAGAGCGCCAGCAGCTCCGCCTGCGGCAGCGGCCCGCGGTTGGCGAGGGCGACGCGCATCAGCACCTCGCGCTCGCGCTCCGGGTCGCGCAGCGTCCGACGCCCGGCCATGACCTTCGCGGCGGCGGTCTCGAGCCCCAGCGCCGTCCGCTCGTTGAGGAGGGCGACGATCCGTTGGTCGAGCGCATCGATCCGGCGCCGCAGCCGGCGCAGCTCGGGCGTCTCGGCTGCCCGGAGCTCCCGGCCCGGTCCTCGGCCCGCTCGACCGCGGCCCTCAGCCATGGCCGGATCCCGACGATGGGTGCCCGGCGTCGTCCGGCCGCTCGCCCGGGCCACTCAGTCCGGCAGCGATCGCCTCGAGCGCCAGCAGGTAGCCCCGGGGCCCCTGACCGACGATGGAACGGGCCGCGATGTCGTGCAGGAAGTTGACCTGGCGGAACGGCTCCCGCGTCGCCGGGTCGGAGAGGTGGACCTCGACGAACGGCCGCTCGATGGCGAGGAGGCAGTCGCGCAGGGAGACGCTCGTGTGGGTCAGACCGGCCGCGTTGACGATCGCCACGTCGAAGTCGCGGCGGTGGAGCCGGTCGATGAGGATGCCCTCGTGGTTCGACTGGAAGCACTCGACGGCGAGCCCCAGCTCGGCCGCCCGCTCCCGGATGAGGCCGTCGAGCTCGGCCAGCGTCGTGGGCCCGTAGATCGCCGGTTCGCGCGTCCCGAGCAGGTCGAGATTCGGCCCGTTCACGACCAGGACGCGCGTCATCGCGCCGCCGCCGTCATCGCGCGGCCGCCCGCGGCGAGCCCGCCAGCGCCGCCCGCAGACCCGCCTCGACGGCGCCGTCCGGGACGTCGCTCCGCACGACGACGCCGCTCGCGACCGGCAGGACCCAACGGAGGCGACCGCCGGCGTGCTTCTTGTCCACGCCGAGGTGGGCCCGCACGGCGGCCGGGTCGACGGCGGGTGGCTGGACCGCCAGGCCGAGCGCATCGAGGAGTTCGAGCGCCCGCGCCGCCCGTTCGGGCGGGGTCAGGCCGAGGGCCAGGCCGACGCCGACCGCGCCCCGCAGGCCGTGGGCGACGGCCTCGCCGTGGAGCAGGTCACGGTAGCCGGCCGCGGCCTCGATGGCGTGGCCCAGCGAGTGGCCGAGGTTGAGCGTGATCCGCCCGCCCAGCTCGCGCTCATCGGCCAGGACGACCTCGACCTTCGCCCAGGCGCAGCGCTCGACGAGCTCGGCGACGGCGCCCGACTCGACCGCGCTGGGCTCGCCCGCGGCGATCGCCGGACCGGCCGTCTCGAGCAGCTCGAACAGCCGCTCGTCGCCCAGGAGCGCCATCTTGACCGCCTCGCCGAGCGCTGCGCGGCGCTGCCGCTCCAGCTGCGAGGCGAGGACGGCGACGTCGACGACGATGGCCGCGGGCTGGTAGAAGGCGCCCACGAGGTTCTTGCCCTCGGGCAGGTCGACGCCCGTCTTGCCGCCGATGGCCGAGTCGACCTGGGCGAGCAGCGTCGTCGGGACGTGGACGAGGGGCACACCCCGAAGGTATGTCGCGGCCAGGAAGCCGGCCGGGTCGCCGAGCGCGCCGCCGCCCACCGCGACGATGGGCTCACCGCGCTCGACGCGGAGGCGGGCGAGACTGCGCGCGGCCTCCTCGACGACCGAGAGGCGCTTCGCGTCCTCGCCCTGCGGCAGCAGGACGTGGTCCACCGCGACGCCGTCCACGGCGAGGCGGGAGGCGAGGTCCTCGCCGACCGCGGCCCATGCCCCGGGCTCCGAGACGAGGATGGCCCGGCGGGCCTCGAGGCGGCCGAGGGCGGCCAGGACGCCCGTCACGACGTTGCCGGACCCGAGCTGCAGCGTCCCGATCGGGGTCTCGGCCTCGAGCAGCACCGTCCCGGCGGGCGGACCGCCCGCGACCGCCTCCTCGAGCGAGCGGAGGATGGCCTGGACCTGGCCGAGCGCGTTGAGGTGGACCGCCGGGGCGTAGAAGCGGCGCCGCGAGGCGGCCAGCTGGCGGACGGTGCCGATGGGGTCGCGCCCGGCCACCAGCGGCCGGACGTGGACGCTGCGGCGCAGGCGCTGGGCGAGCACCTCCGGCGGGCCATCGAGCCAGGCGACGACGCGGCCGCGGTAGAGGAACCAGCGGTTGCGGGGATCGACGGGGGTGCCGCCGCCGGCGGCGATCACCCGCCGGACGGTCGGATCCGCGTCGGCGGGCCCGAGCCCGGCGACGACGCGCCGCTCCAGGGCCCGGAAGCCGGCCTCGCCCTCCTCCTCGAAGATAGCCGGGATGGGCCGGCCGGCGAGCCGCTCGACGAGCTCGTCGAGGTCCAGGAAGGCGGCGCCGTGGCGCTGGGCGAAGCGGCGACCGACGACGCTCTTGCCGCTGCCCGGCAGGCCGACCAGGACGAGGTCCATGGCTAGTCGTCGCCGCCCGAGCCGGCCTCGGCGGCTGCGACGTCGTCCGCGGGCGACGGGGGACCGTCGGTCCCGCGACGGGCGTCGGGGGCACGGCTGATCCGCTCGCGGTAGCGGCCCACGTTGTCCTGAAGCTCGGCCAGCGAATCGCCGCCGAACTTGGCCAGGACGGCGTCTGCGAGGACGAGCAGGACCATCGCCTCGGCGACGACGCCGGCGGCCGGGACGACGCTGATGTCGCTCCGCTCGTAGTGAGCCTGCTCGACGGGCTCTCCCGTCACGAGGTCCGCCGAGGGGAGTGGCCGGGCCAGGGTGGAGATGGGCTTGACCGCGCCGCGGACGACGAGCGGCTCGCCGTTCGTGACGCCCCCGGTGAGTCCGCCCGCGTTGTTGGTCCGGTGCAGCCAGCCGCCGGTGGCATCGCGACCCAGGATGACGTCGTGGACAGCGGAGCCGAAGCGGCGCGTCTGCTCGAAGCCGAGGCCGAACTCGACGCCCTTGACGATCTGGATGCTCATGACGGCGCCGGCCAGGGCCGCGTCGAGGCGGCGGTCCCAGTGGACGTAGCTGCCCAGGCCGACCGGAACACCCCGCACGACGACCTCGAAGACGCCGCCGACCGTGTCCCCGTGGGAGCGGGCCTCGTCGATGCGGGCGATCATCCGCGTCTCCGCGTCGGGATCGGGGCAGCGCAGCGGGCTCGCCTCGGCCTCGTCACGGGAGCGGGTGCAGGCAGCGGGGTCGACGGCGACGCCGCCGACCTCGGCCGTGAACGACCAGGCCTCGATCCCGAGCTCGGCGAGCAGGGCGCGGGCCACGGCTCCGGCCGCGACGCGCGCCGCGGTCTCCCGGGCGGACGCCCGCTCGAGCACGTCACGGACGTCGCGGAAGCCGTACTTGAGGGCTCCGGCCAGGTCGGCGTGGCCGGGCCGGACGCGCGTCACCGGCGTCGCCCGCCGGTCGCCGCCAGCCGCCCTGGCCAGCAGCTCGGCCGCCTGCTCGTCGTCGAGCGGCTCGACCTGCATCACCCGCGTCCAGTGCTCCCAGTCGCGGTTCCGGACGAGCAGGAGGATCGGCGAGCCGAGGGTCCGGCCGTGGCGGACGCCGGCGAGGATCTCGGCCCGGTCCTGCTCGATGACCTGCCGCGCGCCGCGGCCGTAGCCGCGCTGGCGACGGGCCAGGTCGAGCGCGATGCCGTCCGCGGTGAGGGTCAGGCCGGCCGGTACGCCCTCGAGGACCGCGGCGAGCGTCGGGCCGTGCGATTCCCCGGCGGTCAGGAAGCGGAGCGAGCCCACGTCATCCGGCCGCCCCGGAGGCGCTCCCGGCGCCCGCGGCGTCGCCGGCGGCATCGCCCGCCGTGTCCGCGGCGTCGCCGTCTGCCGTCGGCGACTCGACGCCGCGTTCGCGGGCCGCGGCCAGCTCGCGCTCCATCACTTCCAGCGGCGCCGGCTGGCCCGTCCAGAGCTGGAACGAGGCCGCGCCCTGATGGAGCAGCATCAGCTCGCCGTTCAGCACCGCGTCGCCCGCCGCGCGCGCGTCGCGGAGGAGCTGCGTCTCGGGCGGGTTGTAGGTCAGGTCGAGGACGAGCAGGTCCGGCGGCAGCAGCTCGGCCGGGACCGGGCTCATCCCGTCGAGCTGGCCGACCGCCGTCGCGTTGACCAGCAGCTTCGTCTTGGCGAGCTCGGCCTCGATGACCGACTCGTGCCAGGGCATCGCCCGCAGCTCCATGTGCGCCGCGCTCCGGCCGAAGTGGCGGACCATGCCCTCGCCGCGGTGGAGGTGGCGGTTGAAGACGATGACCCGCTGGAAGCCCTCGGCGATGAGGCCGCTGACGACTGCCCGCGCCGCGCCGCCCGCCCCGAGGATGACCGCGTGGCGCGGCATCTTCTGCCGCCCGACGAGCTTGTCCAGGGCGGCCCGGAACCCGGTCACGTCGGTGTTGTGGCCGACCAGCCGCTTGCCCTCGCGGGTGATGGTGTTGACCGCCCCGGTGACCTGCGCCTCCTCGGTCAGCCGGTCGATGAGCGGCACGACCCGCTCCTTGTGGGGGATCGTCACGTTCGCCCCGAGGAAGTCGTCGCCGCGCAGCTCGGCGACCGCCGCGGCCAGCTCGAGCGGGGGTCGGTCCCACAGCTCGTAGCGGGCGTCGATGCCGAGGGCGTCGAAGGCCGCCTGGTGCATGGCCCCGGAGAAGGAGTGGGCCACCGGATGGCCGAGAAGGACGACCCGCTTGGTCATGCTCGGACCCTTTCGAGTGCAGCGAAGAAGCCGGGATAGGAGACGGCCGCGCTGTCGGCGTCGAGGACGGTCGTGGCGCCGTCGGCCAGGAGTCCGGCGACGGCGAAGGTCATCGCCAGGCGGTGGTCGCCGAGGGTCGGCACGGCCGCGCCGTGGAGCGGCGTCGGACCGCAGATGGTCAGGTCGTCGCCCTCCAGGCGCAGATCCGCCCCGAGCGCGGTCAGCCCCTTGGCGATCCCGGCGAGCCGATCGGATTCCTTGTGCCGCAGCTCGCCCGCGCCGCGGATCCTGGTGGTGCCGCGAGCCTGGGACGCGGCCAGGCAGAGCACCGGGATCTCGTCGATGGCGGCGGCGACGTCCGCCGGTCCGAGGTCGATCGCCCGCAGCTCGCTCGTCTCCACGGTCAGGTCGGCGAGCGGCTCGCCGACGCCGTCGTCGGCTCGGGTCGTCGCCTCGTCGATCCGCGCGCCCATCGCCGTGAGCAGATCGAGGACCGCCCGGCGGGTCGGGTTCACGCCGACGTCCCGAAGGGTCAGGCGGGCATCCGGATGGACGGCGCCGGCGACGAGCCAGAAGGCGGCCGCCGACGGGTCGCCGGGCACGCGTTCGGCCACGGCTGCCACGACGCCTCCTCCTTCCACGCTCCAGGCCACCCCGCCACCTCCACGTTCGGTCGCATCGTCGCGGACCACCGCGACCCCGCGTGCCCGCAGCATCCGCTCGGTGTGGTCGCGGGTGGCGACCGCCTCCCGGACGGTGGTGCGGCCCGCCGCCCGCAGCCCGGCCAGCAGGATGGCCGACTTGACCTGCGCGCTTGGGACCGGCGTCGCGACGTCGATGGCCCGCAGCACCGGACGGCCGACGACCGCCAGGGGTGGGAGGGAATCGCGCCGACGGGCATGGAGCACCGCGCCCATCGAGCGCAGCGGCTCGATGATACGGGCGACCGGACGCTGGCGCAACGAATCGTCGCCGTCCAGGACGGCGAAGCCGGGCAGGCCGGCGAGCACGCCCGCGCCCAGCCGGAGCGTCGTCCCCGAGTTGCGGCAGTCGACGACCCCGGTCGGCTCCCGGAGCGCGTCGACGCCCGGCGAGCGGACGACGTAGTCGACCCGCAGGCGCTCCTCGCCGGCGTCCGCGGGTGCGGTCTCCCCGTCCGGCGCTGGGCCGGCCAGCCGCTCGACCGAGGCCCCGAGCGCCCGGATGAGGTCCGCCGTCGCCCGCACGTCGCGCCCGTCGCCCGCCCCGCCGATCCGGCTCTCGCCGGCGGCGAGCGCCGCCAGGAGCAGGGCCCGGTGACTGATCGACTTGTCGCCGGGCAGGGCCGGCTCGCCGCGGAGCCGCGCCGCGGGCAGGACGCGCTGCGCACCCGCGGGCGTGGCCCCGGAGGGCGTGGCCACGGCCGCGCTCAGTGCTTGCTGAGGCTGCCGCCCGCCCCCGGCAGGACGACGGCCTCGCCGGCGACCGGGTCGCCCTGCAGGTCGCGGGTCTCCTCGTGGATCGTCCGGAGCGCGGCGGCGAGCGAGGCGAACTGGTCGGGGGTGAGCGATTGGTCGCCGTCGGAGAGCGCCGTGTCGGGCCGCGGATGGACCTCGACCATCACCCCGTGGGCACCGGCGGCGACCGCCGCGAGGGCCATCGGCTTGACCAGCCAGCGCTTGCCCGTCGCATGGGATGGGTCGACGATCACCGGGAGATGCGTCAGGTGGTGGAGGAGGGGGACGGCCGCCAGGTCCAGCGTGTTGCGGGTGTACGTCTCGAAGGTCCGGATGCCGCGCTCGCAGAGGATGACGTTGGGGTTGCCGGACGAGACGATGTACTCGGCCGCCATCAGCCACTCCTCGATCGTGGCGCTGAAGCCGCGCTTCAGCATCACGGGGCGCCCGGCCCGGCCGACGGCGGTGAGGAGCGGGTAGTTCTGCATGTTCCGCGTCCCGACCTGGAGGACGTCGGCGTAGTCGGCGACGACCTCGACCTGGCTCGGCTCCATCACCTCGGTGATGACCGGCAGGCCCGTCCGCTCGCGCGCCTCGGCGAGGTACCGCAACCCCTCCACGCCCAGGCCCTGGAACGAGTAGGGGCTGGTCCGCGGCTTGTAGGCGCCGCCCCGCAGGACCGTGGCGCCAGCCGCCGAGACGGCCTCGGCGGTCTCGAGCAGCTGCTCGCGGCTCTCGATCGAGCAGGGTCCCGCCATGATCGTCAGTGTCCCGTCGCCGACGATCGCGTCGAGGACCCTGATGACCGTGTCCTCGGGATGGAACTCGCGCGAGGTCAGCTTGAACGGCCGACTGATCGGCGTGACCGTCTCCACGCCCGGCAGCGAGGCCAGGCGGCTCATCAGCAGCTCCTTGCGCGGCCCCACCTCGCCGACGACGGCGATGACGACCCGCTCGGCGCCTCGGTTGTCGTGCGGCGTCAGGCCCTCGGCCAGGATGTGGCTCTTGACGCCGATGATCTCCTCGTCGGTCGCGCCGACCGCCATCACGACGAACATCTGGATCGGATCCTTCCTGGACTGGCCGGCGCTGGCCCGAGCGGGCGTGGGTCCGGGGCAACAAAAAAGCAGAGGTTCGACCTCTGCTTCACCCCGACATGACCCGCGCTCCCGGGTCTAGGCTCCGGGAACGGTCATGCCGGGCTGCGGTAAAAGAAGAACTGGTGGCCCATCGGTCCGCCGACAGTACCCGCTCGCGGCCCCGCCTGTCAATCGTGCGCGTCGGGAGTCCGAGCGGGCGCAGGCAACCGTCGCGCGGCCCCAGCCGTCAGGGCGCCATGCATCGACAGCTCGCCGCCCTGCTCGTCGTGGTCAGCCTCGCCCCGGCCGCCTGCTCCGCCGGCAGCGCCCCGCCGGAGCTCGCCGCCGCCGCCGTCCCGCGGGCGTCGGCCGACCCCTCGGCCGCAGCGGCCGCGGCGAGCGCCGTCGACGCCTTCGGCTTCGACCTCTACCGCCGCCTCGCCGCGCCCGGCCGCAACGTCGTGGTCTCGCCGACCAGCGTGGTGCTGGCCCTCGCGATGGCCCGCCTCGGCGCCCGGGGCGAGACGGCGAGCCAGATGGACGCGGTCCTCCACGCGACGGGGCTCGACCAGGCGGCGGCCCTCAACGCCCTCGACGCTGCGCTGGCTGCGCGGAGCGGCACCTTCCCCGATGTCACGGGCCACCAGGTCGAGGTCGCGCTGCGGATCGCCAACGCGCCGTTCGCCCAGCGCGACGAGCACTGGGCCAGCGCGTTCCTGGAGGCACTCGCGGCGCGTTTCGGGGCCGGCGTGCGGCTCGTCGACTACCGGGCCGATCCCGAGGCGGCGCGGCGCGCCATCGACGCCTGGGTCGCGGACCGGACGGAGGGCCGGATCCCGGAGCTCCTCGGCGCGGGAGCCCTGGATGCCCTGACCCGGCTCGTGCTGGTCGACGCGATCTACCTCACGGCCCCCTGGGCGATGCCGTTCGTCCCGGGCGAGACGGCCGACGCCCCGTTCCGGCGCGCGGACGGCTCGACGGTCCAGGTGCCGACGATGCGCGCCACGCGGCAGCTGGCATACGCGGCGGGCGATGGCTGGCAGGCGGTGGAGCTGGCGTACGCCGGTGGATCGCTGGCCATGACGCTCGTCGTGCCCGACGACCTGGCCGGCTTCGAGCGGACGCTCGATGGCGCCCGCTTCGCCGCGATCGTGGCCGCCCTCGGCCCGCGCGAGGTCCAGCTGGCGCTGCCTCGCTTCGGGACCGAGACGCAGGTCGATCTCGCCGCTGCCCTCGGCGCGATGGGCATGCCGCGCGCCTTCGACCCGGCCCGCGCGGACTTCGGGGGGATGACGGCCGACGAGCGGCTCTCGATCTCGAAGGTCATCCACCAGGCGAACATCGACGTGGACGAACGGGGGACCGAAGCGTCCGCCGCCACCGCCGTCGCCCTCGAGGCGATGGGGACGCCAGCGGAGCCGGTCAGGGTAGCGGCCGACCGGCCGTTCCTCTTCGCGGTGCGCGACGTCCCGACGGGGGCGATCCTGTTCCTCGGCCGCATCGGCGACCCCTCGGCGCGCTGACCGGGCGCCTGCGCCGGCGGCCGACGGCCGGGGGTGCATGCTAGAATCCGCGCCGCTCTGCACGGAGAGGTCGCATAGCGGTCTAGTGCAGCGGTTTGCTAAACCGCCAGGTGGGGTAACCTGCCTCGAGGGTTCGAATCCCTCCCTCTCCGCCAGCCCCTCCGTCGCGCGCGCCCGTAGCTCAGTGGATAGAGCGTCAGGTTGCGGACCTGAAGGCCGTGAGTTCGAGTCTCGCCGGGCGCGCCACACCTCCGTTCCCGACCGCGGCTGGCAGAGGCCGTCGCGCTCGAGGTCGACCCCGCGTCGAACCGCTGACCGAACGACGCCCGCGATCGAGGGGCGTCGCGCGCCGTCCATGCGGCGACTAGCATGGGGCCATGCACGACGGCGGCGGGGGAGGGGACGCGTATCTCGACGCGGCGCGTCGACGGGCGGCGGAGGAGCGTGCTCGTCAGGGCCTGCCGCCGCTGGCGAACGCGACGCTCGGCGTCATCGGCGGCTCCGGGCTGTACGACATCGAGGGTCTCGAGCACGTCGTCGAGGTCCGTCCGACGACGCCGTTCGGCCAGCCGTCGGATGCCATCGTCGTCGGCCACCTGGGCGCGACCAGGGTCGCCTTCCTGCCGCGCCATGCTCGCGGCCACCGGCTCCTTCCGTCCGAGGTCCCGTACCGGGCCAACCTGTACGCGCTCCGCCTGCTCGGCGTGGGCCGGGTGGTCTCGATCTCGGCCTGCGGCTCGATGCGCGAGGCGATCGCGCCCCGCGACGTCGTCGTCCCGGACCAGTTCCTCGACCGGACGAAGGACCGCCCGGCGACGTTCTTCGGCGGCGGTGTCGTCGCCCACGTCGCCTTCGCGGACCCGGTCTGCCCCGTCCTCTCGGCGCGCCTCGCCGCGGAGGCCGAGGCCGTCCTCGCTTCGACGTCCCAGTCGGGCCACGCCGCGAGCGGATCCCCGGACTCGGGCGCCCGCGCCCCCGTCCAGCGGCCGCGTCGGCGCGTCCACCGCGGCGGGACGTACCTGGCCATCGAGGGTCCGCAGTTCTCGACTCGCGCCGAGTCGCTGCTCTACCGCTCGTGGGGCGTGAGCGTGATCGGGATGACCGGCCTGCCCGAGGCGAAGCTCGCCCGCGAGGCAGAGCTGTGCTATGGGATGCTCGCCTTCGCGACGGACTACGACTGCTGGCACGAGGACGAGGAGGCGGTCACCGTCGCCCAGGTCGTCGCCAACCTGGGGGCCAACGTGGCCTGGGCACGGGCGATCGTCGCTCGGCTGGCCGCCGACCCGATGCCGGAGGCGCGCCTCGACTGCGGCTGTGGCCGCGCGCTGGTCGGTGCCGTCCAGACCGCGCCCGAGGCGCTCGACCGGGACCGCGTCGCCGACCTCCGCCTCCTGCTCGGGGCGGGATAAGCGGCGGGGAGCCCGGATGGCCCGGGCCGGCTACTGGTACGGGGCGAGGAGGCGGACGAGCTGGTCCGGCGTCGTCCCGGGGCCGACCCGCAGGCGTGGGACGAGGAACCGGCCCGCCCAGGTCTCGCCCACTCCCTCGACGTTCGTGACCGCCAGCTGGAAGGCGCAGCTCGCGACGAGCCGGACGACGGCCGGGTCCTCTGCGCCGAACGGGTAGGCGAAGGTCGTCGGCAGCTGCCCGGTGAGCGCGGCGATCCGGTCGGCCGCGCCGGCCACCTGGTACGAGAGGGCCGCTCCCGTGAGATGGGGCAGGTCGACGTGGTTCATCGTGTGATCGCCGATCTCCATGCCCGCGGCGGTCAGGGCCCGGACGTGGTCGGCCGTCAGGACGATGGGGTTCCCGATCCGGCCCGGCACGATGTAGTAGGTCGCGACGAAGTGATGCGCCTGCAGGACCGGCAGCGCGTAGCGGTACCCGTCGTCGTAGCCGTCGTCGAAGGTCACGACGAAGGTGTGGGCGGCCGGCACCCGGCCCGCCGCCAGGTCGGCCGCCAGCTGGGCGGCGGTGACCGTTCGCCAGCCCGCCGCGTCGAGGGCCGCCATCTGGGCGGCGAACACCTCGGGCGGGACGACCAGCGACGGGAGCGAGTTCCCCGCCTCCGCCGGCGGCACGATGCGGTGGTACATCAGGATCGGGACGCGGAGGCTGAAGCCCGGGGGCGCCGATGGGCGGGGGGAGAGCGGCGCGCTCGCGCCCGCGCTCGGCGACGGCCGGGCGACGACGAGGCTCGACGGGCCGCACGTCAGCGACGGGGCGGCTCGGGGCGACTCGCCGGGCGTGCCGGGCGAGGCCGCGGCGAGCTCGCCCGCAGGGGAGACGCGGGGCGTCGGCGACGCGACCGGGGCGAGCACGCCGGGTGCGGCGACGAGCAGGGCCGTGCCGGCGAGGAGCGTCGCCACGACGAGCACGATGACCGCGATCCAGGGACGAGGGATTCCCACGGTGACCTTCCTTCGCCGGTCTCCGCCGACGACCGGGCTACGGTAGCGCCGCGAGGCCGAACCCGCCGTCGGCGGGCCGACACCGTCGGCCGCTGTGCGCGGGCCGGGCGGGGTAGCATCGGCCGGACGCGACGGGCGAGCCAGGCCGGCCCGAGGTCGGCGCCGGCCGGCCGCGCCGATCGCCAGGACGACGGACGGAGGACGCGATGGAGCGGATCGGCTTCGTGGGTCTCGGGACGATGGGCGCGGCGATGGCGGCCAACCTCGCCCGGGCCGGCTTCCCGCTCACCGTATGGAACCGGACCGCGGGCCGAGCCGCAAAGCTCACCGAGCTCGGCGCCCGCGAGGCGGCCTCGCCGGCCGAGCTCGCCGCCGGCAGCGACGTCATCGTGACCTGCGTCTCCGATACGCCGGACGTCGAGGCGGTCCTCTTCGGCGAGCACGGCGTCGCCGAGGGTGCGCGGCGCGGGATGCTCGTCATCGATTGCTCGACCATCTCGCCGTCGGCCACCCGGGGCTTCGCGGCGCGGCTCGCCGAGCGCGGCGTCGAGCTCGTCGACGCGCCCGTGTCGGGTGGCTCGGAGGGTGCCCAGCAGGCGACGCTGACCGTCTTCGTCGGCGGCGAGCCTGCCGCGGTCGAGCGCGCGCGACCCGTCCTCTCCGCGATCGGCCGGACCATCACCCACCTCGGGCCCGTCGGGTCCGGCCAGGCGGCGAAGGCCGTCAACCAGGTCGTCCTCTGCGGCGCCTACCTCGGGGTCGCCGAGGGCCTCGTCCTCGCCCTGAAGGCCGGCCTCGAGCCCGACGCGCTCGTGGCGGCCCTCGGCGGCGGCTCGGCCCAGAGCTGGGTGCTGGCCAACCGGAGCCGGCGCATGATCGACGACGACTACCCGCTCGGCTTCCGGGTCGCCCTCCACCTCAAGGACCTCGGCATCGCACTGCAGCTCGCCCGTGAGACCGGCACCGTGCTGCCGATCGCCGGGCTCGCGGCGCAGCTCGAGGCCGGCCTCGTCGCGACGGGTCACGCGGACGAGGACGTCTCGGCCCTGGCCCGCTCGGTCCGCACCCTGTCCGGGCTCGCCGAGCACTGAGCCGACGTCCCCGGCCGATCGCGCGGGTATCATCCGGCCCATGAACTACGAGCTGTTCATGGGCGAGGCGCTGGCCGAGGCGGAGCTGGCCCTCGGCCGCGGCGAGACGCCGAACGCCGCGGTCGCGGTCGTCAACGACGCGATGGTCGCGCGGGCCCATGACCGCGTCGGCGAGTCGAACGATCCGACCGCCCACGCCGTGGTGGTCGCCCTCCGGGAGGCCGCCCGAAGGCTCGGCAACGCCCGGCTCGGCGAGGCCACGATCTTCGTCACCCGCGAGCCCTGCCCGATGTGTGTCGGAGCACTGCTGGAGAGCGATGTCGAGGCCCTCGTCTACGCGGTGCCGAACCGCGTCGACGGCGCGGCGGGGAGCGTCCTGCAGCTCGCCCAGCACGAGGCGCTGCCGCGGCGGCTCAAGATCGTGAGCGGCATCCGGCGCGACGAGGCGGAGGAGCTCTTCGCCCGGAGCGGGGTGCCCGTGACGGGGGCCGAACCTCGCTGAGCGCACCCCCCGCGCCGGCGGCACTGCGGCCGGTCGGTGGCGCTTCGGCGGGCCGGAGCGCGCGGCCTGCTCTGGTATCCTCTCGCGCGGAGAGGTGTCCGAGTGGTTGATGGTGCCGCTCTCGAAAAGCGGTGTGCGATGAGCACCGTGGGTTCGAATCCCACCCTCTCCGCCAGCCCGGCCCCGTCGCGTCGGTCCTGACCGGGCAGCCGGCTCGTCGGGCCGGCCCTCGACGCCCGCGGAGAGGTCGCCTAGTGGCCTAGGGCGCCGCACTGGAAATGCGGTATGGGGCAACCCATCGCGGGTTCAAATCCCGCCCTCTCCGCCACTCCCTCCGCACACGCTCGACCACGCCACGGCGGCCGCGGGCCGTTGTCCCGCCGCGCCTCCCGCCGCCGGCGCCCATCGCGCGAGGTCGTTCGCTCCCCGCGGGCCGCCCACGGCCCACCGCCCGTCCGCCCCATGACCTCTCCGCCTGGCCCCCGGCCGCCTCCTGCCACCCAGAGCCGCCGCGATCGACCGACGCCCGTCGGAGATGCTCCGGACGCATGGGTGGATGGGATGCGGGCGATGGCGGGGTACGCCGAGTTCGCCGCTCCGACAGCTGCGATGTCGGGCAACCGATAGGCGCACCCGCGGCCCCGGTCCAGAGTCGCCGACAGCGACTGCCGCCGTCTGCGCGGCTCGGACCTCCCGATGCCGCCACGGAGAAACCGGCGAGCCGCGAGGGAGTACGGCGATGGACACCCCGAGACGAGGATCCTGCCGGGCAGAAGTCCTGGTCCTGATCGCGGGCCTGGTGTTCGTGCTGTCCGCGTGTGGAGCGGGCGCGAGCGGTACGCGAGGCCCGACTGCCACGGCTGCTCCGACGGCCACACGTGTCGCAAGCCCGAGTCCGACGCCGGATGTGGCGGCCCTGCTCGTCGCGAAGCTCAAGGCGATGACGGCAGGGCGGATGACGATGACCGCCGAGCTCGTCATCGGCGGGGTCGCGGCGACGGTCGACGGACGCTACGACGTCAACGGGCAGGACAGCTACGAGACGACGACTGTCAGTGTCGGTCAGCAGAAGATGACGAACGAGGAGACGACTGTCCTCGGGAAGGCCTACAAGCGCGCGGGAGACGCCCCCTGGTACGAGCAGAAGGCGGCAGGCACCGGCGGGTCGGCCGTGACGAAGGCCATCATGGCGGCCACCGACACGGGCGTCGTGACGTGGGAAGGCCAGCGTCTTCACAAGCTCGCCCCGAGCGGGACGACGCTCGGTCCCAAGGACTTCGGGTTCGACGACGGGACGGCCACGCTCGCTCTGTTCGCCAAGGACGACGGCACGCCGGTCGCGGTGGAGGTCCGCCTCGACGCGACCCAGGGGACGGGCGCGGCGCTGAAGACGGTCACCGGGACGATGACCTACACCTTCGTCCCGGGCGTTACCCCCAAGATCGACAAGCCTGATCCGATCTTCGTGACGTACGCGTCCCCGACGGGGTACAGCGTGGGCCACCCGCAAGGCTGGGACGAGAGGCCCGAAAAGGACTGGACGTACCTGGAGGGGCCGAACGACGAAGAGCTGGGGGTGTACGCGGCGGCCAAGGGCTCGGAAACGGTGACGAGCGCGACGGCCGCGTACGTCTACATGCTCAAGACCGACTTCAAGGCCACGATCCTCTCGAATGCCGCAGGCTCTCTGGCCGGCGAGGCTGGACGCGTCGTCACATACACGTTCAAGGACGACGCGGGCATGGAGTACGCGGGGTCAGCGTTCGTGGTGATCCACGGCTCGACCCTCGTCGTTGCCGACTGGATCTCGCCACCCGCTGGCGACACCACGGAGAGCGAGACCCGGCAGTACGTCCTGGCCTCGTTCGCCTTCACCAAGTAGCGGGCGAACCGCCGGCGCACGACGCAGCCTCGACCGCCGTGGAGCGGTGGCCGCGCGGACGTTTCGCCCCTTCGCGTCTCGACCTGGCCGCCGGGGCCGCGGCCCGCCAGATATCCGTCGGATCGCTCCTCGAGCCACCCTGCGGGCCGCGATCCTGACGCCTGCGACGGGCTCGCGTACGCTCCACGGCGTACCTGGCCGCGGGCCGCCCGGCGGCCGCGACACGCTGGAGGGCGATGATGCGGCCCGACAGGCAGCCGGCGGACTCGGCGGTCGGCGAGGAGTCGACCCGATCGCCCGCGCCCATGGCGGTCGCCGCGGTCCGACCCGGCGGGCGCCGCCGACTGGTCGGATCGGTCATCGTCGGCCTCGCCTTCGTGACCGCAGCGCTCTGGAAGCCCTGGCCGGCGGGGCCCGCCGGCCCTCGCCCGCCATCCCCGGTCGTCGCCGCGCCATCGGCCGCGGCGCCCGGTCCCGTGCTCGTCGGGCCGGCCACGCCCTCGGGCCTCGACCTCTCGTTCATCGGCCCGCTTGACACGCACCGCGCGTGGGGCGTGGCCGCGGCCTACGTCCCGCGACGGGTCCTGCGCGACGCCCTCGTGGCGGGTCGGTCGACCGTCGTCCCGGTCGCCGACTGGACGCTCGCCGGGGCGGCCGACCCCGTCACCCTCAACCACCCCGACTCCATCGCGGTGGCGGTGGCCGTGACCTGGCCCTCGAGCGTCCGACCCAGCTCCGTCGCCCTGCTCGGCGTCGGCGGCCCGCGGCCGCTCGGCGATCCGCTGCCCGCCCTGGCCACGCGGGCGGGGCCGGCACCTGCCGTCCGTGACGCCGTGGACCAGGTCGCCTGGTCCGCCGTCTCGGGGGCGTTCTTCCTCCCGCCGACCGCGCCGAGCGGCCTTGCCGGTTGGCTCGGGGGAGGCTGGCCGAGCGGGACGTACACGTTCCTCGTCGAGATGGCCGGCGGCGGCCGGATCCTCCTGCCGTTCCGCATCGCCCCCTGAGCCCGCTCGGCCGGCCGCCGCCTCGAGGCGGCGGGCGCCTTGGCCGAGATCGGCGCCGCGGGCTGCCCCTGCTATGATTCGCGGGCCGTGCTAGGCGGGGAACTAGCGGTGCCCTGAACCTGCAATCCGCTCCAGCAGGGCTGAATCCCCTCCCGAGGTCCTCGTTCTCGAAGGCCGCCGCCCCGAGTGACGTTGAGGGCCGGGTCCCGCGCAGCGGCGACTCGTGAACCGTGTCAGGTCCGGAAGGAAGCAGCACTAAACGATCTTCGCCGGGTGCCGCGGAACGGCCTGGCCCGAGCCGCTCCTGGTGGTGGGCACGGGTACGACTCGATCGACGGAGGGTGCACGGCACACCCAATCCCGCCCCGGAGCGCGGAGCCTCGTGATCCCGACCACGCCGCACCAGGCCCTCTACCGTCGCTGGCGGGCCCAGACGTTCGCCCAGATCGTCGGCCAGGAGCCGGTGGTTGAGACCCTCCGCAATGCCGTACGGACCGGTCGGGTCGCTCACGCCTACCTGCTCGTCGGTCCGCGCGGCACCGGCAAGACGTCGCTCGCCCGGATCCTCGCCAAGGCCCTCAACTGCACGGACCTGCGGGACGGCGAGCCGTGCGACGCCTGCCTTAGCTGCGTCGCCATCCGGGAGGGTCGCGCCCTCGACGTGAGTGAGATGGACGCAGCGTCGAACAACCGGGTCGACGACATCCGGGAGCTCCTGCCGCGCATCTACACCGCGCCCTCCGACCTCCGGCGCAAGGTCTTCATCGTCGACGAGGTCCAGCGCATCACCCAGGGCTGGGACGTCCTGCTCAAGACGCTCGAGGAGCCGCCCGAGCACGTCGTCTTCGTGTTCTGCACGACCGACCCGAGCCAGATCCGGCCGGCGGTCCTGTCGCGGGTCCAGCGCTTCGACTTCCGCCGCCTGACCGTCCCCGAGATCGCGGGCAAGCTCGATCGCATCCTCGAGGCGGACGCTCGCCCTGCCGAGCCCGAGGCGGTCGAACTGGTCGCCCGCCTGGCGGCCGGCGGCATGCGCGACGCCGAATCGATGCTCGACCAGCTCCTCTCGTCCGGGCTGGAGTGCCTGACTGCCGACGCCGTGCGGGACCTGCTCGGCCTCGCCGAGGCGGAGACGGTCGCGGCCTTCCTCGACGCGCTCGTCCGCGGCGACGCCCTGGCCGGCATCGAGGCCCTCGATCGGCTCGAGGAGCGCGGCCGCGACCTGCGGTCCTTCCTGGACCAGGCGACGGACGCCCTGCGGGACATCCTGGTGGCCTCCCTCGGCGCGGGCGACGGCGCCGCCGTCGGACTGGCCGCGGTCGGGCCTTCCGCCCTCGCCGCCGCGGCCCGCCGCCTGGCCGGCCTCGACCCATCGCGAGCCGGTCCCGGGGGCCTGCGACTCCAGCTCGAGCTTGCCCTGCTGACGGAAGGGCCGCCGTCGGCGACGCCCGCAGCCGGTCCGCCACGGGCCGCCGCCGCGGCCACGCGAGACCTTGCCGCCGACGAGCCGTCGATCGCGCCCGCCACCGAGCTCCGCCCAGCCGCTCCAGCTCCTCCCGCCTCCGATGGCCCCGTGCCGTCGCAGGCCGGAGCCGCGTCGATCGCCGACACGCCGGCCCGGGCGGGGTCCGAGGGTCAGCCGGAGGTGCCGCCCGTCGCCGTGCCGTCGGCCGGCGGAGCTCACCGCCGTCGCGAGACGGCGACCGCGGCGCCGGCGCCTGCACCGCCGGGTACCGCCCCGCCCCCTGCTGCGAGCGAGCCGGCGACTGCGTCGGCGGCCCAGCCGGACGCCGCGGACGAGGTCCTCGCCCAGCTTCGAGCCCGCTGGCCCGAGGTCGTCACGATCGTCAGCCGTCACCCGCCGTCCAAGCCCCTCATCGCCGCCTGCCGGCCCATCGCCGTGGACGGCAACGTGGTGACCCTCGGCTTCCCCGAGGACCAGAGCTTCTTCAAGGAAGTGGCCGAGAAGCGCCGGCCGCATCTCGAGGAGGGCATCGGTCACGTCCTCGGCCGCCCGGTCGCCGTCCGCTGCGTCGCCACCAACCTGGAGCTCCCGCCGGCCGCCGAGGACCCTGAGGCCGCCCGCCTGCTCGCCGAGGCCCGCCGCATCTTCGCCGAGGACCTGCTCGACGTCGGCGAGGTCGGCTGAGGCGCGCGGAGGCGTGCACGCCGGCGCCGCTTCGCCCAGACTTCCGACCACCGGGCCGCTGCAGCGGCCAGCACCTGAGGAGACCCGCATGAGCATGGCCAACCTGCAGCGGATGGCCCAGCAGATGCAGCAGCAGATGCTGCGCGTCCAGGAGGAGCTCGCGGCGGCCACCGTCGAGGGCTCGGCGGGCGGCGGCGTCGTCAGCGCGACAGTCACCGGCAAGCAGGAGGTCGTCTCGATCACGATCGATCCGTCGGCCGTCGACCCCGCCGACGTCGAGATGCTCCAGGACCTCGTCGTCGCCGCGGTCAACGACGCCCTGCGCGCGTCCCGGGACCTGGCCGAGCAGAAGATGGCGGGCGTGACCGGCGGCCTGCGGCTGCCGGGGATGTGAGGCTGCCGCGGTCGTGCCCACCCCGCTCATCGAGCCCGTCGCCCGCCTCATCGAATCGTTCGCCCGCCTGCCCGGCATCGGTCCCAAGACCGCACAGCGGCTGACCTACCATTTGCTCCGCGCACCCGAGGCCGAGGCGCGCGCGCTTGCCGCCGCCCTCGTCGCCGTCCGCGAGGAGGTCGTCTTCTGCGGCCGCTGCTTCAACATCAGCGACGCGCCGCTCTGCCCGATCTGTCGCGATCCCGGCCGCGACGGGACGCGGCTCTGCGTCGTCGAGGAGCCGCTGGACGTCCTGGCCCTGGAGCGGACGGCCGAGTTCCGCGGCGTCTACCACGTCCTCCATGGCGCCATCTCCCCGATCGACGGCATCGGCCCGGAGCGCCTCCGCATCCGTGAGCTGCTCGGGCGGGCCGACGAGGCACAGCGCGATGGCCATCCCTTCGCCGAGGTCATCCTGGCCACCAACCCGACGCTGGAGGGCGAGGCCACCGCGATGTACCTCGCCGAGCGCCTCGAGTCCGTCGTCGCGAGCGTGACCCGCATCGCCCGGGGGATCCCGGTCGGCGGCGACCTGGAGTACGCCGACGAGATCACCCTCATCCGCGCCCTCCAGGGCCGGCGGGCGATCTGAGGAGGACGGGTGAGCAACCTCGTCGTCGAGATCCTGCTCCGGGTGGCGAAGGCGCTCGCCGCGGCCGTCGTCGGCCTGGTCCTCTACCTCGTCCTGGTCGGGCCGCTCGGAGTGCCCGGCTCGGCCGAGCTGGGCCTGCTCGCCTGGCTGAGCGGGGCCGCCTTCATCCTGCTCGTAGAGAGCAGCCCGATCTGAGCGTTGGACCCGCCGGCTCGCCCCGCCGCGACCCCGGCGCGACCCCGGCGCGGGGCGGTTTGACACGCCCACGGGGCATGGCTACTATTCCTCCCCGCGCCCCCTGACAGGGGACGCCGCCGGGGCCGTCCAGGACGGCCCACCTCGGGCCCTCCGATTGACACGAGGGGTCGTAGCCCCCATCATTGGGGCGTTGCGCCTCTCGCGGTCGTGCCCGCGAGCGCTGCACCTTAACAGTTGAAGAGTGGCAGGAAATCCGGTAAGGATGCGAGCGGGAAAACCCTCGGACCGTTAGTCACGACCGCAAGGTCGTGCGTTCTGTCGGAGAGTTTGATCCTGGCTCAGGATAAACGCTGGCGGCGTGCATGAGACATGCAAGTCGAACGAGTGACCAGGGCTTGCTCTGGTCACTAGTGGCGGACGGCTGAGTAACGCGTAGGTGACCTGCCCCGAAGTGGGGAATAACTGCCCGAAAGGGTGGCTAATACCGCATGTGGTGGATCGTTCGGTCGATCCATCAAAGCCGCAAGGCGCTTCGGGAGGGGCCTGCGTCCGATTAGCTCGTTGGTGGGGTAACGGCTCACCAAGGCGACGATCGGTAGGTGGTCTGAGAGGACGATCACCCAGACTGGGACTGAGACACGGCCCAGACTCC
>DASVYJ010000091.1:0-84382 GCA_036392215.1 Candidatus Limnocylindrales bacterium | reverse complement strand
GTGCAGACCGGCGCCGCGGCGTCGATAGAGGAACACCCGATCCGGCTGCTCCGCCAGCTTTCCTTCCGGGTCACGGTGAACACAGACAACCGGCTGATGAGCGGGGTGACACTGTCCTCGGAGTTCCACCGCGCCCTCCGGGGTGACCCGGATGTCGTCCACGATGCGCACCCCGTGCCCGAGGCGCTCCGCGCCGCACCACTGGAGCGCCTCCCAGATCGACGGCAGGCCGAAGCTTTCGCCCGCGTGGATCGTGATGTGGAAGTTCTCGCGGGCGATGTGGTGGAACGCGTCGAGATGGCGCGTCGGCGGGAAGCCCTTCTCGGGGCCGGCGATGTCGAAGCCGACGACGCCCTCGTCGCGGTGGCGGATGGCGAGCTCGGCGATCTCGAGCGAGCGGGCGGCGGTCCGCATCGCCGTGACGAGCGTGGCGACGGTGATCGACCGCCCGGCGCTCCCCTCGCGGAAGCCCTCCAGGACGGCCTCCACGACCTCATCGAGGGTCAGCCCGCCCTCGACGTGGAGCTCCGGGGCGAAGCGGACCTCGGCGTACACGATGCCGTCCGCCGCGAGGTCCTCGGCGCACTCCGCGGCGACCCGGACGAGGGCGTCGCGGGTCTGCATGACGGCGACGGTGTGGGTGAAGCCCTCGAGGTACAGCTCGAGGCTCTTGCGATCCGCGCCGCGGGCGAACCACGCGGCGAGCTCCAGCGGGTCGGTCGTCGGCAGGTCGCGGTAGCCCTGCTCCGCCGCCAGGTCGACGACGGTCGCGGGCCGCAGGCCGCCGTCGAGGTGGTCGTGGAGGAGGACCTTGGGGGCCGCGCGGATCGTCGCCGGGTCCAGCCCGTCCTGGCGGTAGGCAGCGAAGCTCATCTCCATCCTCCCCGGGACGCGCGCGTCGCCCGAGCCTACACTGCCCGCCCTGCCGCGGGGAGTGCCGGATGGCTGCACCTCGCCCCGCCGCGGCCGAGGCTCGTGCGCGGCGGAGTAGGCTGGCGGCGCGCACCCGCGACGAACTTCACCCCCGACCGACCAGGGAGGAACCGCGTGGCCCTCCTGCTCGACTCCGCCGCCATCGACGACGCCTGCCGCTCGGCCGCCCTCGGCTACGTCGCCGGGATCACGACCAACCCCGCCCTCATGGCCCGGACCGGCCGGCCGCCCGGCGGCGTCCTGGCGGAGCTTGCCGACGTCCACCCCGGCACCGTCTTCTACCAGCCGGTCAGCGCGACGGTGGCCGAGCGGGAGGCGGAGGCGCGGCGACTGGCCGCGGTCAGGCCCGGCCGGATCGGGCTCAAGCTGCCGAGCACGCCGGACGACTTCGCCCTCGCCGCCCGACTCTCGGCGGACGGCTTCGTGGTCGCCATGACCGCCGTCTTCGACCCGGCCCAGGCGTACCTGGCCTGCCAGGCGGGCGCCCGCTACGTCCTGCCGTACGTCAACCGGGCGACCCGGCTGCTGGGCGACGGGCCCGCGCTCGTGCGCGGTCTGCGGGCGGTCGTCGAGGCGTGCGGGACGGGGACGGAGGTGCTCGCGGCGAGCATCAAGCGGCCCGACGAGGCGGTGGCGACCGTGCTGGCGGGCGCCCACTCGCTGACGCTGCCGCTCGACGTGATCCTCGCCCTGGGCCGCCACCCTCGGTCGGACGACGCCGTCGCGGAGTTCGCCGAAGCGGTGCGCGGCACGCCCGCCGCGGCGCCCTGACGGGGCCTACTGCGCCGTCCAGCCGCCGTCGACGGGGAGGATCGCCCCGGTCACGAGGCCCGCCGCCGGGGAGGTCAGGAAGACGACGGCAGCGGCCACGTCCGCGGTCGTCCCGACCCTCCCGACGGGGATGCGGGCGAGAACGTCGGCCAGGAAGGCCGGGTCGTCGAGCCGCTCCGCCGTGCCGGGCGTGTAGATCCACGTGGGCGCCACGGCGTTGACCGTGACTCCCGCGGGCGCCCACTCGAGGGCCAGCACCTTCGTCAGCAGGTTGAGCCCGCCCTTGCTCGCGGAGTAGACCGCGTGGCGGCGGATGCCGACGAGCCCGGCCTGGCTGCTCAGGCTGACGATGCGGCCGTAGCCGCGCGCCACCATGTGGCGGCCGACGGCCTGGCTCGCGAAGAACGCGCCCTTGAGGTTGACGGCCATCATGGCGTCCCAGTCGGCCTCGCTGACGTCGAGCGCGTCGTGGTTCGCCCCCAGACCCGCGTTGTTCACGAGGATGTCGATGCGGCCGTGGGTCGCGACGGCGGCGTCCACGGCCCGCCGCGTCCCGGGGACGTCGGTCACGTCGAGGGCGAGCGGCTCCACGCGGCCCACGCCCTCCGGCGCCTGCCACGGGACGTCGACCTGCCGCGGATCGCGGACGCCGGCCAGGACGAGGGCGCCGCAGGCAGCGAGAGCGCGGGCGAGGTCCCGGCCGATGCCGCGCCCGGCGCCGGTCACCAGGGCGACCTGACCGGTCAGGTCGAAGTCAGGGCGGTCCATCGCTCCTCGGCACCTCCATCGCTCGACACGTCCGGCGCTCCCGGCTTCCGGCGTCCCGGCCTCAGGCGGCGCCTCCGACGACGGTAGCGCACGCGGCCAGGGCGCCGGGTGCGACGTCCCGCCGGAACCGTGCCAGCGGGACTATGCTGCGCCGCACCGAGCGACGGTCGCGGACCGGCGGAGGGCAGCGCCAGCCGGCGCACGGCAGCGCGGGGCGCGAGCCGCCCCCAGGAGGCGAGCGATGTTCGTCCCGATGTCAGTCCTCGAGTTCCGCGACCGGGCGGCGCGCTACTTCGGCGACAAGGTCGGCGTCATCGACGGCGAACGCTGCTTCACCTACGCCGAGTACGCCGAACGGACGCATCGGCTCGCCTCCGCCCTCCGCCGCCTCGGCCTCGAACCGGGTGACCGGGTGAGCTTCATCACCTACAACACGCACCACCTCCTCGAGGCCTACTACGGGGTGCTCGAGGCGTCTGGCGTCCTCAACCCGATCAACATCCGCCTGACCCCCGAGGAGATCGGCTTCATCCTCGAGCACTCCGGCTCGCGCCTCGTCTTCTTCCACGCGGACTTCACGCCGCTCGTGGCAGCGGTCGCGCCGAAGCTGAGCGCCCGGCCGACCTTCGTCGTCATCGAGGGCGAAGCGGGCGGCCCCGCCGAGCACGAGTACGAGGCCCTCCTCGCCGCCGCCTCGCCCGACGAGCCCGCCGCGGAGCTCGACGAGAACGCCGTCGCCGAGCTCTTCTATACCAGCGGCACGACCGGCAGCCCGAAGGGCGTGGCCCTGACGAGCCGGGCGCTCTACCTGCATGCCCTCCAGTGCGCGGTCTCGCTCCGGCCGACCGACGCCGACACGATCCTCCACGTGGTGCCGCTCTTCCACGTCAACGGCTGGGGCACGCCGCACTGGATGACGATGGTCGGCGCGACCCACGTCATGCTCCGCCGCTTCGACCCGGTGGCGTTCCTCTCCCTCGTCGAGCAGCACCGCGTGACGTACCTGCTCGCCGTCCCGACCGTCTTCAACGCCGTCCTCGCCCAGCCCGACCTCGACCGCCGGGACCTGTCGAGCCTCAGGTACGCGCTGGTCGGCGGAGCGCCCTCGTCGCCCTCGCTCATCCGGGCGCTGGAGGAGCGGCTCGGGCTGACCGCCCTCGTCGGCTACGGGCTGTCCGAGACCTCGCCGGTGCTGACCGTCGCCTGGCCCCGTCAGCACCTCCTGGCCAGCGAGGCGCCCGAGCGACGCCTCGAGCGCCAGGCCTCGACCGGCTGGCCGCTCCCCGGGGTCGCCCTGCGGGTGGTCGACTGGACGGGCGCCGACGTCGCGGCCGATGGCGCGGCCATCGGCGAGATCGTGGTCCGCTCCAACGTCGTGATGGACGGCTACTACGGCGACCCGGCGGGGACGGCCGACCGGATCCGCGACGGCTGGTTCCACACCGGCGACATGGCCACCGTCGACGGACAGGGCTACGTCACGATCAAGGACCGCTCCAAGGACATCATCATCAGCGGCGGCGAGAACATCTCCTCGGTCGAGGTCGAGAACGTCCTCTACGCCCACCCGGCCGTCTTCGAGTGCGCCGTGGTGTCGGCGCCGGACGAGACCTGGGGCGAGGTGCCCGTCGCGCTCGTCGCCCTGCGGCCCGGCACGACCGCCACCGCCGAGGAGCTGGCGGCCCACTGTCGCGAGCACCTGGCCTCGTTCAAGGTCCCGCGTCGCTTCGAGTTCCGCGACGCGCTGCCCAAGACGGGCACGGGCAAGCTCATGAAGGGCGCCCTTCGCGAACCGTTCTGGGAGGGCCACGAGAAGCGCGTCCACTGACGGGCCGCCGCTTCGCCGAGGGGACGACGTTCCGCTGAGGGGCCGGATGGCCGTGGCATCCCCGCGATCGGATGTGCTTCCCTGCCCCGAGACAGCCGTCGCCGGTCCGCTCGGGGCGACGGGCGCACGAGGGGAGGCCCGGTGGCCACGACCGTCTTCGAGTACCACGACCCGCTGCCGCTCGGCCCGGACGAGACCGAGTACCGCCTGCTGACCGACGAGGGCGTCTCGACCGTCGAGTTCGAGGGCCACGAGATCCTGTGCGTCGAACCGGCGGCCCTCACCCGCCTGGCCCGCGAGGCGCTGCGCGAGTGCTCGTTCTACCTCCGCGCCAGCCATAACGAGCAGGTCGCCGCGATCCTCGCCGATCCCGCGGCGTCGGCGAACGACCGCCAGGTCGCGCTGGCGTTCCTGCGGAACGCCGAGATCGCAGCGCGCGGCGAGCTGCCGCTCTGCCAGGACACGGGGACCGCGACCGTGGTCGCCAAGAAGGGCCAGCAGGTCTGGACCGGCGTTCGCGACGAGGAGTACCTCGGCCGGGGTATCTGGGAGACCTACCAGCGCGAGAACCTGCGCTTCTCCCAGACCAGCGCCCTGACCATGTACGAGGAGCGCAACACCGCGGACAACCTGCCGGCCCAGATCGACATCTACGCGACCGAGGGGGCCGAGTACCACTTCCTGTTCCTGGCCAAGGGCGGCGGGTCGGCCAACAAGACGATGCTCTGGCAGGAGACGAAGGCGCTGCTCTCCCCGGCGACGCTGGAACGCGCGCTCGTGGACCGCCTGCGGGGTCTCGGGACCGCGGCCTGCCCGCCGTACCACATCGCGGTGGTCATCGGCGGGACGTCCGCCGAGGCCTGCCTCAAGACCGTCAAGCTCGCCTCCACGCGCTACCTCGACGGGCTGCCGACAGAGGGCGGGCCGCACGGCGTCGCCTTCCGTGACCTCGACCTCGAGGCGCGCCTGCTGGCGGCGTCGCGCGAGCTCGGCATCGGTGCCCAGTTCGGCGGGGTCGCCTTCGCCCACGACGTGCGCGTCGTCCGCCTGCCGCGCCACGGCGCGTCGTGCCCGGTCGGCATCGGCGTGTCGTGCTCGGCTGATCGGAACGTGCTGGCGAGGATCGACCGGGAGGGCCTCTGGCTGGAGCTGCTCGACCACGAGCCCGGTCGGCTGCTGGCAGGGTCGGCCGCGGCCGCCGGCGCGTCGGACCACCCCCCGGCTCCGTCGCCTGCCGCCCCGGCTGCCGAGGGGTTCGCCGAGCCCGTGGCCGTCGACCTCCGGCGGCCGATGCCCGAGGTCCTGGCCGACCTCTCGACGCACCCGGTCGGCACCGCCCTGCGCCTGACCGGGACGCTCGTCGTCGCCCGCGACATCGCCCACGCCCGGTTCAAGGCCATCCTCGACGCCGGCGGCGAGCTGCCCGGCTACCTGCGCGACCATCCCGTCTACTACGCGGGGCCGGCCAAGACGCCGCCCGGCAAGGCCTCGGGCTCGTTCGGGCCGACGACCGCCGGCCGGATGGACTCCTACGTCGACCTGCTCCAGTCGCACGGCGCGTCGCTGGTCATGATCGCCAAGGGCAACCGCTCGAAGGCCGTCACCGAGGCCTGCCAGCTTCACGGCGGCTTCTACCTCGGCTCGATCGGCGGCCCCGCGGCGGTCCTGGCTGAGGAGCACATCCGGGCGGTCGAGTGCCTCGACTTCCCGGAGCTCGGCATGGAGGCGGTCTGGCGGATCGAGGTCGAGGACTTCCCCGCCTTCATCCTCGTGGACGACAAAGGCCACGACTTCTACCGCGGCCTCGGGCTGTAGTCCGGGCTACCGCTCGGGCGGCCAGCGTTCCTCGAAGACGGTCTCGGCCCGCGGCAGCCGGGCGCTGCCGGCCGTCATCTTCGGCTGCCGCGCCGCCTCCGTCGGATGCCCGACGGCCACCACGGTCCGGACGAAGCGGTCCGCCGGAAGGCCGAGCGCGTCGGCGACGACCTGCCGGACGTCCGGGCGGATCCAGGCGATCCCGGCCCCGAGGCCCAGCTGCGAAGCGGCGATGAGGCAGCGCTCCGCGGCGCGACCCTCGTCGTAGGCATCGGCGACGGCCCGCTGCGGCCGGTCCGGGAGGACGATGGCGATGGCGGCCGGCGCGGTCCGCAGCGTCCGCGTCTGGGGCAGTCCCGCGGCCGCCCAGGCCCGGATGGTGGCGCGGTCGCGGACGAGGACGAAGCGCCAGGGCTGCTCGTTCTGGCTGCTGCCGGACCAGCGCGCGACATCGGCGATGGCCCGGAGGACGTCCTCGGCGACCGGCTGGTCGGTGAAGTCGCGGTACTGGCGGACCTGGCGCAGCGGGCGCAGCCGCTCGGCGGGCGAGGTCGGGGAAGCCGTGTCGGTCATCGTCTCATGATGGACCGGTCGGTCACACGGGGCGGCGCCGCGGCCGCCCTCGCCTTGCGATGGCGGGTCAGTCGGGCGCCCGGCGCCGAGCCGTCCCCGCCCGACGCCTCAGCCGGCGACGACCCGGTCGACGAAGTCGCCCGACGCCGGGTCCTTGAGGATGAGCTTCTGGCGCCCATCCGGGAGCAGCTCGCGCTTGATGACCACCTTGCCCTCGTACGTCTCGGGCGCGGTCGCCATCCGCGGCGTCGTCCCGCCCCGCCAGTCGAGCTCGACCGGTTCCCACTGCCGGCTCTTCGCCGAGCGATAGCAGGCGTCCATGATCGAGTTGACGACGTAGCCGTCGTAGAGCGTCTCCTGCGGCGCGCGGCCCTCGTCGATCGCCCGGAACATGTCGCTGAACATGTCGACGTAGCCGAGCTCCGAGACCTCGTCGCCGACCGGGAAGAGCCAGCCCTTCTCGGTCTCGGCCTTCTCGGCGACGTACCCGCCGCTCCCGCCGGCGGTGAAGACCTCGAAGCCCGTCCGCAGGAAGTGGTTCAGCCAGATCGTCCCGTGCGTGCCCGCCACCTCGTCCCGCAGGTCCATGCCGCCCCGGAACGTCCAGGAGACCTCGAACTGGCCGACGGCGCCCGACTCGAAACGGATGAGGGCGATCGCGTTGTCCTCGTCGGCGATGGGGTGGACGAGGGTGTCGGTGTGGCACAGCACCTCGACCGGCCGGTTCCCCTTGCCCACGAAGTTGCGGATGATCTCGATGCAGTGGCAGCCGAGGTCGACGATCGCGCCGCCGCCCGTCAGCCGGCCGTCCCAGAACCAGGCCGAGTGCGGCCCCGGGTGCGTCTCGCGCGAGCGGACCCAGGTCACGTCGCCGATCGCGCCGTTCTGCACGCTGCGAAGCGCCTTGAGCGTCTTGGGGGTGTAGCAGAGGTCTTCGAGGTAGCCGCCGAAGACGCCGGCGCGCTCGACGGCCTCGAGCATCCGCTTCGCCTCGACGGCGTTCCGGCCGAGGGGCTTCGTGATGAGGACGGCCTTGCCGGCCTCGGCGACGAGCCGGACCGCCTCCTCGTGGAGGTGGTTGGGCAGGCCGATGACGACGACGTCGACCCCGGGATGCTCGATGGCCGCTCGTAGCTCGGTCGTGTGCTCCGGGATCCCCCAGCGCTCGGCGAAGGCCCGGCCGCGCTCCTCGGTGCGCGAGTAGACGACGCGGACGCGATCGGCTCCGCGCTGGCCGTGGAGCGTCATCGTGTAGAAGTCGCCGATGAGCCCGGTCCCGAGCATCGCGACGGCGTGGGCCTGCATGAGCGCGTACCTCCCCATGGCGCGACCGAGCGGTCGGCGGCGGTGTGACGAGGGCGGCCGCCCACGGTGAGCGGCGAGCCCGAGGCATCCGGCGGTCCGGCGGCCGGGCAGGGGCGCGCCCGGCAAGCTGTCCTATCGTATAGACAGGTGCGGCCGCGCGGGAGCCCGCCGCGGCGCCCAGGTCCGCGGAGACGGGACCGGCCGGACGCCGGAGTCGGGGCCTCAGTTCTCGGTGGGCAGGTGGACGTAGGCGGACTGGATGCCGACCCGGCCCGGCCCCGTGAAGCGGTTGAAGACGAGGTTCCCGCTGCCCCCGAAGATCCCCGTCCGCAGGCCGTAGGCCTGCTGCTGCATCTCGACGCCCGCATCCCGGTAGACCCAGCCGCCCGCTTCGACATCGATCTGCTCGCCGGGATCGAGCGTCTTCTCGAAGACGTTGCCATAGCCGTGCAGCCAGACGACGCCCTCGGCGCTGCGTGCCTCGAAGCGGTCGACGAAGAAGCCGGTGCCGCCGAAGAGCATGTTGGAGACGCCGCGGACCCGGTTGAACGTGTACTCGATCGTGTCGGTCGCCGCCAGGAACTGGTGCTCGCGGACCTGGATGGCGCGGCCCGGCGGCAGGTGGAGCGGCAGGACGTGGCCGGGATCGTCGCGCGAGAAGGCGATCTCGCCGGGCGACTCGGTCTCGGTCATGAAGATCGGCATCCCCGCCACGATCCGCTTGAACGAGCCCTGCATGGCATGGATGCCGATCCGCAGGGCGGGATCCTTCCAGAGCACGACATGGTGCTCGAAGAAGACGCCGTGCGAGCCGTCGAGCCGCAGATGGAGCACGGGCACGAGCTCGCCGTCGATGCGGTACACGAGGCCGGGGGCGCGACCCTCCTCGACGTGGGTGGGCAGCAGGACCGGTGGCTGCGGCATCGGGGACCTCACGGCAGCGTGATGGACGGGCACAGTCTGAGGCGTCCGTCTCGCGGCCGCGTCGACCGTCGGCGGCAGCACCGAGGGGCCGACGAGGCGGCCGGCGCGTCGGCTAGCATCGGGTCGTGCTCCCCGTGCTCCTCCGGCGGCGCGCCGCCGCCGCGGTCCTCGGCTGCCTCGGGTTCCTGCTCATCGGCTGGAGCGGCCTCGTCGTCCCCTCCCTCGTCCGCCAGGTCGAGGCCGGCTTCGGCCAGACCGACGCGGGCCTGGGCCTCTTCTACCTCGTCAACTCCATCGCCTACGCCGCGGGCTCGGTCGGCGGCGGCATGGTGACCGAGCGATTCGGGCGCCGGAGCGTCCTCGTCGCCGCCGCGTTGCTGCACGGCGTCGGCCTCCTGGCGCAGGGGTCGGTCGCGAGCTGGGACGTCTTCCTGCTGGCGGGCATCCCGCGCGGCCTCGGCTCGGGCGGGATCGACGGCGGCGTGAACGGCCTCATCCTCGACCTCTTCCCGGAGGCTCGCGGCCGCGCCCTCAACACGGTCCACCTCTTCTTCTCGCTGGGTGCGCTCGGCGCGCCGTTCGCGTTCGGCGTCCTGGCCGAGGCGGGCGTGCCCTGGCAGCTGCTCGTGAACGGCACCGGCCTCGTCTCGCTCCCGCTCGCCGCCCTGTTCGCCGTGACGGACCTGGCCGACGGGCGGCGCCGTCCGGACCGTCGGCCGAGCGGGCGGACCGCCGCGCCAGCCGCGCCCAGCCGCGCGAGGCCGGGCCTCGTCGCCGCCCTGCCCCTCGCCGCGCTCTCGCTCGCCATCGGCTGCTACGTCGCCTCGGAGATGGGCGTCTCGAGCTGGCTCGTCCGGTTCCTGGCCGCCGCCCCGCTCGCGGTCGCCACCTCCGCGCTCGGCCTGTACTGGGCCGGCCTGACCGTGGGCCGCCTCGTCTCGGCGCGGTTCGCCGACCGCTTCGACCACCTCGCCCTGGCGGTGGCCGCGGCCATCGTCTCGTCGGCGGCCCTGATCGGGGCGGTCATCGCCCCGAGCCTGCCGCTCGCGATCGTCCTGTTCGCCCTGGTCGGCTTCGCCTCCGGCCCGATCTACCCGCTCATCATGGCCGTCGGCGGGGAGCGCTTCCCCGACCGCGCGGCCGCCGTGGCGGGCGTGCTGGCCGGTGCCGCCGTGGCGGGCTCGGTCGTCTACCCGCCCCTGATGGGCCTCCTCTCGGTCACCGTGGGACTGCCAGCGGCCATGTTCGGGACGGCGATCATCGGCTTCGGCTGCGCCGGCGCGCTGCTGGTGGCCGGCCGCGTGGCGGCGCCGCTCCGGGCTGGGCAGGTCCGGGCAGCCTAGGGCCGGCAGCCTAGGGTCGGGCGAGCCGCGGTCGGGCGAGCCGCGCCCGGCCCGCCGCCGCGACCGGCGTCGGGGCGACCTCAGGGGCGGACGTACCCGCAAGGGTCGGCGAGCGCGCAGGACCTCGGGCGACGACGACCAGCCACGCGCTGACGAGGGCGAGGAGGGCGGCCGTCTGGCCGAGGGCGACCGCGACGACGACGGGCTCGCTCCGGGCGTCAGGAGCGGCAGATGCCGGGTCACGGCGCTGCCGGCGGCAGGGCGGCGCGTCTCAGCGGCTCGTGATCGTCACGTCGGAGGCAGACGGCGTGGCCGTCGTCGTGCCGCCGGTGCCGCCGGCCGCGCCGAGGCCGAGGCGGATGGTGACGTTCTGGCCGGACGCGAGGTCCGAGCGGCTGGCGCTTGCCTGGCTGTGGTAGGTCGTGGTCGAGCCGGTCGCGACGGTGACGGTCTGGCCGTTCGCCAGCTGCACCGTCAGGCCGTCGGCGGTCACGCTCTGGACGCTGCCGCTGACGGCGGGGCCGAGGCCGCCGTCGCGGTCGAAGCCCGGGCCGCCGAAGCCGCCGAGGCCGCCGTTCGGGACGCCGCCGGCTCCGTTCGCGCCGGGGAAGGCAGCGGGTCCGCCGCCCAGGACGCCGGTCGTGGAAGCGGCCGCGGGCGCGGTCATCCGGCCGACGCTGAAGGCGACGCCGACGAGGGCGATCGCGGCGGCGATGGAGAGGAGCGTCGGGACGGCCCTCGAGCGCCGGTCGTGCGGCGTCGACGGGACACTGGCGGCGTCGAGCGTCGTGACCGCGTCCGAGGCGCGAGCGCTCGGCCCGCCCATCGCCGTTCCGTCAGGATCGAGCGGCGCGCTCGCGGCCGGGACGTCGGGGGCGTCCAGCGCGGGCTCCCACGTCGGCAGGGGCGGGGGCTCGACGCCGACGCTGTCCGGCGGCGTGGCCTCGGCGGCGGTCGTGCGTGGCTGGCTGGTCATCGGTCGGACTCCGTTCGGACGGTGGCCGTGGCGACGGCCGCGACGGGAAGCGGAACGGCCGCCGCAGCGGCCGCGAGGGAGGGGACGGTGGCGTCGGCAGCCCGCAGCCGGGCGAGGCTGCCGCCGCCGTGCCGAAGCAGGCGCCAGACGCCACGCAGGTCGGCGAGGGCGGTCGAGACGATGTCCACGCGGGAGTCGGGATCCTCGACCCAGTCGACCGGCACCTCGTGGATGCGCAGGCCGGCCCGCTCGGCGAGCCACAGCAGCTCGGTGTCGAAGAACCAGGCGACGTCCTCGACGAGCGGCAGGAGATGCCGCGCGGCGTCGGACCGGAGCGCCTTGAAGCCGCACTGGGCGTCCCGGAAGCCGACCCGGAGGGTCGTGCGGAGGATGTGGCTGTACGTGCGCGAGATGACCTCGCGCTTCGGGCCGCGCGTGACACGGGCGCCGACGGCGAGCCGGGTGCCGATGGCGACCTGGCTGTGGCCCGAGAGGAGCGGCGCGACCAGCGGCAGGAGGGCCGCGAGGTCGGTCGACAGGTCGACGTCGGTGTAGGCGACGATGGGCGCCTCGCTGCCGAGCCAGGCCTGGCGGAGAGCGCGGCCCCGACCCTTTTGGTCGAGGTGGAGGGCGCGCACGCCGGGCACGTCGTCGGCCAGGCGGCGGGCGATGGCCCAGGTGCCGTCGGTGCTCGCGTTGTCGGCGATGGTCACGACGGCCGGGAACGGGAAGCGCGTGTCGAGGTAGGCGCGCAGGCGACGGACGCTGGGCTCGAGGTCGGCCTCCTCGTTGTAGACGGGCACGACGATGTCGACGACGGGGTCGGGCGGCAGGACGGCCGGCTCCGCGGACGAGCAGAGGAACGGCGCCGATCGATCGGCGAGTGGCGGGGGGAGGGTCGCGGTGTCCATGCGCGCAGCCTCCACCCGGCCGCCTTTCGGTCGGGTTACGCGCGTGGTGGGGCGGCGCAGCCCCGCTGGCGTCGATCCGACCGCGGCCGCCGTGGAACGCCGATGTCGATGTGGTCCCGAGTGGCGTACCGTCGCGGCGTGAAGCCCGACGCCGACCACCCTGGCCGACCCGACGAGGCCGCCGGCCGGGAGCACCCCGCCGACGGCGACGCGGGCGAGGACCCTGACGCGCTCGAGACGCGGCTTCGGACGGCCTGGATCGGCGAGCCGCCGCGGCTGGGCGGCCCGATCCCCCTCGTCGAGTACGATCCCGCCTGGCCGGGCCTATTCGACCGCGAGGCGGTCAGGATCCGGGCCGCCCTCGGCCCCCGCGCCCTGCAGGTCGAGCACGTCGGCTCGACGGCGGTCCCTGGCCTCGCCGCCAAGCCGATCATCGACGTCCTGCTCGTCGTCGCGGATCCCGCCGACGAGCGCAGCTATGTCCCGGCCCTCGAGGCCGCCGGCTACGACCTCCGGATCCGCGAGCCGGACTGGCACGAGCACCGCATGCTCAAGGGGCCTGACACCGACGTGAACGTCCACGTCCACGGCCCGACGAGCCCCGAGATCGGGCGGATGCTCGCCTTCCGCGACAGGTTGCGGGCCCGCCCCGAGGAGCGGGCCCGCTACGAGGCGGCGAAACGGACGCTGGCGGCGCGCGAGTGGCGCTACGTCCAGGAGTATGCCGACGCGAAGTCGGCCGTCGTCGAGGCGATCCTCGCCGGCGCGAGCGCCGAGCCAGAGGCCCGTCGCTAGGCGGAGGCGGCCCGCGAGAGGAGCGAGCTGGCGGCGTCGATCGGGATCGCGAAGCCGACACCCTGGGCGTCGCCCGCCTGGGCGGTGACGATGCCGATCACCCGGCCCGAGGAGTCGAGGAGCGGTCCGCCGCTGTTCCCGGGGTTGATGGCGGCGTCCGTCTGGATCAGGCCGCTCAGGTGCGTCGTCGCGCCGCGGACCGTCTCGCTGGTCACGTCGATCGAACGGTCCAGGCCGGAGACGATCCCCTGGGTGACCGTGTCGGTGAACGTGCCGAGCGGACTCCCGATGGCGATGGCGAGCTGGCCGACGGTGAGGCTGGCCGATTCGCCGAGCTTGGCGGGCGTGAGGCCGGTGGCGTTCGCGCGGATGACGGCCAGGTCGTGGGCCGCGTCGGCCACGACGACCGTGGCGGAGACCTGGCGCCCGTCGGCGAACGTCACGGTCAGCGACTGGCTGCCGGCGACGACGTGGTCGTTGGTGAGGATGAGGCCGTCGGCGCTCACGACGATCCCTGAGCCGACGCCGGACGTCGGGACGGAGAAGGGCGAGAAGCCGGTCGCGCCCTCGCTGGCGATGGTCACCACCGACGGCTTCGTCGTCGCGGCGACCTGGGCGATGACCTCGTTCTCGGTCACGTTGGTGACCGCGGCCGCGGGCGCCTGGCTGGCCGTCGCGCCGGCCGCGGTGCTCGTGGAGGCCGTCGAGACGACCGGTGCGCTGGACGCGGCCGCCTTCGGCGTCGTCAGCTCGACGGCCCCGAAGGTGAGGCCGGAGGCGAGGACGGCCGAGAGGAAGGCGCCTCCGACGAGGATCGACAGGTGGCCGCGCTCCCGCGGCCCGCGAACGGGCGGAGGCGGGGCCGCGGCGGGCTCGGGTCCCGGGACGGCCGCCCAGCGGATGCCGGCCGGAGGCTCGGAGGCTGCCGCCGGCGCGGGATCCGCCGCCGACGCGGGGCCCGCCGGGACGGTCTCCGCCTCGACGGGTGGCTGGTCCGGAGAAGTGCCCGTCTGCGGGGAGGCGCCGGCTGCCGCCGGTTCCGGTCCGGCCGCATCGGGGTCGTACCACTGGCGTTCGTCCGCCATGTGAGGCTCCTGTCGTGGTTCGCGATGCGGAGGCGACGGGTGCCCGCCGCCTCCGCGGAGGGAAGGACCGTGATCCCGGCGACGTCCGGCCGACCGGCATCACGTCCGCAGTGTCGACCCGGCTCTCTTTCGAACGGGTTACACCCATCGACCGACGCACACCGGCGTCGCGCGGCAGCGGCCCGGCCGCGCGGACGACCGCGCTACCCCTGGCCGTGCGGCTCGGGCAGGCCCACTGTCGCCTCGGAGCGCCCCCGCGGCGCGGCCGCGCCGGCGCCCTCGCCCTGGCCGACCATCGAGCGCTGCCAGGACACGGAGAAGCTCGCCCCGCCGGCCGGCGACGTCCCGACCGTCCAGCGCCCGTTCGTCGCCCGGACCACCGCGTCGGCGATCGCCAGGCCGAGGCCGGAGCCACTCGCCCTATCCGTCGCCCGGTGGAATCGGTCGAAGACGCGCTCCCGGTCCGCGGGCGGGATGCCGGGACCGGAGTCGTCCACGGTCAGGCGCACACGCCGGCCCTCGTTCGCCACCCGCACCGCGACCGAGCCGCCCTCGGGCGAGTACTTGCAGGCGTTGTCGAGGAGCACGCCGAGGAGGCGGTCCAGCCACTCCGGCGGGACGGTGACGATCGACGTCCCGCCCGAGCCCTGGAGCGAGAGCGCCAGGTGGCGCGCCTCGGCCACGATCCGGAAGCGGTCCACCGTGGCCGCCGCCAGGACGTTGACGTCGACCGGCTCGGCGTCGGGCGTCCCGCGCGTGGCGTCGAAGCGGGCCAGCCAGAGCATGTCGTCGACCAGCCGCCGCATCCGCCGCGTCTCGCCCTCGACCCGCTGGAAGGCGGTCCGGTACCACGCCTCGGGCCGCTCGCGGGCGAGAGCCAGGCTCGTCTGGGCCTCGATGACGGCGAGCGGCGTGCGCAGCTCGTGCGAGGCGTCGGCGGTGAACTCGAGCTGCCGCTGGCGGGCCTGCTCGATCGGCTCCGCGACGCGCCGACCGATGGCGATCGCGCCGAGGAAGACGAAGAGCACGAGGGCCAGTCCGATGCCGACCTCGGCCACGATGAGGGTCGACTGCGTCTGCGAGACCGGGTCCATCGACTGGCCGACGACGACGTAGTCGACACCGTCGGGGGCGGAGGCACCGGCGACCCGGAGCTGGCCGGCGATCTGCCCGCCGGACGAGCTGATGCCGCTGATGGTGACCGTCCGGGGCTCGCTGACGTGGTCGTACTCGGCGGGCAGCTCGGCGCTGTAGTCGAGGCTCGTGAGCGAGGTCACCGACCCGTCGCTGTGGACGACCCAGACGAGGATCGGCGAGCCGCCGAGGCGGTCGGGCGGGGGCGCGCCGACGTCATGGTCCGGCGTCGGGCCGCGGGTGATGCGGCCGAGGGCCGCGGCGAGGTTCCGGTCGACCCCGGCGGTCAGGTCGTTCGAGACGAGGATGGCGACCGCGACGGCGATGACGAGGTAGGCGGCGCCGACGATCACCGCCGCCCCGAGGGCGACGCGGATCGACTGGGTCCGCAGCGAGACCGCGCCGTCGGGCCCGGCCGTCGCGCGCGGCAGGACACCGGCGAGGCGGCCGCGGGCGCGGCGCAGCGAGCCGCCGGAGGACGTGCCGCCGGTCACGCTTCCTCCAGCCGGTAGCCGGCGCCGCGGACGGTGACGATGCGGATGCCGGCCCCGGTGAGCTTCGCCCGGAGGCGGCTCATCTGGACGTCGATCGCGTTCGAGCCGAGCGGATCGGTCTCGTCGCGCCAGGCGTGCTCCGCGATGGCCTTGCGGTCGACGACCGCGGGCGAGCGGCGGACGAGCAGCTCCAGGATGCTGTACTCGGTCGTCGTCAGCGACACGGCGCCCCCACCGACCGTCACCTCGCGCCGGACCGGGTCGACAGCGAGGTCGCCGCGGGCGAGGACGGGCGCGTCGACGCCGCGCGGCCGGCGCTGGAGGGCGCGGATGCGCGCCAGCAGCTCCCCGAAGTCGAAGGGCTTGACGAGGTAGTCGTCCGCCCCGGTGTCGAGGCCGCGGATCCGGTCCGGCGGCGCGTCGCGGGCCGTGAGCATCAGGAGCGCCGTCGGCTTGCCGTGCCTGCGCGCCCAGGCCACGACGTCGATGCCCTCGGCCCCGGGCATCCGCCAGTCGAGCACGGCCACGTCGTAGTCGTAGAACTTGAGCTGGTCGATGGCGTCGTCGCCGCGGTCGACCGCATCGACGTAGTAGCCGTGATCTTCGAGCCCGAGGACGAGCACCTCGCGGAGCCCGGGGTCGTCCTCGGCGACGAGCACCCGCATCGGATCTTCCTTCGTGGATACATGGGGCACGGCCGGCGCCATCGTATCGCGGCGCCGGCCGTGCCCCGGGAGGGGGGCTGCGGGAACCCCGGGGAGGAGGAGCCGGGGCGCCCACGTGATGTTCGACTGACGGGAGTCTGCCCGGCCCATCCTGTCGAACGGGTTACGAGCCGATCGGGCGTCAGGTGGAGTGCCGGAGGGGGGCCCGTCAGGCGGCCGCGCCGGCGCAGTCGTACAGGTTGCTCGAGCCGGTGCCCGCGTAGTCGACGACGTGGCAGGCGCTGGCGACCCAGCTGTTGACGGCCGAGACGCCGGCCGTGCCGCTGCTCGTCCCGCCGAAGCCGCCGGGCCCCCCGCCGCCGCCCACCAGGACGTAGCGGAGCTGACCCGAGGCGACGTAGGCCTGGAGCTGCGCGAGCGTCGGCGTCGGGTCCGAGCCGGTGAAGCCACCCATCGCCATCACCGGCAGCCCCGAGGCGAGCTCGATCGAGCCGGCCTGGTTGGCCGAGTCGGCGGCGACGATCCAGGTGGCCGAGCCGCGGTTCGCGACGAGGTAGTCGACGAGGGCCGTGCTGGTCTCGCCGCCCGGGCCGCCGAAGCCGCCCGGCCCGCCGCCGGCGAAGCCGCCGAGGCCGCCCGTCGTGCCGCGGAAGCCGGCCCCGCCGCCGACCTGGCCGCTGGCAACGGGACCCGGGTGGGGGTCGCCGCCGCCATAGGCCGTGCCGGTCGTGGCCACGGCGAACGAGGCGGGCGCCAGGAGCGCCGCCGCCACGCCGAGGCCCGCCGCGAGCAGGGCCAGCCGCGCCAGGCGGTCGCGCAACGCCGGCAGCGAGGCGACCACCAGGACGCCGACGGCGACGCCGGCCAGGGCGATCGCCGCCACGCCGAGACTGGGCGCGAACGACGGCGTCCGCTCGAGGAGCGTCGCCCCGAACCAGGCCGTGCCGAGCGTCGCCGCGCCGACCGCGAGCCCGCCGATCCAGAAGCGTCCGGCCCGCAGCCGCCACAGGTCGACCAGGCCGGCCGCGGCGAGGGCCGCGATGGCGGGGGCCATGGCGACCATGTAGTAGGAGTGGATGACCCCGGACATGTAGCTGAAGATGACGGCGTGGGTGACGAACCACATCCCCCACAGCAGGTAGCCGGCCAGGCCGCGGTCCGTCCGGAGCGACCAGCGCCGCAGCCAGAGCCCGGTCACGAGACCGATGATGGCCAGCGGGATGAGCCAGGCGGCCTCGCCATAGAACTGGCTGTTGAAGAGGCGGAAGAGGCCGACCTCGCCGCCGAAGCCGCCGCCGTTGCCCCCGCCGCCCGGGCCGCCGCCCCCGCCGAAGATCCGGCCCAGGCCGTCGTAGCCGAAGATCAGGTCGAGCGGGGAGCCGGTCGCGCTGCCGCCGATGAACGGCCGGCTGGCAGCCGGGATGAGCTCGACGATGGCGACCCACCAGCCGCTCGCCAGGAGGACGCTGGCCAGGGCGGCGCCGAGGCCCACGATCCGGCGCCGCAGCGTCGTGCTCGCCGAGAAGCCGTAGACGAGGGCGTAGCCGGGCAGGACCAGGTAGGCCTGGAGGTACTTGGTCAGGAAGGCGAGGCCGACGAGGGCGCCCGACACGGCCACCCAGCGGAAGCTGCCGTGCTCGAGCGAGCGCAGCAGGGCCCAGGCCGAGGCGACGAGGAGGAGGGTGAGGACGGCGTCCGGGTTGTTGAAGCGGAAGATGAGGACCGCCGCGGGAGTGAGGGCCATGAACAGGGCGGCCAGCAGGCCGGCGACGTGACCGAACGAGCGGCGCACGACGGCGAACAGCAGGCCGACCGTGGCCACGCCGGCCAGGGCCTGCGGCAGGAGGACGCTCCACGAGCTCAGGCCGAACAGGCGGACCGAGAGGGCCATGACCATGATCCCGATCGGCGGCTTGTCGACCGTGATGAAGTTGGCGCTGTCGATCGAGCCGAAGAAGAAGGCCGACCACGACTGCGAGCCGGCCAGGGCGGCCGCCGAGTAGTACGTGTTGGCATAGCCGCTGACGGTGAGGTTCCAGATGAAGAGGGCGGCCGCGAGGCCGAGCACCCCGACCAGGGCGGGCAGGACCCAGGCCGGCTCGTCGGCGCGGCTGCGGACGAGGTTCCACGGCCGGAGCAGGCCGCGCGCGGGCGCGGCGGGCCGTTCCCTGGTGATGGCGGTCATCGGGCGATCCTTTCGACGGAGAGCGTAGGACTGGGACGGCTGGCGCTGTGCGTCGTCGTCGCGGCCGGGCTGCCGATGGACGACGTGGTCCGGTCGAGGGCGAGCCGCAGCAGGCCGAAGCGGGCGACGGTCGCCAGGCCGTTGGCGACGACGAGGACGACCAGCTCGGCACTCCGCCCGGCGCCGGGCGCGAGGCGACCGAGCAGGGCCAGCGACGCGGAGGTGATGGCCACGGCGGCGCCGAAGGCCAGCAGGCCGGCGGCGTGGTCCCGGGCGAGGCCGTCGTGGCCGCGGACCCCGAAGGTGAGACGGCGGTTCGCGGCCGTGTTGCCGATCGCGGTCACGCCCAGAGCCATCGCGTTGGCGACGGCCGCCGGCGACGCCGTCCGCAGGAGCGCGTACAGCGCGACGTAGGCCAGCGTGCTCGCCGCGCCGACGGCGCCGAAGCTGGTGGCCTGGCGCAGGAGCGGTCGCTCGGCGAGGCCGGCCGGCAGCCGGGCGAGGATGGGTCGGGCGGTGGCGGTCGTTCGCGCTGTCATGCCGCCACTCTGGCGGCGGCTGCCTGTCGGTTCGGTTACGCGCCCCGAGGGGGCTGCCAGCGGATGTCGACGGCAGCCGGCCGAGGCGTCGCCGGCGTCGAGGCTGTGGCTCGCCGCGCGGTCGACGCGCGGCGCGGCTCGGCCAGCCGGAGGGCCAGGACGGGGCAGGCCTCGACCGCCCGTCGGGCGTGGTCGAGCAGGACGTCAGGCACCGCGCCGGGGGCCACGATGGGGTAGCCCCAGTCGTCGAGGCTGACGATCTCGGGCAGCAGCTCGGCGCACAGCCCCGCGCCGTCGCAGCGGATGCGGTCGACCCGGAGCTCGAGGCGCGCCATCACGCGGCTGCCCCGGCCGGGCGCGCGGCCATCGCCGGACCCGGCGTCGCCGAGCAGTCACCTCGCTCGGCGTGGCGGGCGTACTCGTCGCCGAACGCGACGAAGGAGCTGGCGAGCAGGCCGACGGCGCCGTCCGGATGGGCACAGGCGCCGCGGCCCTGGACCATCGCGGCCCAGCGCTCGATGCGGCCGAGGTCGCCCGGCTCGGCGCGGCCGACCGCAAGGCGCGCGGTCGCATCGGCGAGCGCCCGCAGGCCGAAGACGCACGGCCCGCACTGGGCGGCGCTCTCGCCGGCCAGGAAGGCCATGATCCGGGCCGTCGCGTCCACGCCGCACTCGTCCCGGCCGAGGAGGGTCAGGACGCCGGCTCCGAAGGCGAGGCCGCGCTCGCGCAGGCCGACCGGGTCCAGCGGCAGCGCCGCGGTCCCGTCGTCGAGGCGGGCCCACGTCCCGAAGTAGCCGCCGAGCAGGACGCCTCGCAGCGCGTCGCGGTCCACGCCGGCCGAGTCGAGCACCTCGCCGAGGGGCGTGCCGAGCTCGATCTCGCGGACGCCGAGCCGCAGCCCGGCGCCGCTGAGGGTGACGAGCGCCGTCCCGGGGGAGTGGGCTCGGCCGGCCTCTGCGAACCACCCCGCGCCGTGGCGGGAGATGAGCGCGACGTGGGCGAGGCTCTCGACGTTCTGGACGAGGGTCGGCGCGCCGTCGACACCCCGCTCCCAGGGCCGGTAGGGGGTCGTCGGCCGGGCGTCGCCGGCCTCGATGTAGTGGATCACGGCCGACTGCTCCCCGGCGACGTAGCCGCGGGGTGCCGCGACGAGGAAGACGGGGACCCGCCAGCCGGCGCCCCGCTCGAGGATCGCAGCGTGCATCGTCCGCAGCGCCGCGACGTGCTCGGCGCCGACGTAGACGTGGACCACCTCAGCGCCGATCGTCTCGGCCGCGAGCACGGCCCCGTCCAGGACGAGGTGCGGCCGGAGGGTCATGAGCGCCCGATCCTTCGCGCTGCCCGGCTCGCCCTCGGCGCCGTTCACGACGACGACCGCCGGCCCCGCCGGTCGCTCGGCGACGCTGCGCCACTTGCGCCCGACGGGGAAGCCGGCGCCGCCGCGACCGAGCAGGCCGCTCGCGTCGAGCTCGTCCACGAGCCACGGGCCGCCGACGGGGGCGCGCCCGATCCGGGCGACGTGGTCGGCCAGGGATTCGGTGCCGGCGCCCAGCGGCGGGCCAGCCAGCAGGCGGGGCAGGATGGGGCCGTTCACCTCAGTCCTCCCGGCCGTTCGCGCGAGCCCGGCCGGTCGAGCCGACCCAGGCGGGCGCGGCCGGCGGCCGATCGAGGGCCTGCCGCTCGAAGGTCAGGCGCATCGTCGTGGCCCCGACGACGAGGACCACGCAGGTGGCGTCGAGCAGTCGCATCCAGAGCGCCCCGGTGTCGCTGCCGGTCCCGGCCCCGTGCAGGAGCGCGACAGGCCAGGCGGCGTAGGCCAGCCAGTGGACGGCCCGCCATGCGCGGTGGCCGAGGCGGACGCGGACGAGGCTGGTCAGGACGAGGGCGAGCAGCAGGTCGAAGGCGACGACGCCGAGGCCGAGCCAGAGCCGGCGGTACGGCGACGAGAAGGGGACCAGGGCGGCCAGCGGGCCGAGGGCGGTGTACGGGTCGACGACCGCCGTGACGATGTGGACGGCCAGGAAGGCGACCGAGAGGAGGGCGAGGTTGCGGTGCAGGCCGGCCGTCAGGAAGCGCGGCCACGAGGCGGTCTGCCAGCGCAGCGTCTGGAGGATGCCGAGGACGACGACCGCGGTGAACAGGAGCAGCGAGACGATGCCCGCGCCGCGGGTCGCGTACCACAGGACGGTGTCGTTCACGGGTCGATCCTCGGGGGCCTGCGGGCGGTGTCCGGCGGCGCTGTCAGCGGACGGCCGAGCCGCCGGACGCGGCGTGGCCGCCGCCGGAGAAGCCGAAGGGGAGCTGCTGGGGCGCCTGGAACGCGGGGGCCTGGAAGGCCGGCGCCTGGCCGACAGCAGCCTGGCCGCCGCCATCCTCGAGGGTGGTGCCGTCGTCGCCCGACAGGGGGGTCGCGGCGGCGCCCACGGCACCCTGCAGGCCGTCGAGCGTGCCGCCGGTCGCGCTCGTCGCGTTCCGCGGCTGGCCGGGGTTCGAGAAGGCCGCGATCGCCCCGAAGGCGATCGCGCCCGCAGTGCCCGCGACGGCGACACTCAGGGTCAGGTCGCGCAGCCGGCGCAGGCCGACCTCGCGGTCGGTGGGGCTGGGGATGCGAAGGCTGTCCATGGAACGAGTCTCGCCGGCATTCCCTTTCGGAACGATTACGAAGTCACTGTCCATTTACGGGTAGCGGCGTGCCGCGTCCGTAACCGGACCGACAGACGGCGTCGCTACGGTCGCTGGCGCCGGGCTCGCACCGCCCGGCCGCAGCAAGGAGCCGACCATGACCGCCCTCCTCGACGCGCCGACGCTGGCGCTGCCTCGACCGACCCGCCGGACCGCCGGCCGGCTCGAACGCGAGCTGGTCAGCCTCCTCGTCCTCCGCGAGCTCGAGGACGCTGGCGCCCTCACCGGCCTGGACGTCCTCGACCGGATCTCGCCGCTCGTCCGTCCGCTGCGGGTGCCGCCGGCGTCCTATCCCCTCCTCCACCAGCTCCAGGACGACGGCTTCCTGGCGGCCTCGGCGGAGGCGCCGCCGCGCTACGAGGTGACGGCCGCCGGCCGCCGCGAGGCGGAGCGGCTGGCGCTGGACTGCTGGCCGCTGGTCAACGAGTCCATCACCCGCTACAGCTCGCGCGTCGCCCGCCTCTTCCCGCGCGGCGCCTGACACGTCCGGGGCCGCGTGACCGTCGCCCGGCCCCCGGGTCCCGTCCCGGGGTCCGGGCGGCTATGCCCGCGAGGCGACGGGCTCCGGCCAGCCGCCGATCCGGACGACCCCTCCGTCGCGGCCGACGAGGCGCGCCGGCAGCCTCTGCGCCGTGAGCCAGTCGAGCCCCGCGGCACCCTTGACGATCGTGGCCGTCGCCGCCGCGTTCGCGTCCACGCACGTCACGGCGACGACGCTCACCGTCCGCCAGGGGCTCTCGGCGGGCCGGCCGGTCGCCGGGTCGAGGAGGTGGTGGAGGTGTACGTCGCCGCGCTCCCAGCGGCGGACGGTGGTGCTGGAGGTCGCGACCGCGCCGTGGGCCAGGGCGATGACCTCGCCCGGCGCGTCCGGCGGCGTGTCGCTGTCCTCGGCGGCCAGGATCCGCCAGCCGCCCTCGGGGGCCGTGCCGGCCATCGCGATGTCCCCGCCGAGACTCACCAGGACGCCGGGCTCGGGCAGCGCCCCACCGTCGGGGGTCAAGGGCTCGGCCGCGGCGGCGCGCTCGCCGTCGATCGCGATCAGGGCCGCCTCGGCCGCGAGGTCGGCCGCCAGGGCTTTGCCGGTCGAGCCCAGGTCGAGCTCGACGCCCTCGGCCATCGAGAGCTCGCGGGTCCGCGGGTCGAACCGAACCGCCTGCCAGCCCGGCACCGGCTCGAGGCGCACCTCGAGCTGTCCGCCGACGCGGGCGAGCGAGGCGAAATCGAGGTCGTAGCCGGCCAGGCGCATCGCGCGGCCGACGGTCGGGTCCACGGCACCGCCGGTCAGGCGGGCCGCGCGCAGGGCGGTCCCGACGGCCAGCCCGAGGAGCGGGCTCACGACCGCGGGGCGGCCAGGCCGGACGTCGAGCCGGCGCAGCTCGCTGTCGGGGCGGAACCGGCTGTAGGCGAGGTCGACGTCGTCGAGGACGCGGGCGACGGCGCGGGCCGCGGGCTCGAGGTCGGGCTGCGCGGTCACCAGGACGTGGACGGACGTGCCGATGGCACGCCAGGAGCGGGACGGCGGCGCCTCCGTCACGAGCCGCCGGAGGAGACCTGCGCCGAGCCGGAGCCGGCGCCGGTGAGGCTGCCGACGATGGTCTGGGGGGTCGAGCTCGTAGAGGTCGAGCCTGTCGTGGTCCGCGACGAGGCCGCCGAGCCGGTGGTGGTCGAGGCCGTCGTGGTCGAGGCCGCCTGGGCCGTGCCGGCGGCGGACGTGCCGCCGCTCGAGGCATGGCCCGTCGCGGCGGTGAGGGCGCCGAAGCCGAGCGTCCCGGCGAGGGCTGCGGCGGCAGTCGAGAGGGTCAGCCGGCGGAGGCGGGCGATGGCGCGATCGCGGTCGATCGCGGTGGGGGTTCGCAGCGTGTCCATGGCGGAGATGCTCGTGGCCCGTACCTTTCGCCCCGGTTACGCGTGCGGCGCGAGCGTCAGCGTAGCGCGGGCCGCAGGCCGCGAGGCGGCGACCGCGCGACCCGGCGCGGCAGCCGTCAGGCGAGCCCGACGAACCGGTCGAGGGCGCCTCGGTCGGCCGGCGACAGACTCCCATCGCGCGACTTCAACTCGAGCTCGGGCTCCGCCGTGCGACCCGCCAGCCGCTCGCGCATCCGCCCGAACATGCTGCCGGTCAGCAGCTTGTACGTCGTGAACAGCCCGATCCTCGGCCGCTCCAGGCGTGGCAGGTCGCGGGCGAAATCGAGCCACGGCCGGTCCGGGTGCTGGCCCACCACAAAGAGCCCGCTCGTCCAGCAGCCGAACAGCACGAAGTCGGCGGTCGGCAGGGCCGTCATCTCGCAGTCGCCGACGGAGCGGACCGTGACGGCGAGGCCGCGCGAGGCCAGGTGGGCACCGATGGCCTCCGCGTACCGGCGCGTGGTCCCGGTCGCGCTGCGGTAGACGACGACCGCGGTCCGCTGCCCCTCGCCGGCGGCCGCCTTGTCGGCCCCGCCGGTCCCCACGCTCATCGCGGGTAGCTCCCGGTGACCTTCTTGGCGAAGGCGTGGAGGCCGTGGAAGAACGGCGTGCCCGGCAGGAACATGAACGGGCAGAAGCCGACGACGGCCTCGATCCCGAGCTCCTCGCAGGCGGCCACGGCGGCGGGGCTGACCGCCCCGAGGCCGCCGCCCGCGCCCCTGTGCAGCCACACGCGGCGGATGCCCGCGGCTGCGCAGTCGCGAACGACCTGCTCGCTGGCCGCGGCCGGGGTCAGGATCACGGCTCCCTGGACCGGCGGCTCGATGTCGCCGACGCGGGCGTAGCAGCGCTGCCCGTCGAGCAGCTCCGTGTTCGGGTTGACCGGGACAGCCTCGTACCGCCGCTGGCGGAGCTCCTGCCAGATCGTGTTGGAGAAGTGCTTGGGATCCCGCGAGACCCCGACCACGGCCAGTCGCCGCAGCTCCCAGAACTCGTCGATCTGCCGCTTGCTCGTCGCCACGTCGCCGCTCCCTCTGGATCCGGGGATGAATCTTCCGGAGGTGAATCGGGACGCGGAGCCCAAGCCTCCGGCGGCGCAGGCGGATGCGTCAAGGGACGGACGTCCCGAAACGGCTCGCCGCCCCGGCGCGCTAGCCTTGGCACTGTGCAGCCACAGCCCGACGTCGCCCCGCTCCGCACGACGACGGTCGTCCTGATGGGCGTCTCCGGCTGCGGCAAGTCGACCGTGATGGCCGAGCTCGTCGCCCGCCTCGGCTGGCCGGCGGCGGAGGGCGACGACTTCCATCCCGCGGCCAACGTCGCCAAGATGCACGCCGGCCACGCCCTGACCGAGGCGGACCGGCGGCCGTGGCTCGAGGCCCTCGCAACCTGGATCGGCGAGCGCGAGCAGGCGGCCCAGGATGCGCTCGCGACCTGCTCCGCCCTCCGGCGGGCGTACCGCGACCTGCTACGGGTCGGCCATCCGTCGGTCTGGTTCGCCCACCTCGTCGTGCCGGAGGCGGTGCTCGCGGCGCGGCTGGCCCGGCGGACCGGCCACTACATGCCCGCCTCGCTCCTGCCCAGCCAGCTCGACACGCTCGAGCCGCTCGAGCCCGACGAGCCAGGCGCGGAGATCGACGCCGACGCGGCGCCGGCCGAGGTCGCCGCGGCCGTTCTGCGGGCCCTCGCAGCGCGCGCCTGAACCGGCCGCGCCGCCGGCCGCGCGCTACGGCCGCTCGAGCGGCTCCACGCGCAACGGCAGGTCCGGCCACAGCACCGGCACCGTCGAGCTCACGTCGACCCGCCCGCAGAAGGCGACGTCCTCGCCCTGGCCGATGGCGTGGACGAGGTGCCCGCTCGCCGAGGCCTCGAGCGCGGCGATGGGGTCGGGCCAGGACGCCGCGAGCCTGCGGACCGCGAGCGTCGCGTCCGTCCTCTCGAGCGCGGTCCCGGCCGCGGCCGCGGCGGCCAGGAGCCGATCCGCGATCACGCCGGCCGCGTAGGCGTCGTCGAAGGCGAACCGGCCGAGGACCCCCGCGCAGACGATGCCGACGGGCCGGTCCAGGGCGACCGCCAGCTCGAGAGCCGCGACCGCGACCGCGGAGGCGTTCAGCAGGCAGCCGACGAGGACCGCGGGCATGTGGCGGAGCCGCGAGAGGACCGCCGTCCCATTGGACGTGGAGAGCACACCGGGGCGGCCGGCCACCTCGAGGCGGGCCAGCGCCGCGGGCGAGTTGTTGACGTCGAAACCGCGCGGCGTCAGTCCCCGTCGCTCGCCCGCCAGCAGGGCGCCGTGCTGCCCGGCCAGCCGGCGCGCCTCCGCCAGGCCGCGGGTCAGGTACAGCGTCGAGCAGCCCAGGTCGAGCCAGGTCGTGATCGTCGAGCTCGCCCGCAGCTCGTCGACGACGACGCAGACGGTCTCCGGCCAGGTGCGCGCGGCGGCCGGCACCAGGGCGACGTCGAGCACCATCGCCGCCCCGCCGGCGGACGGGACGGCGGTGCGTGGCGCGGCGCGGCGGGACTCGGTCATCGTGGCTCCGGGATGGCGAAGGGGAGCGGGGCCCGCCGGAGCGGGCCCCGCTGGGAATGGACTCGAGTGGCGCGCGTCAGGCAACGCCGGCCGGCTGGGCCACCGCGAGTCGCTTGAACTCCTCGACCTGGCCGCGGATCGCCCGCTCCGTGGGCAGGCGCTCGATGCTGGACGCACCGAAGAAGCCCTGGACGCCCGGCATCCGCCGGAGCGCCTCCCCGACGTTCTCGGGCTCGTCGAACGGCCCGCCATGGCAGATGACGATGATGTCGGAGCGGACCGAGCGGCCCGCCTCGGCGATCGTCATGACCCGCTCGATGGCCTCGTCGAGCGTCAGCGCGACGCCGGCGCCGATCGTGCCCGCCGTCGTGAGCCCGACGTGGGCGACGAGCTGGTCGGCCCCCGCCTCGGCCATCGCCCGCGCGTCGTCAGCGTCGAAGACGTACGGCGAGGTGAACATGTCGAGCTCGTGGGCGATCGCGATCCACTCGACCTCCTTGCCGTAGCCCATCCCGGTGGCCTCCAGGTTCGCCCGGAAGCTGCCGTCGATGAGGCCGACCGTGGGGAAGTTCTGGACGCCGTCGAAGCCGAGCTCCTTGAGCTGGCGGAGGAAGACGCGCGGCAGCCGGAACGGGTCCGTGCCGTTGATGCCGGCGAGGACCGGGGTGTCCCGGACCACCGGCAGGACCTCGGCGGCCATCTCCACGACGATGCCGTTGGCGTCGCCGTAGGCGAGCAGGCCCGCCAGCGAACCGCGGCCCGCCATCCGGTAGCGGCCACTGTTGTAGATGATCATCAGGTCCGCCCCACCGGCTTCGGCCATCTTGGCCGAGATGCCGGTGCCGGCGCCGCAGCCGACGATGGGTCGGCCGGCGTCGATCTGGGCGCGGAGGCGGCGGACGATCTCCTGGCGCGGGATGAACGGCATGACAGGCTCCTAGTGGCTGGCGGCGGCGACGGGCTGGCGGGCGCCGAGCATCGCCAGCAGGCGGTCGGCCATCGCGTCGGCGAAGACCGGGTCGTTGATGGCAAGGTCCAGCTCCACGAGGTCGACGACGGAGCGGTCGAGGTGGGCGCGGATGGCCTCGAAGAGCGCGGCGTCGGCCTCGGGATCGAAGAACGGCGTGCCCTCGACGTCGATCGCGCTGACGCCCCGCAGGGGCACGAACAGGGCGACGGGACCGGTCGAGCGGTTGAGCTTGGCGGCGATGATCTCGCCGAGCTGGGCGCACTCCTGCGGGGTCGTCCGCATCAGGGTGACCTGGGGGTTGTGGACGTAGAGCTTCCGGCCGCGGAATCGCTCCGGGACGGTCTCCATCGGCCCGAAGTTCACCATGTCGAGGGCGCCGAGCGAGACGACCTGGGGGATGCCCCTGGCGGCGGCCGCGTCGAGGCGGGTCGGGCCCGCGGAGAGGACGCCGCCGACCAGCTCGTCGCACCACTCCGTCGTGGTGATGTCGCCGAGGGCGGTGATGAAGCCGTCGCTGACGAGCGATTCCATCGCCCGGCCGCCGGACCCGACGGCGTGGAAGACGAGGAGCTCGAAGCCGGCCGACTCGAGCCGCTCACGGAAGCGGTCGACGCAGGGCGTGGTGACGCCGAACATCGTCGCCGCGACGAGCGGCTTCTCCTCGGCCTCGGGGACCACCTGCTCGGCCATCCCGCAGACGGCCCCGGCGGCGTTCGCCAGGATCCGCCGGCCGATGCGGTTGAGGCCGGCCACGTCGACGACGGAGTACATCATGGAGATGTCCTTCACGTCGACGTACGGGCCGACGTTGCCGGAGGCCATCGTCGAGACGATGAGCTTGGGCAGCCCGACGGGCAGGGCCTGCATCGCGGTCGCGCCGATCGAGGTGTTGCCCGAGCCGCCCATCGTCAGGACCGCGTCGAAGCCACCATCCGCGAGGAGCTCGAGGGCGAGCGCGCGGGCGCCCTTGCCCATGACCTCCAGGGCGTGACCGCGGTCGTGCCGCTCGCGGAGCGCGGCGAGCGACTCGCCGCCGGCGTCAGCGGTCCGGGCCGCGGCGCTGTCGGGAACGAAGCCCGGCGGTGGCTCGCCCAGCACCCCAGCGTCGAGCATGAACGCCCGATGGCCGCGGGCCGTGATCAGGTCACGGACATAGGCGTACTCGTGGCCCTTGGTGTCGAGGGTGCCGATCAGGAGGATCGTCCTGCCCATCTCTGGCTCCTTTGCCCGTTCGCAGCTGCCAGCGGCCGGCGACGGCCGGCCGTGCCTGGCTTCCGGGCCCGAGCGACGGCCGGGTCGGGACCCGGTGCGACACGCTCGGGAACGCGGGCGACGGAAGCCCCATCCCGTTCAGCTAGCCAGCCCTGCCTCCTTCCCCGAACTCGACCGACGCCGCTGGGCGTCAGGCCATCCGCACCTCGGCCCGGAACGCCTCGACGTCCTGCAGCCGGCGCCGGAGCGCGTTGAGGAATCGCGCCCCCAGCTCGCCGTCCACGAGGCGGTGATCGGCCGAGAGGGTCAGCTTCATCATCTGCCGCACGGCAAGCCCCTCGCCGACGGCGACCGCGGTCGGCAGGACGCTGCCGACGGCAAGGATCGCCGCTTCGCCGGGGTTGATGATGGCCCGGAACTCGTCGACCCCGAACATGCCGAGGTTCGAGACCGTGAACGTGCTGCCGATGAGCTCGTCGGGCGGCAGCGTCCCGTTGCGGGCGGCGTCGGCGAGGGCGACGGCCCGCTCGTGGAGCTCCACCAGGGAGCGCCGGTCGGCGTCGCGCAGGACCGGCACGACGAGGCCGTTGGGGACCGAGACGGCCAGGCCGAGGTGGACGCGGCGGCGCAGCCAGAGCTGGCTCCCGTCGGTCCGCGAGTTCACCTCGGGGAACTCGGCGAGGGTCTGGGCCGTGGCCGCCAGGACGAAGTCGGTGACGCTGAGCTGCGTGCCGGCCGCCTTCAGCTCGCTCCGCAGGGCGAGGAGGCGGGTCATGTCGACGCTGACGGTGACGCTGAAGTGCGGGATCGTCGAGGTGCTCCAGCTGAGGCGCTCGGCGATGACCCGGCGCATCCGGCTGAGCGGCCGCGGCTCCTCCTCGCCGTCCCAGGCCGGAAGGGCCGGCGGGGCGGACGCGGGCGCAGCGGGCGGGGCGGGCGGCGGCGCGGACGATGCCGCACCGGGCGCTGCAACCGGGTCTGCCGCCGCGACGGCGGCCCGCACGTCACGCTCGACGATCCGGCCACCCGGACCGCTCCCCGCGAGGCCGCGCGGGTCGATCCCCGCCTCGGCCGCGAGGCGGCTGGCGCGCGGGCTGATCGCCCGCCTTCCGGACGGCGGCGCGAGCGACGTGGAGGACGGGACCGGCGCCGTCGGCGTCGCAGCCCGCCGCGATGCCGTCGACTCGGCGGACCCCGCCGGCGCCGCGACGACGGGCGACGAGACGGGCGCTGCGGCCTGCTCGGCGGCCAGGGTGAAGGGCTGCCCCGCCTCGACCTCCGGGACCGCCTCGCCGGGCTCGCCGACGTAGGCGCAGACCGCGTTCACCGGGACGGTCTGTCCCTCCTCGACCAGGCGCCTCAGGAGGATGCCCTCGTCGAAGGCCTCGACGTCCATCACCGACTTGTCGGTCTCGATCTCGAACAGGACGTCGCCCTTGCGCACGGGATCGCCTTCGCGCTTGCGCCAGGCCACGACGACGCATTCCTCGGTCATCTGACCGGGCTTGGGCATCAGGATCGGGTGGGCCATCGGTTCCCTCTGGTCGCCGGCGGCGCCGGCCTGCGGCGAGTCGGTCAGATGAGCGCGAGCACGGCGTCGAGGATGGAGCTCGCATCGGGCAGGAAGGCCCGTTCGAGCGCCTCGGCCTGGGGCGAGATGCCGTTGGCGGCGCCCACGCGGCCGACGGGGCCGTCGAGGAAGTCGAACGCCTCGGCCTGGATGCGGGCCACGATCTCGTTGACGTAGCTGCCGATCAGGACCGCCTGACTGGCCACCACGCAGCGGCCCGTCCGGCGGACCGAGTCGAGGACCGTCTCGATGTCCAGCGGGACGAGCGTCCGCAGGTCGATCACCTCGGCCGAGATGCCGTGCTCGGCCGCCAGCCGCTCTGCCGCGACGAGGGCATCGGGGACGGCGGGGCCCCAGGCGACGATCGTCGCGTCCGAGCCCTCGCGGGCGACGCGGGAGACGCCGAGCGGGACGACGTGCTCGCCCTCCGGCACCGGCCCCTTCGTCCCGTAGAGACCCTGGCTTTCCACGAAGAGCACCGGGTCGTCGGAGCGGATCGCCGCCGCGAGGAGGCCCTTCGCGTCCGCCGGGGTGGCCGGGTAGACGACCTTCAGGCCCGGGGTGTGGGTGAAGATGCTCTCGAGCGATTGCGAATGCTGCCCGCCGTAGCCCTTGCCGGCGCCGACGGAGGCGCGGATGACGAGCGGGACGGTGACCTGGGCGCCGCTCATGTAGTGCCACTTGGCGGCCTGGTTGGCGATCTGGTCCGAGGCCATCAGGGCGAAGTCCATGTACATCAGCTCGACGACGGGTCGCAGCCCGACCATGGCCGCGCCGACTCCCGTGCCGATGATGCAGGCCTCGCTGATCGGCGTGTTGAAGACGCGGTCGCGGCCGAACGCCTCCAGGAGCCCCTTGGTCAGCTTGAACGCGCCGCCGTAGTCGGCGACGTCCTCGCCGTAGTGGATGACCCGGCGGTCGCGCAGCATCTCGCCGACGAGCGCCTCGCGGATGGCGTCCCGGTAGCTGATCCCGCCCGCGGCGTCCCGGGTGGCGACGGGCGGCTCGGCGAGGGTCTCGACGTCGCCGTCGCCGAGCGGCACGACGTCCGCGACCGTCCCCGCGTAGAGGTAGCGCAGCACGTCGACGGGCTCGGGGTCGGTCGCCGCAGCTGCGCGGCGCGCCGCCCGCGCGTTCCGCTCCCGCGCCGCGGCCTCGAGCGCCGCGATACCGGCCTCGTCGGCCACGCCCGCGGCCACGAGCTCGTGCTCCAGCCGCTCGATCGGGTCCGCGGCGCGCCAGGCCGCCTCCTCGTCCCGCGTCCTGTACTCATTCCGGGGGTCCGACAGGGAGTGGCCGTAGTAGCGGTACGTGCTCGCCTCGATGAGGACCGGGCCGCGACCCTGGCGGCAGAGCGCCGCCGCGCGGCCGATGGCCTCGTGGACCGCGAGGGCGTCCATGCCGTTGACGACCTCGGCGTGCATGTTGTCGTCGGCGAAGCCGGCCGCCCGCCGGGCCAGGTGGCGGACGCCCATCACCTCGTCGTCCGTCCGGTGGGTCATCCCGTAGTGGTTGTTCTGGATGAAGTAGATGATCGGCAGCCCGAACGGCCGATCGCCGGCCAGGTGGTTGGTCCATTGCGCCTGGGCGGCCCAGTTGAGCGACTCGAGGACGACACCGTTGGCGTAGGCACCGTCGCCGGCGAAGCAGCAGACGACGCGGTCGGAGCGCCGGTAGCGGAGGGCCATCGCCGCTCCCGTCGCGATCGGCACGCTGCCGCCGACGATCGCGTTGGCCCCCAGGTTACCGGTCGCGAAGTCGCCGATGTGCATCCCGCCACCCCGGCCCCGGCAGTAGCCCTCCTCCTTGCCGAACAGCTCGGCGATGACCCGGTAGACGTGCTCCTCGAGGGCCTCGGCGACGAGCCCATCATGGTCCCCGGCGGTCGACCCGGGCACACGCGCGCGGAGCTCCTCGTCGCTCATCCGGCGGATGGCCGCGAAGCCTTTGGCGACCGCGTCGCCGTGCCCCCGGTGCGAGCTGGTGATGTGGTCGTCCGGCCGGAGGGCGGTGCAGGCGCCGACCGGCGAGCCCTCCTGGCCGATCGAGACGTGGGTGGGGCCGCGGTAGTCGTAGCCGGGGAGCGGCTCGTAGCCGCCGGAGCGGAGCCGGACGATCATCTCCTCCAGCTCGCGGATGGCGAGCATGTCGTCGAGCAGGCCGAGCGCCGCCTCGCGGCTGAGGCGGCCGGCGGCCAGCAGCTCGGCCAGGTCGGGCCGCGCCTCGAAGCCGCGGATCGCGCCGAGCGACGTCTCGAACGGCTCGAAATCCGGGCGGGTGTCGCTGTGGTAGACCGCATCCGCCACCATCGGGGCCTCCGTGCTCCGTCGTCCCCGGCGCGTGACGGTCGGTCCGACGCTCATGCCTTGATCACCTTGATGCCCCGCCGCTCGAGGCTGCGGACCGCGCCGTCGGCGATGCCGGCGTCGGTCACCAGGATGTCGACGGCCTCGAGTCGCCCGGCCCCCACGAACGAGCTCGTGCCGACCTTGCGGCTGTCGGCCAGCAGGATCACCTCGCGCGCCCGGCCCAGGACGAGCTCCTTGGTGTAGGCCTCCGCCGGCTCGGTCGTCATCAGGCCGCCTTCGAGCGACAGGGCGAATGTCCCGAGCAGCGCCCGGTCGAGGTGGAGCCCCTCGAGCATGAGCCGGCTGAGCGGCCCGACGAGGGCCTGGCTGGTGGCTCGCAGCTCGCCGCCGACGACGATGACCCGCGGCCCGCGGCCCATCAGCGTCGTCGCGACCGGGAGGCTGTTCGTCACCACTGTCAGGCGCTCCCAGTCGCGAAGCAGGCGGGCGGCCGCGAGGACGGTGCTGCCGCTGTCGAGGTAGACGGTGTCGTCCGGGGCGAGGAGCTGGATGGCCCGGGCGGCGATCCGCTCCTTGGCCTCGGCCGCCTCGCCGGCCTTGACGTCGAAGTGGACCTCGCTCGGCCGCTCGTCGACGACCACCGCGCCACCGTGGACGCGACGGAGCTTGCCCTCGGCGGCCAGCTGGTCCAGGTCCCGCCGGACCGTCGCCTGCGAGACGCCGAGCGCGACGCTGAGTTCCTCGAGGCGGGCGGCGTGGCGCGTCTCGACCAGGTCCCGCAGCCGTCGCCGGCGCTCTGCGGCGAGCGCCCGCGCGCCGTCTTCGCTCAGGATATTGCGCGTCACGTCATATCCTTGCACGTTCGCGCACATTCTGTCAAAGCCCGCCCGACTCGCGCCCGGCCCGCCGCCGGCCGTGACCGACGCCGCCTCGCCTCAGGGCTCCAGGACGATCTTGATCGCACCCGCCCCGGGGTCGCGGAACGTCCGGAGCGCCTCGCCGTACGCGGCCAGCGGGAAGCGGTGGGTGATGATCCGCCCGACGTCGATGCGGCGCTGGGCGACGAGCGGCAGGACGTGGCGCATCTCGCCGGCGCTGGCCCGGACCCCGACGAGCTCCAGCTCGTCGAGGACGAGCCGCTGGAGTTCGAGGCCGACCGGCTCGGTGGGGATGCCGACCACGGCGCAGCGGCCGCCCCGGCGGAGCATCGCCAGGGCCCAGGAGAGCGTCGCCGGGACCCCGGCGCACTCGAGGACGCGGTCGACCCCGACGCCCTCGGTCCGCGCCCGCAGCTCGGCCACCGGGTCGCCGTCCGCAGTGTCGATCGTCTCGAAGCCGAACGTGGCGGCGACCTGCAGCCGCCGTCCCCGGCCCACCACCAGGACGCGGGCCGCGCCCCGGACCTGCGCGGCCTGGGCCGCCAAGAGCCCGATCGCTCCTGCGCCGGTGACCGCGACCGTGTCACCCGGGCGGACCTCGGCGCGGTTCGCGACGTGGAGCGCGATGGACGCCGGGTCGACGACGGCGCCCTCGGCGAAGCTCAGGGCCTCGGGTAGCCGGAAGATCGTCTTGACGCCCTGCACGACGTACGTCGCGTCCGCGCCCTGGACCGTGTGGCCGTACTGGCGGTGGAGGCCCGGCACCCCATAGTTGGCGCAGAGGTTGTAGCGGCCCTCGACGCAGGCCTGGCAGACCCCGCAGGCGTCATGGCTCGTGCCCGCGACGCGGTCGCCGACCCGCCAGCCGTGGCGCTCGGCCCCGGGACCCAGGGCGACGAGCTCGCCGGCCCACTCGTGCCCAGGGGTGAAGGGGAAGGCCGGCGGCCAGAAGCCCGGGTAGTCGCCGTGGACCAGGTGGCTGTCGGTGCCGCAGATGCTGACCGCCCCGACACGAGCCAGGACCTGGTCGGGCCCGGGCGTCGGGACCGGCACCTCGCGGATCTCGAAGCGCTCGGGCTCGAGCACGACGAGGGCCTCCATCGTCGCCGGCAGGGCGGGGCTGGCGGGCTGGGGCACGGCGGCGAGGGTCACGGAGGCCTCCTAGATGACGGCGAGCGGGTCGATCATCGAGCCCGTCGCGCCCCGGATCTTGAGCGGCAGGGCGACGAACAGGAACTCGTGGATGCGGTCGCGGGCGAGGGCCTCCAGGTCGAGGCTCTCCATGAGATAGATGCCGTGTTCGATGAGGAGCAGGGTGTGGACCGGCTGCGGGTTGCCCGCCGGCCCGGGGTCGGGCGCCGGCTGGACCTCGTAGGTCTCGGTGTCCGTGCCGCTGGCGACGACGCCGCGCTCCAGGAGCCAGCGCGCGGCCGAGATGTCCGGGCCCGCCGTCTTGTGGGCCGCCATCCGCTCGGCGTCGGGCCAGAGGCCCATGTAGCCGGTCCGGATGAGGACGACGTCCCACGGCTCGACGGTCACGCCCTGCGCCTCGCAGATCGCCTCGAGCTCGGCGGCGCCGACCGGCGAGCCGGCCGGCAGGACCTCGAGGCCGCGATGCGCCGGCACGTCGAGGAGGACGCCGCGGGTGAAGAACGGCGGCAGCTTCTCCGCGTCGCCGAAGGTCGGCCCGAAGTCGGTCAGGTGCTCGTCCGGCCTCCCCCCGCCGTACCAGTGCATGTCGTCGCCGACGGTCATGTGGGCCAGCGCGTCGACATGGGCGCCGGAATGTGAGGTCGCCATGACGTACTCGGCCATGTAGCCGAGCCCGGCGTCGTTGACGGGACCCCACGGCTTCGCGCCGCTGACCCGGATGCCGCGGGGCGTGCGGTAGTTGAGGACCTGGAACGGCGGGTGGCCGGGGAACAGTGGCATGCCCGGGTAGCGCGCCGCAGCGAGCGAGTAGGTGCGACCCTCGCGGACGAGGCCCGCCGCGCGGACGACCTGCTCGGCCGGCAGCCCGGCGACGGGACCGACCTCGGAGCGGGTGAGCATCAGGGCACCTCCAGCGGGACGCGCGCCGGCCGCTCCTGGAGGGCGTGCCAGACGCGCTCCGGGCTGAGCGGCAGGTCGCGGATGACGGCCCCCGTCGCGTCGCGGACGGCAGCGGCGACCGCCGGGGCGACGCAGAGCAGGGCGCCCTCGCTCATCCCCTTCGAGCCGTAGGGCCCCGGCCCGTCGGCGTTCTCGACGATCGCGCTCTCCAGGCGGACCGGGAGGTCGAGGCTCGTCGGGACGCGATAGTCGATGGCGCCCAGGTTCCGGATGCGGCCGGCCTCGTCGAAGATGTAGTGCTCCATGAGGGTGTGGCCGAGGCCCATGATCGCCGCGCCCTCGTCCTGCATCCGGACCTGGAGCGGATTGATGGCCCGGCCCACGTCGGAGACGGTGACGTGGCGGACGATCGTGATCTCGCCCGTCCCCTCGTCGACCGTCACCTCGACGGCGGTGCAGTTGAACTCGAAGAAGGCCGCGCTGCCGCCGAGGGGATGCTCGGGCTCCATCTCCTTGCGCATCACCCCGTTGCCGATGACCTCGCCGCCGAGGCGGCCGAGGCCCGCCTTCAGCACCTCGACGATCGGCAGCTCGCGGTCCGGCAGGCGGACGAAGCCGTCGGCCACGCTGACCTGCTCGAGGGCCACACCGTGGACGCGAGCGGCCATCTCGGCCAGCTGGCGCTGGACGTCGCGGCAGGCCCGCAGGACGGAGTTGCCCATCAGCACGGTCGAGCGGCTCGCCGAGGTCTGCTGATCGTACGGCACGACGGCCGTGTCGCCCATCACCACGGTCACCCAGTCGAGCGGCGCGCCGAGCTCCTGGGCGGCGATCTGAGCGAGCACGGTCCGGGCGCCCTGGCCCATGTCGGAGGTCCCGGCGTAGACGATGACGCTGCCGTCGGCGAGCAGGCGGACCGTCGAGTACGAAAGACCGGTCGTCGGCCCGGACTTGATGCCGAGGGCGATGCCCCGGCCGTGGCCCGGCGGGACAGGACTGTCCCAGCCGATCAGCTCGGCCGCCCGGCGGACGGTCTGCTCCCAGTCGCCGTCGGCGTGGGTGTCGAATGGGATGAAGGCGTCGCCGCGGTGGGCCAGGTTGCGCAGCCGCAGCTCCAGCGGGTCGAGGCCGAGCTGGCGGGCCGCGTCGTCGAGGTTCGACTCCACGGCCCAGTTGACCTGGGGGTTGCCGAAGCCGCGGAACGCGGTGGAGGGCACGGTGTGCGACAGGACGGTCCGGGCGACGATGCGGACGGCCGGGATGCCGTACGGCCCGGCGCCCGGGTAGCTGCCCTTGTTGACGACGCGGTCGGCGATGTCGACGTAGGCGCCGACGAGGTAGTCCGCCCGGATGTCCTGGAAGGCGATCCGGCCGTCGGACCGCAGGCCGGTCCGGACGTGGATCGCGGCCGCGGCGCGCCGGACGGCCTGGAACGTCTCGTCGAGGGTCAGGACGAGGCGGACGGGCCGCCCGGTCCGGAGGGCGAGGAAGGCGACGAGCGGCTCGTACTTGGCGTGCTGCTTGCCGCCGAAACCGCCGCCCGGGTCCGGGGCGCGGACGCGGACCTTGGAGAGCGGCAGCCCCAGGATCCGGGCGAGGACCTTCTGGAGCCAGTTGGGGTGCTGGATCGAGCTCCACACCGCGATCCCGTCGCCGTCGGGCGCGGCGATGAAGCCGTGCGGCTCGATGGCGAAATGGGTGACCATCGGGAACGAGTAGTCGTGCTCGACGACGAGGTCGGCCTCCGCGGCCTCCACGTCGCCCCAGCCGACGAGGTGCTGATTGAAGACGTTGGTGCTTGCCAGCGGGTCGCCGGGCCGGAGGACCGGGTCCTGGACGAGCGGCGCGTCCGGCGCCAGGGCGGCCGCCACGGTGAAGACCGCGGGCAGCTCCTCGTATTCGATGCGGACGAGACCGGCCGCTTCTTCGGCGGCGTCCTTCGTCTCGGCCGCGACCGCGGCCACGGGGTCGCCGTGGTACTTCGTCTCGCCGACGGCGATGACCGGCCGGTCCTCGTGCTGGGGGCCGAAGCGGGGCACCGGCTGGGGCAGGTCGGCCGCGGTGAGGACGCAGCGGACCCCTGGTACGGCCAGGGCGGCCGACGTGTCGATGGCGATGATCCGGGCCCGGGCGACCGGGACCGTGACGAGCTTGGCGTGGAGCGCGTCGGCCAGCCGGACGTCGGCGACGTAGGCATGCTGCCCGGTGACCCGGTCGTAGCCGCCGACGCGCTTCGGCGAGGCGCCGATGCCGCTGCCGTGGCTGCTCATCGCTCCGCCTCTGCGGCCGCGGCGGCCAGGACCGCCTCGGTGATCTGCTCGTAGCCCGCGCAGCGGCAGAGGTTGCCGGCCAGCGCCTCGTGGACGTCCGCCACGCTGGGGTGGGCGTTGCCGGCCAGCAGGGCGTGGGCGGCCATCAGCTGGCCCGGGATGCAGAAGCCGCACTGCACCGCGCCCTTGGCCAGGAACTCGTCCTGCAGCAGGCTCAGCCGCCCGTCGGTCGCCAGGCCCTCCACGGTCGTGACCGCGGCGCCGTCGGCCTCGACCGCCAGCATCAGGCAGGAGTTGACCGCCCGGCCATCGACCTCGACCGTGCAGGCGCCGCACTCGCCGACGTCGCAGCACTCCTTGGTGCCGGCCAGGCCGAGGTCGTCGCGGAGGACGTCGAGGAGGGTGTGGTTGACCTCGACCTCGATCGACCGGCGCCGCCCGTTGACGGTGAGCTCGATGGGCAGGCTCGATGGCATCGTCGTCATCCCTTCGCCAGCCGCTCGACGGCGGTCTGCAACGCCCGCGCTCCGAGGACGCGGAGCATGGCCCGGCGGTACTCCGGCCCGGCCCGCAGCGAGCGGGGGGACGGGCTCGCGGCCGCGAACAGGCCGTCGAGGACCGTCGCCTTCGCCTCGGCCGACGCGGCCGGGTCGGCCAGGACACCGCTCTCGTCGGTCACGAGGAACGCCCGCGGCCCGACGCTGCCGTAGGCCAGGCGGGTCACGCCCGCCTCGTCGACGGACACGCAGAGGGTCACGGAGGCGAGGTCGGTCCCCCGCCGCCGCGTCAGGCGGGTGTAGGCGGAGCCCTGGTGCGCCGTCGGCAGCGGCAGCTCGATGGCGGTGACGAGCTCGCCCCGCCGGAGGTCCGTGACGCCCGGCCCGACGACGAAGTCGTCGATCGGGATGCGGCGCGACCCGGCCGGGCCGGCGACGACCACGACCGCCCCGTAGACGAGGAGCGGCGGGGTGGTGTCCGCGGCGGGCGAGCCGTTGCAGATGTTGCCGGCCACTGTGGCCCGGTTGCGGATCTGGATCGAGCCAACGACGTTGGCCGCCTCGGCCAGGGCCGGGAAATGCCGCCGCACCCGCTCGTCGGCGATCACGTCGGTCATGACCGTCCGCGCCCCGATGACGAGGCAGCCGTCCGCCGCCCGGATGTCCGAGCAGAGCTCGGCCACCCGCTTGAGGTCGACGACCACCGCCGGGCTCACGCTCCGGTCGCGGAGGCCGATGACGAGGTCCGTGCCGCCGGCCAGCGGCCGAGCGTCTGGGCCGTGGCGCTCGAGGAGGGCGACGGCCTCGGCGAGCGTCGTCGGCCGCTCGTAGGCGAAGGTCTGCATCGCGCTGCCGCGCCTCCGCTCAGATGACCTTGTCGACCTCGTCCATCAGGACCTGGGGGGTCGCTGCGCGGACGAAGTAGTAGGGCCGCTCGCTGAAGCGGGCCACGAAGCCGGCCCGGGTCCGCCGGAGGGCCTCCGTGTCGACCATCGGCATCGGGAAGCCCGGCGCCAGCAGCTCGTTCAGCAGGAAGTAGTTCTGGAGCGAGTGGAGCGTCTGGAACTGGCGCTCGAAGGGGATCATCTCGCTCAGTGTGGGGTCGAAGTTGCCGTCGATCGCCGGCACGACGACGACGTCGACCGGGCTCACCTCCGGGTACAGCTCCCAGGTCGGCATCGCCTCGAAGAACTTCTGGACGCCGCGCTCGGGGGCGGCCTTGTCGGCCCGCTCGGTCCCCTCGGTGCGCTTCTTGATGAACGGCTCCTTCGAGCCCATGACCGCCCGAGCCGCCTCGTCGACCACTGTCGTCTCGGTCGAGACCAGGAGGGCTCCGCGGCGGCAGGCCTCGAGCTGGGCCATGCTCTTGCCGTGGTTCGACTCGCCGCCAAGGAACATCACGGTCCGGTCGCGGTAGCGGACGGCCGAGGCGTGGAAGGGATGCAGGCCGGTCGCCTCCATCCGCAGGGCGAGCATGGCGACGATGACCTTCTGGATCGGGCCGGCCGGCCACGGGCCAGTGAAGCGCATCCGGCCCTGCTCGTAGCAGATGTCCTTCTCGCCGTCCTGGTGCCAGACGATGTCAGGCTCGGGGAGGGTGACTGCCGGCTCGAGGCGGACATCGGCGAGACGGTAGTTGAGGAAGTTCATGTCCTCCAGGACGTGCTCGCGCGGCTCACCGCCGAACACGTCCACGCGCAGCCGCGCGCTCCCGGCCGACATCTCCTCTGACAGTCGCAGCTGCTGGTCCATGTGCTCCTTGCTCCGGTCGCCGGAACGCCCGGCGGGGTGGTGTCGTGGCGGCGTGGTGGCTGTGCGTGCAGGTCCGGTCGGCGCGGGCAGGGCCGGCGACGGGACGGTCCGAGTGCCCGAAGGACCTCCCGGCGGTCTGGCAGCCGCGGCCTAGCCTGCGGCCAGCTCGGCTGGCGCCGCGAGCGCGGCCCCGGGCGCGGCCTCCGGGTCGTCCCGGAAGCCCGCCACGAATTGTGCCCCGGCGACCTGGAAGTGGCGGTGGACGGCCTCGACCGCCTGCTCCGGGTCGCGGCGCCGGAGCGCCTCGACGATCGGGCCGTGGACGTCGGCGATCCGACGTGCGTCGATGCCGGGGGTGACGAAGGTGATGTAGGTCCGCGAGACCGGCTCGAGGTAGCGCCAGACCCGCTGCAGCGTCGTGTTCCCGGCGATCTCGATCACCCGGGTGTGAAAGGTGGCGTCGATGCGGGCCTCCGCGCGGGTGTCCCCGAGCGTCGCCGCCCGGAGCATCTCCGACACGAGGTCCTGGAGCTCCTCCAGGTCCGCGTCCGTCACCCGGGGCAGGGCGAGCCGGGCGCCGAGGGATTCGAGCTCGGCTCGGATCCCGTACGCCTCCAGCAGCTCGGCCTTGCTCGGGTGCCGGACGCGGGCGCCCTGGAAGGCGGTGCTCTCGATCACGCCGAGCGCCTCGAGGTCCCGCAGCGCCTCGCGGACGGGGCCCTGGCTGATGCCGAGGTCCCGGGCGACGCGGGTCTCGACGATCCGCGACCCGGGAGCGAACTCCCCGGCCATGATCGCCTGGAGCAGGTACTCCTTGACCTGGTCGCTGAGGGTGCTGCGTGAGATCGGGGCGCTGCGGCGCATCTCGATGGTTCCCTAGATCCCGAACTCGGCCTTGGACGACTGGACTGCCGCCTCGAGGACCTCGACCAGGCCCGTGGTCCCGTTGATGCGGACCCGGTCGCCGTTCTTGATCTGCTGGGTGGCCACGGACGTCCCGACGACGGCCGGGATGCCGAACTCGCGCGACAGGACGGCCGGGTGCGAGACCGTGCCGCCGGCGTCGGTCACGAGGCCGACGATCTTCGTGAAGAGGACGACCCAGGCCGGGTTCGTCATCTGGCAGACCAGGATGTCGCCGGCGCGGACGTCGTCGAACTGGTCCTCGCGGAGGACGACCCGGGCCACGCCCTCGACCACGCCCGGCGAGCCGCCGATGCCGTTGATCTGGCCGGCGACGGTGCTCTCCTTCCGGTAGAACTTGTCGGGGAAGCCCCACAGGTTCAGGTACGGGAAGGCGAGCTGCGTCGGCGTGCAGGTGCCGATCCACTCCTTCGGCCGGAAGGTGTAGGCATTCTCACGCTCGGCCTTGCGCTCCGCGACGAGGGCCTTGCCATCCATCGCCGACGGGTCGCCCATGAAGACCCGCAGCTCGTTGTACTGGAAGAAGACGACGTCGCCGGCGTCGTCCAGCGCACCGAGCTCGACGAGCTTGCGACCGCAGAGGATGAGCGCCATCCGGAGATGCGCGTTCGCCCCCTGGTCGATGTAGAAGTGATGGTCCGGGGTGAGCGGGGCCATCTTGAGGTTGATGTCGTTGGCGGCCCGCATCTCCTCGAGCGCCTCGCCCTCGAGCCCCTCGAGGATCTCGCGGGCGGCGGCGTCGATGTCGGCGGCCAGCGCGGCGACCGTCTTCGGGTAGTCGTAGTCCGTCTCGATGTAGCCGCGGACCAGCTCGATCACGGGCTCCATGTGCTCGCGAACGCTGGGGAAGATGAACTCGTGGCTCCAGACCGCGTGCCAGCCATACTCCTTCTGGTACGGCACGACCCGATCGGCGATGAACTGGCGTCCGCGCTCGGTCTCCTTGAGGGCAGCGATGATCTCGTGGGCCGTCTCGTGCTTGAAGGCGGGCGCCAGGACCGGATCGGCCTTGGCCTCCTCCTTCATCTTCCAGAGGGCCTCGATGGAATCCCAGTTGCGGTCCTTGGCCGAGTTCTGGAGGCGCCCCAGGAGGACCTCGTCGATCTTGCCGTGGGTCTTCTCCATGACCGCCCGCAGGTTGAGCGTCGCGGACAGCTGGGCGAAGTTCAGCATCCAGTGGATCTTCCAGTGGCGATCGTGGATGTCGATCGCGTCCTCGAGCAGGACGGCCCGCTGGGGCAGGCTCCAGTCGTCGCGCTCGACCTCGTCGAACTTGTCCTCGAGGTAGGCGAAGTTGCGCTCCATCTCGGGGCGCAGTCGGTCCCGCCACCAGGCCGTGAACTCGTTGCCGTAGGTCGGCAGGACGGCCCCGAGGTACGTCCCGATCTTGCCGGCATAGCCCGGATCGACTGGCACGACGGCCTGGATCTGGCTGTCGTACTCGGAGGCCTCGACCTTGAACGAGGCGTCGGCCGGGATGGCCGCGGTGTACAGGTAGCCGTTGACGTTCTTGGCGATCCAGTCGGTCGCGAACGGCGTGCCGAACCGCCGGAACATGTGGTCGCAGCTCAGCCACCAGCCGCCGATGTCGAAGTACATCGGGCTGAGGGGGTGCGGGCAGTGCAGATCGTCGTAGACCCAGAAGAGTTCCTTCTCGGCCTCGGACTTCCAGTCGACCGGGAAGTCCTCACTGCCCAGGAACTGGCCCAGGACTTCTTCCTTCATGGCGACTGCCATTCGACATGACCTCCAGGGTGCATGCTCGCGCGTTGGTCGGCGTCTCCCGACGCCGTGTGCCGGTCGGGCACGGGTCCTCGTCCGAGCGACGAGGACCCGTCACTCCAGCGGGGCCGCTACGTCAGGTCCAAGGTCTGCCCGATGCACCCCCTTCCCCGTTGCGCGGCGCCGCAGGGTGCCGGACGGCTCCTCCAGCCGTCCTCGGCACGCCCGGCTCCGGACCCGACGTGGCGTCGATCAGACCTTGGCCGGCTCGCGGCCTGCGGAGGCGGACGGGACCTGCCGCGGGAACATGATCACGATGTTGAACCACCCGAGGAACGCGCCGAGCAGGCCGGCCAGGACCGCCCCGACGCCCGCGACCGCGGGGAGCAGATTGGGGTCGATGCCCGCCCCGACGGCCTTGTTGAAGGCGCCGGTGAAGAAGACGGCCAGGCCCATCGAGATCCCGTTGAAGAACGGCAGGGAGCCCGTCTGGGTGACCGGGAAGTACTTCATGGCGTAGATGAAGATGCAGAACCCGATGAAGCACGCGATGAACAGGACCAGGTTGTCGAGCGTGAAGGCCCAGTCCCCGACCGACAGGATCGTCCCGGTCCCGATCCCCTTCGAGCCGAGCATGTAGCCGGTCATGATGATCTCGGCCACGATCACCCCGAGGATGAAGGCCGGGACCATGATCTTGAGCGCCGAGGGCTTCGCGCCGAGGGCGAAGTACTCGGCCCACACGATGAACGAGGCCCAGATCGGCAGGTTGTAGTTGCCGAGCCAGATGCCGAACGGCAACGAGACACAGACCGTGATGGCCACCGCCAACCAGAGCGGGATCGTGTTCCTGGTTTCCGTCTCCACCGAACACCTCCGACTGTCCGATCGCGCCCTCCAGCGGATCGGTCGCACGACTCGGGCAGGCGGGCCTGCCGGGCGACAGACTCGGCGGGCTTCCCGGGGAGGGGCAAGGGCCGTTCGGCCCGTTCATCGATCATCGATTATGGGGCACGCGCAGCCGGGCGCAAGGGGCCGTCGGACCGGCCGGAGGGCGGCGGCGAAACGCGGTCCGCGTCCGCCGGGCGCCAGGCGGCCGGGGCGCGCGAGGACCAGCCTTGCGAAGGGTCAGTAGCCGACGGACGGGAAGTAGACGCCCTCGGGCTCGTGGTACATCCCGACCGTCATGAGGGTCGTCACGAAGAAGACCCGCAGACCCTGCTCGAGGCACCAGCGGAAGAGCTCGGCGTTGCCGGTCGGGACGAGGAAGCCCGGCGTCCCGTAGTCGGCGGTCGCCCCGATCAGCGCCCGCATGTCGTCGTTTGTCTCGGCCACCGAATGGGTCCAGTACGTGACACCGGTCGTGTAGCCGGTGATGCGACCGAGCCGCTCAACGACGAGGGCACTCCCCGCCGCGATGGCGTCGCCCACCTCGCCGGCACGGGCGAACCCATGCACGCGGCGGCAGAGCGCGTTGCAGGCGGCCTCGTCCGCGGCGGTCGCCGGGCGGACGTCGTAGCCCGGCAGCCGCAGGGCGATCGCGGGCCCGTGCATGGCGGCCAGCGCGGTCCGGACCTGGAAGCCGAGCTTGGTGTAGAGGCTGAGCGAGCGGTTGTGGTAGGCGATCTGGACGAGCCGGACGCCGGGGGCAGCGCAGGCCTCGACACGGTCGAGCATCGCCTGCATCAGGGCCCGGCCCACGCCGACGTCCTGGGTCTTCGGATCGACGGTGACGGGGCCGATGGCTCGGATCGCGGCTCGCTCGTCGAGGAAGCTGCTGCCGATGACCCGGCCGTCCGACTCGGCCACGACGCCGTAGAAGGAGGGGCTGAGGATCATGCCCCGGATCGGCTCCGCAGCGGCCTCGACCGAGGGGAAGTCCTCCGGGAAGCCGTGGGCTCGGGCGACGGTCCCGAACGCCTCGTAGCAGATCCGGCCGCACTCCCACCAGTCCTCGAGGACCGCCTCGCGGATGATGAACCCCTGCCCGCCGTCCGTTCCCGACGCCCGCTCGCCGACCAGCACGTCCATCGCCGTCCTCCCGCTCCCTCGTCCCCGGCTCGCGCGCCCGGGGCGCTCGGTCGGGCTATCGTATGGACGCCTCAGCGGGCGGCTCAGGGCTGAACGGCCCGTTGTCGGGACGGACGGAGCGGCTGGCGGACCCCGTCGTCGACGGGCGCGGCGGAGGTCGCCGAAGGCCGAGGGGATCGCGGCCGACGCGCGCTCCACGGGCCGTTCGGCCCTATCATCGATGATCGATGATTTGGTCTCATACGGCGAGCACGAGTGCCGGAGGTATCCCCGAAGAGATGGCGACCACGCTGGTGGACAGTCCGCTCCTGCGGATGACCGAGCAGACGCCGACCGACTACTGGAACGACTCCTGCGACGTCGATGAGCTGGCCTACGCCGTCGCGCGGGGGGCGACCGGCGCAACGTCCAACCCGTCCATCGTCCTCGAGGTGATGAAGAAGGACCGGGCGACGTGGCTGCCGCGGGTGCGCGAGATCGCCGACGCCCGGCCGACCGCGTCCGAGGTGGAGATCGCCTGGCAGGTCATCGAGGAGATGGCGGTCCGCGGCGCCGCCGTGCTCGAGCCCGTCTTCGAGCGCGAGGGCGGCCGCAAGGGCCGCCTGTCCGTGCAGACCAACCCGGCCAACTACCGCGACCCCGGCCGGATGGTCGAGCAGGCCGTCCGCTTCGCCGGGCTCGGCCCGAACATCCAGGTGAAGTTCCCGGCGACCTCGGCCGGCATCGAGGCGATCGAGGAGGCGACCGCGCGCGGCGTGAACATCAACGCCACGGTCTCCTTCAGCGTCCCGCAGGCCCTCGCCGCGGCGGAGGCGGTCGAGCGTGGCCTGGCGCGCCGGGAAGGGGCGGGCCAGGACACCTCGGCGATGACCCCGATCGTCACGATCATGATCGGCCGCCTCGACGACTGGCTGAAGGTCCTCGTCGAGCGGGACGACCTGGCGGTCGACCCGACCGCCCCGAACTGGGCTGGCATCGCCGTCTTCAAGCGAGCCTACGAGCTGTTCCAGGCCCGCGGCTACCGCAGCCGCCTGCTCTCGGCCGCCTACCGCCACCCGCTCCACTGGACGGAGCTCGTCGGCGGCGATGTGGCGATGACCCTGACCCACCAGTGGCAGGTCCGCTTCAACGGGAGCGGCATCGTCCCCGAACCTAGGATGGACCGCCCCGTCGACCCGGCGATCGTGGCCGAGCTCGAGGCGCGCTTTCCCGACTTCCGGCGGGCCTACGAGCCGGACGGGCTCACGCCGGCCGAGTTCGACACCTTCGGGCCTGCCGTCCGCACGCTGCGCGCGTTCGTCGGCTCGTACCACGACCTGATGGCAGCCGTCCGCGACGTGCTGCTCCCCAACCCCGACGTCCGACCGGCCTGAACGCGCCGCCCCACCGTCACCACGCTCGTCGCCGAGGCGACGGCTGCCAGAGAGGGAGAACGAACACGATGACGACCCAGGTCCCGGCTGCGCCGACGGCGGTCCTGCCGATCCTGTCGCACTGGATCGCCGGCCGCCCGGTCGAGGTCCTGCCCGAGCAGACCGGGCCTGTCTTCGATCCCGCGACCGGCCAGGTCATCGCCCGGGTCCCGCGCGGCGGCGCCGCCGAGGTCGACGCCGCTGTCGCGGCGGCCGCGGCCGCGTTCCCGGCCTGGCGGGACACGCCCCTCATCGCCCGGAGCCAGATCCTGTTCAACTACCGGGCCCTGGTCTACGAGCACCGCGAGGAGATGGCCCGCCTCATCACCCGCGACCACGGCAAGACGTTCCCGGACGCCCTGGCCGAGGTGATGCGCGGCCTGGAGACGGTCGAGTTCGCCTGCGGCCTGCCGACCCACCTGGCCGGCCTGAACACGCCGAATGTCTCGACCAAGGTCGACGCGCGGACACTCCGCCAGCCGCTCGGCGTGGCCGCGGCCATCACGCCCTTCAACTTCCCGGCGATGGTCCCGATGTGGATCTACCCGCTGGCCCTGATGACCGGCAACACCCTGGTCTGGAAGCCGTCCTCGCACACGCCGGGCGCGACCCAGCTCCAGGCCGAGCTGTGGCGGGAGGCTGGGCTCCCGGACGGCGTCTTCAACGTCGTCTACGGCGGCCGCGAAGCGGTCGAGGCCATCCTCGAGCATCCCGGCATCGCCGCCATCCAGTTCGTCGGCTCGACCGCCGTCGGCCGGATGGTCCACCAGAAGGGCACCGCGGCCGGCAAGCGCGTCGGCGCGTACACGGGCGCGAAGAACGCCATGATCGTCCTGCCCGACGCGGACATGGAGCTCGCGGCCGACTCGGCCGTCGCGGCGGGCTTCGGCTCGGCCGGCGAGCGCTGCATGGCCCAGGCTCTCGTCATCACCGTCGGCGACGCCGGCGACCGCCTCCGGCCGATGCTCGAGGAGCGGATCGCCCGCCTGAAGATCGGCCCCGGGATGGAGCCCGGCGTGGACATGGGCCCGATCTACTCCGCCGAGCATCGGGCGTCGATCGTCGAGTGGATCGAGCGGGGCGAGGCCGAGGGCGCCGAGCTGGTCCATGACGGCCGGCCGTTCCGTCACCCCGAGTTCCCCGACGGCTTCTACCTTGGGGTCACGCTCTTCGACCACGTCACGCCCGACATGACGATCTACCAGGAGGAGATCTTCGGGCCCGTCCTGGGCATGGTCCGGGCGGCGACCTTCGACGAGGCGGTCAGCCTCATCAACGCCCACCAGTACGGCAACGGTACGGCGATCTTCACGACCGACGGCGGCGCCGCCCGGCGCTTCGAGCTCGAGGTCGACGTGCCGATGATCGGCATCAACGTGCCGATCCCGGTGCCGGCCGGCTACCTCAGCTTCGGCGGCACGCGCGGCTCGGCCTTCGCCGACCTCCAGATGCGCGGCGAGGACAGCATCCGCTTCTTCACCAAGCAGAAGGAGGTCACGATCCGCTGGCCCGAGCCCGGCAAGCGCGGCACCCTGAGCCTGGTCTTCCCAGGGAACTAGGCGGGAAGTCCCGCCACCCGGCGCCCCATCCCAGAGGGAGAGACAGCATGGATCCGATCGACACGTTCAGGCTCACCGGCCGGGTGGCCTTCGTCTCCGGCGGCGGCGGCGCCATCGGCTCGGCCCTGGCGACCGCCCTCGGGGCGGCGGGGGCGAAGGTCTTCGTGGCCGACGTGGACCAGGGCCGGGCGGAGGCGGCGGCCGAGCAGGTCCGGGCAGTCGGCGCGGAGTCCCTCGCCCTGTCGGGCGACCTGACCAGCGAGGCCGAGGCCGAGCGGATCGTGTCGGCCGGCCGGGAGCGCTTCGGGCGGCTCGACATCGTCGTCAACGCCGTCGGGGGCGGCGCCGGCAAGGTCCTGTTCGACGCGGAGGCCTATCCCCGCGACGCCTGGGACTGGATCATGGAGCTCAACCTACGCTCCACGCTCGTCGCGACCCAGGCCGCGGCCCGGGCGATGATCGCCCAGGGTGAGGGCGGCCGGGTCATCAACATCAGCTCGGTCCGGGCCCAGCTCGGCATCAACGCCGGCTACTCCGCCTACGTCGCGGCGAAGGGCGCGGTCAGCTCGCTCACCCGCCAGTGGGCGACGGAGTGGGCCAAGCACCGCATCACCGTGAACGCCATCGCCCCCACCTTCGTGGACACGCCCCAGGTGGCGATGCTCCTCGGCGACCCGGACTTCAAGGCCGGCATCGTCAGCCGGGTCCCCCTCGGCCGCGTCGGCGAGACACGCGACCTGGTCGGGCCGGTCATCTTCTTCGCCTCGCCCGCCTCCTCGTTCGTGACCGGCCAGATCCTCACGATCGACGGCGGCCTCACCGCGACCCAGTAGCCGCAGCCCCGGAGACGAACTCGATGGACTTGGAGCAGGTCACCCCGAACGTCCGGACGACGACCCGGCTGCGCGGCTGCAACCCCAGCTTCGTCACCACCTCGGACGGCGTCGTCGTCATCGACACCCCGCAGCTGCCGACGAGGGCCGTCGCGATGCGCCAGGAGGCGGAGTCGCACGGGGCGCTCCGCTACCTCATCAACACCGAGCACCACGTCGACCATATCTTCGGCAACTACTGGTTCAAGGGCGTCACCGTCGTCGAGCACCAGGGCCTGTACGACAACTTCATGGTCCCGACGCCGGACCTGGACCCCTTCGCCTACGCCCTGGAGGCCGTCCCGACCGACGACCCCGAGGCCGCCCCCCTCATCCCCGACCGGGACGAGTACTACCGCGACCCGAACAAGGGCACGGTCGTCTTCACCGGCGACCTCACCCTCCGCGTCGGCGACCACACCTTCCACCTGCTCCACACGCCGGGCCACACGCCCGGCCAGGTCGCCGTGCACGTGCCCGAGGAGCGCGTCGTCTTCACCGGCGACACCGTCTTCTGTGAGTGCCAGACCTGGCTGATGACGTCGGACGTCGACCAGTGGCTCGCCTCGCTCGACCGGATCCGCGCCCTGGACGTCGACATCCTGGTCCCCGGCCACGGCCCGGTGACGACGCCGAAGTACCTGGACGTCCAGCGGGCCATGCTCCTCGAGTGGAAGACGGCCGTCGCGGTCGCCGTCGCCAAGGGCTGGTCGCGCGAGGAGACGGTCGCCCGGGTCGACTTCGCCGAGCGCTACCCGGTCGACATCGGGCAGGGCTACATGATGGAGCACATCCAGACGCTCAACGCCGGCTCGCTGTGGGACAAGCTGACCGCCGTCGCCCGGTCCGCCAGGGTCTCCACGCCGTCGCGCTGAGTCGAGCGCAAGGCATCCACGGCAGGCGGCCCCGGGAGAGGCCGGGGCAGGAAAGGACCCCTCGCGACGTGACCCTCGTCTACGACCTCGACCACCAGCACGGTCTGCCGCTGCCCGAGCTCAAGGCGCTCGTCGGCGGCAAGGCTGCCAACCTCAACGTGATGGCCACCGAGCTCGGCCTGCCCGTCCCCCCCGGCTTCGTCGTGACCACGGCCGCCTGCCGGGCCTTCCTGGCCGAGGGTTGGCCGGCCGGGCTCGACGAGCAGCTGCGGGCCCACATGGCCCGCGTCGAGGCCGTCGTCGGTCGCCGCTTCGGCGACGCGAGCGACCCGCTCCTCGTCAGCGTCCGCTCCGGCGCGCCCGTCTCGATGCCGGGGATGATGGACACCATCCTCGACCTCGGCCTGAACGAGACGACGGCCGCCGGGCTCGGCGCGACGGCCGGCGATCCCGGCTTCGCGGCCGACTGCCTCCGCCGCTTCCGGGCGATGTACCGCGACATCGTCGGGTCGGACGCGCCCGACGATCCCTGGCTCCAGCTCCGCGGCGCGGTCGAGGCTGTCTTCCGCTCGTGGAACAGCGAGCGGGCGAAGGCGTACCGCGAGCACGAGGGGATCCCCGGCGACCTCGGCACGGCCGTCACGGTCCAGACCATGGTCTTCGGCAACCGCGGCGCCGACTCGGGCACGGGCGTCCTCTTCACCCGCAACCCGGCGACGGGCGAGGCGACGCTCTACGGCGACGTGATGTTCCAGGCCCAGGGCGAGGACGTCGTGGCGGGGACGCACGCCACGGAGCACCTCTCAGCCCTCGACGAGCGCCTCCCGGGCGTCGCGGCCGAGCTCCGCGGCCACGCGACGACCCTCGAGCGCCGCTACGCGGACCTCTGCGACATCGAGTTCACGGTCGAGCAGGGCCGGCTGTGGATGCTCCAGGTCCGCGTCGGCAAGCGCAGCCCGCAGGCCGCCCTGCGGATGGCCGTCGAGATGGCCGAGGATCCCGACTTCCCGCTGACCCGGGCCGAAGCGGTCCGTCGCGTCGCCGACCTGCTGGCGGACCCGCCCCGGGCAGCGGGGCGACGGGCCGACGGCGCGACGCCGCTGACGGTCGGCCTGGCCGCCTCCCCGGGCGTCGCCAACGGCGAGATCGTGACGTCGCCGGACGACGCGCAGGCGGCCGCCGAAGCGGGCCGGGCGGTGATCCTCGTCCGGTCCGAGACCTCCCCCGACGACGTCCACGGGATGGCCCGCGCGGCCGGCATCCTGACCGCGCGCGGCGGCATCGCGAGCCACGCGGCGGTCGTCGCCCGCGGCTGGGGGATCCCGGCCGTCGTCGGTGCGAGCGAGGTCGAGGTCGGCGCGGACGGGATCGTCGTCGCCGGCCGGCGCATGGCCGCGGGCGAGCGGATCACGATCGACGGGAGCAGCGGCGAGGTCTTCAGCGGCGTCGTGGAGGGCGGCCTCACCGTCGTCCCCGAGGCCGAGACGCTGCTCGGCTGGGCCCGCGAGCTCGGGATCGAGGTCGGCGAGCCGCGGCCGGACCCGGCCGACGCCGAGCCACAAGCTGCGTCCGCGACGCCCGCTCCGACCGCCGCCGCGCCAAGCCACCCGCTCGCCGCCCAGGATCTCCTGCGCGGCCTCCTGGTCAAGGGCCTCGTCCCGCTCGACGGCCTCGCCGTGAGCCTGGCGGCGCCCCTCGACGAGGTCCGGCCGCTCGTCGATGGCCTCGTCGCCGACGGGCTCGCCGAGACGACCGCCGGGGCCTTCCGCCTCACGCCGACCGGGAAGCTGCGCGCCCTGGAGGTCTTCACCGCCGACGGCGGGCGACTGGGCGGCGAGGCCCCCTGCGTCGAGGCGCTCGATGCGTTCCTCGTCCTCGACGCACGGATGAAGGAGACCGTCACCGCCTGGCAGCTCCGGGAGGTCGACGGCCAGCAGACCATCAATGACCATGCGGACGCGGCGTATGACGCCGGCGTCCTGGACCGCCTGTCGGCCATCCACGCCGACACGATCGCCTGGCTCGGCCCGCTCTGCGGCCGGCTCGGGCGACTGGAGACGTACTGCGGCCGCCTCGGCGAGGCGCTCCGCCAGGCCCGGGCGGGCGACGTCCGCTTCGTCGCCTCGCCGCGCGTCGACAGCTACCACAACGTCTGGTTCGAGCTGCACGAGGACCTCATCCGCCTGGCGGGCCGCCGCCGCTCGGACGAGGCGGCCGCGGGCCGAGCGTGAACCGACCGATCGGACGAGCGAGCAGGGGCGCCCGGCGCGGCTGCCGCGCCCCTCGCCACACGAGGGAGCAGCGATGTTCACACGAGTGACCCGGGCCGACGCGGCCGTGACGCCGCTGCCGGGCCGCGACTGGCACACCTACGTCAGTCCCGCCACCGTCCCGACCGACCACCTCTCGATGGGCGTCTCGGTCTACGAGCCGGGCAGCCATCCCGCGGGCCACGTCCACGAGGCGGAGGAGGAGACCGTCTACTGCGTTCGCGGACGCGGCCGCCTCATCTGCTCCGAGGGCGACGCGGAGCTCGAGCCGGGCGTCGCCGTCTTCATCCCCGTCGGCACCTTCCACGAGACGGAGGCCTACGCCGACGCCGAGCTCGAGCTGCTCTGCGTCTTCACCCCCCCGGTCGTTCCGGGCTCGTACGAGCAGGGCGCGAAGGCCTGACATGACCGCCTCGCTCGCGCCCGTTCCCGCCGCACCCGACGACCTCGCAGGACTCGCCACCGAGCCCGAGCTCGCCCGCCTGACCGAGGCCGCCCGCCGCATCCGCGTCGAGACGTTCCGCACCGTCTACGCCAGCGGCGTCGGCCACCTCGGCGGCTCCCTCTCCGAGGCTGACATCCTGGCCGCCCTGTACTTCGGCGTCCTGCGCATCCGCCCGGCGGAGCCGGAGTGGCCCGACCGCGACCGCTTCGTCCTGTCGAAGGGCCACGCCAGCGTCGGTCTGTACGCGACGCTCGCCCTGCGTGGCTACTTCCTGCTCGACGAGCTGCCCACGTTCGACAGCGCCGGATCGCGCCTCCAGGGGCACCCCGACATGACCCGCCTGCCCGGGCTCGACATGTCGACGGGCTCGCTCGGGATGGGCATCTCGGCCGCGGTCGGCATCGCCCTCGGCCTGCGCCTCCAGGGCCGCGACGCCCGCACGTACGTGCTCGTCGGCGACGGGGAGTGCCAGGAGGGCGAAGTCTGGGAGGCCGCCTTCGTCGCCGCCCGCTACGAGCTCGACCGGCTCGTGGCCATCGTCGACCACAACCGCCTCCAGCAGTACGGCTGGCAGGGCGCCGACCACGAGGACCGCCTGCCGCCGGAGGCGCCCGGCGAGCTGGTCGCGAAATGGGCCGCCTTCGGCTGGCGCGTCCTCGACATCGACGGCCACGACATGGCGGCCATCGTCGGCGCCCTGGCCACCGCGGCCGAGGGCGACGGTCGACCGACCGTCATCGTCGCCAACACGGTGAAGGGCCGCGGTCTCTCCTTCGCCGAGGACCGCTACCTGTGGCACACCAGGATCCCGAACGCCGAGGAGTACGCCCGCGGCCTGGTCGAGCTCGGCGAACCGGCGAGCGAGGGGGAGGCCGCCCGATGAGCCTGCCGCTGGGTCGCGCGATGCGCGAGGTGTTCGGTGAGACCGTGACCGCCCTGGCCGACGAGGACCCGCGGGTCGTCATGCTCGACGGCGACCTCGGCGTCTCGACGAAGGGCGACATCTTCCAGAAGGCCCATCCCGAGCGCTACATCCAGACGGGCATCGCCGAGCAGAACATGCTGGGCATGGCGGCCGGCATGGCGAGCGTCGGGCTGCTGCCGTTCATCAGCACGTTCGTCGCCTTCGCCGTCGTCCGACCGCTCGACCAGATCCGGGTCCTGATCGCGCAGCCGCGGCTCAACGTGAAGATCACCGGCGGCTACGCCGGGCTGTTCACGGGCCGGGCCGGCAAGACGCACCAGATCGTGGACGACGTCGCGATCATGCGGGCCATGCCGAACATGGTCACGGTCGCCCCGGCCGACGACGAGGAGACGGGCCAGGTCCTGCGCTGGGCGGCGGCCTACGACGGCCCCGTCTACGTCCGGCTCGTCCGCGACGCGACGCAGCACCTCTTCGGGCCGGACCATCGCTTCGAGTTCGGCCGGGCCACGGTCGTCCGCGAGGGTGGCGACGTCACGCTGATGACGACCGGCTCGCAGACGCCGCGGGTCGTGGACGCGGCCGAGCTGCTCGCGGCGCGGGGGATCCGGGCCCACGTCCTGCACGTCCCGACGATCAAGCCGCTGGACGTCGCCGCGGTCGTCGCGGCTGCGGAACGGACGGACCTCGTCGTCACGGTCGAGGAGCACAGCGTGATCGGGGGCCTGGGCGGCGCGGTCGCCGAGGCGCTCTCCGAGCACCGCCCGACGCGGGTCCGCCGGCTCGGCCTCCAGGACGTCTTCGGCCAGTCGGCCTCGAACGAGGACCTGCTCGACATCTACGGCCTCTCGGCGGCTCGCGTCGCCGAGCAGGTCGCCGCGATCCTCGCCGCCGCCTGACCCGCCGGCCGTCGATGCGCGCGCTCCCGTCGCGGGGCGCCCGCACGATGCGCGCATCGCTGGGCGGCCCCGCGCCGTGTCCCGTCCGCCCCGGGCTCGCATGACGCCCGCGGCGCCTGTTTCCGCCGCGCTCGCTAGGCTCTGCTCCATGCGGACCGGTCACGCCACTCCCGAGGGGCTAACGCGCGCCATCCGGACGGCCGAGCTCCTCGCCGTCGGCAGCGAGCTGACGACGGGCGAGACGCGCGACACGAATGGCCCGGAGCTCGCCGCCGCGCTGACCGAGGCCGGCGTCGCCATCCGCGGCATCTTCGCCCTGCCCGACGACCTGCCGCTGGTGACGGACCGCTTCCGCGAAGCGCTGGGCGCGGTGGACCTCGTCCTCGCCACCGGCGGGCTCGGGCCCACCCCGGACGACCTGACCCGCGAGGCCGTCGCCGCGGCGCTCGGCGAGGAGCCGACGGTCGACCCCGAGCTCGAGGCCTGGCTGCGGGCCCTGTTCGAGCGGCGCGGGATGCGGCTCGCCGAGGTCAACCTCAAGCAGGCCTGGCGGATCCCGTCCGCGACGGCCATCCCGAACCCGAACGGGACGGCGCCGGGCTGGTGGGTGGACGCGATGGACGGGCGTGTCGTCGTCCTGCTGCCCGGGCCGCCGCGGGAGATGCGGCCCATGTGGCGCGACTGGGTCCTGCCCAGACTCCGCGAGCGGGGCCTCGGCGACGGCCGCCTCGTCCGCACGCTGCGGACGTACGGCATCGGCGAATCGATGGTCGTGGACCGGCTCGGCGAGGCGCTCTTCCGGCAGTCGAACCCGGTCGTCGCCACGTACGCCCGGGCCGACTGGCTCGACATCCGCATCTCGGCGGTGGACGAGCCCGCGACCGACGGGCGGCGGGCGCGGCCGGCGGCAGCGATCGTCGCCGAGACGGCCGAGCACATCCGAGCCGGCCTGTCCGGTCACGTCTGGGCCGAGGGCGAGACGAGCTGGGCGGAGCTCGTGGCCGGCGCCCTGGCTGACGCCGGCCCCGACCTCGCGACGGTCGAGGCGGGTTCGAACGGCGAGCTGGGCCGGCTCCTCGCCGACGTCGTCGCGCTGGCACGGAGCGAGGCGCGGGCCGGGGAGGCCGCCGCCGCCCTCGAGGCCGGCCTCGCCGAGGCCGCCGTCGCGGCGGCGCGGGGCGCCGGGACAGCGCTCGGGCTGGCCCTCGTCGCCCGACCCGCCGACGCGGGCACCGTCGTCCGCGTCGCCGTCGCGCGGCCGGACCGCGACTGGTCGCGGCGCCTCGAGCTCCGCCTCTTCCAGCACGGCGCCCACGGCCGGTTCCGGGCTGCCGTCGCCGCCGCCGCGTTCCTGATCGAGACGCTGGCCGAGGGCCCGGAGCCCGCCAGCCACGCCGTGAAGCGGGCCTGACGCGGACCCGGGGTTCTTCCGGGCTGCCCGCGGCGGCCTGCGGTAGTGTGTCGATGATGGCCGCGCCCGCCTCCCCCAGCCCTGCCGCGTTCCACCTCGGCCGGGCCCACCGCATCGTCCACGCGAACCCAGCGTTCGTGGCCGCCTACGGCCCCGCGTGCCTCGGCCAGCCGGCGCGCGAGGCGATGCTCGACCTGCCGGCCGGGGCGTTCGAGCTGATGGACCTCGTCTACCGGGAGGGGCGGCATCTCGCCGCGCGGATCCGAACCGAGCGCGGCGAGCGGCGCTTGGTCGTCGTCGCCCGCCGTGATCCGGAGACCGGCGAGACGTACGGCGTCGCGACGCACCTCGTGCCGGTCGGCAGCATGGCCCAGGGCCGGTAGGGTCAGGCCGCCTCGACGAACGCGGCCCGGAGGGCGGTCTGAACCGCGGCGCCGACGCCGAGCCCGTCCGCGAAGTACGCCGCGATCGAGCCGAACCGCCGGTCGACCTCGGCCAGCGCCGTCTCGAGGTACGCCGGCCGGACGCCGAGCATCGGCTCGAGCAGCGCGGGGTCGCCGCCGCGGGCGGCGAACCGCTCCAGGAGCGGGCCCACGAGCGGGGCGAGGTGGTCGCGGCTGGCCAGGTAGTCCGCGACGACCGTCGCCTCGGGCACCCCGAGCAGAAGCAGCAGCGCCGCGGCCGCCCAGCCGGTGCGGTCCTTGCCGGTCGAGCAGTGCAGCAGGGCGGGCCGGTTGGCTGTCTCGGCGACGTCGCGGAACAGCCGGCCGAAGGCGGCCCGGGCGTGCGGCAGGCGGACGAAGTCGGCGTACTGCGCGCGCCAGAGTGCCTCCGAGCCCCCGTCCCCGAGGTCGGCGGCGGCCGCAGCCGGATCGTCGAACAGGCGCATCAGCCGCGACGGATGGGTCGGGACATGGACGCCCAGGACGTCGACCGCGACCTGCCGTGTCCCCGGCGGGAGGTGGTCGGGCTCCGCCGCCCGTTCCGCCTCGGTCCGCAGGTCGTACACGGTCCGGACGCCGAGCTCGGCGAACCGGGCGGCGTCGGGGCCCGCGAGGCGGTGGAGGCTGCCGGAGCGGTAGAGGAGGCCGCGGCGGACGCGACGGCCGTCGGCGGTGACGTGGCCGCCGACGTCGCGCAGGTTCGGCGCGCCGGCGAGGCCCAGGTCGGCGAAGGGCGTGGCGGTCGTGGCTCGCCTTTGGGTGGGGCTCGTGGATGGCCCCGACCTTATCGGCCGACCTCGCGGGACCGGAGGGCCGTTCGTCCCGAAGCGAGGACGCGGCTGGCGCCAGACCGGCCTACCGCCCGAGCAGGCTCGAGGGATGGAAGGCCGCCGCAAGGACCGCCCACAGGAGGACGGCGTCGATGGCGAAGCCGAGCACGATCCACGGATGGAAGCAGAGCACCAGCAGGGCGACCGAGGCGACGGAGGCGAGGACGACGGCCGGCTGCCAGAGCGAGCCCGCCAGCCCGACGGCGGCCGCCGCGGCGACGAGGTAGCCGACGACGGTGATGGCGATGAGGACGATCCCCAGGACCCGGACCAGCCCGGTGTCCAGGCCGAGGCTCGCCACGAGCCACGAGCGCGACATGTCGAACGGCCAGTTCCAGCCGGCGTCCGGCGGGACGCGACTGAGGTACGAGGCGTGGATCAGGCCGTGGGCGGCGAGGAAGAGGCCGAGCAGGTACTGCACGCGATGGATCTCCGGTGGCGGGGGAGTGGCGACTGGGCCCGGGCCGGGACGCGGCATGCAAGGAGCCGGGGCGGCTCCCGCCACCCCGGCTCCAGGACGCGCCGAGGGAGATCAGCTGTTGCTGGGGAAGACGAGGCTGAGCGCGGGCCGCCGGCCGGGCTCCGGCCAGCGGACCGTGACCTCCTTCTGGCGGCTGAAGAAGCGGATGCTGTCCTCGCCCCGCATCTTCAGGTCGCCGAAGGCGGACAGCTTCGACCCGCCGAAGCTCAGGTAACCGACCGGGACGGGGATCGGGACGTTGATGCCGACCATCGGCACGTCGACCTCGAGCTCGTAGCGCCGGGCGGCGCCGCCGTCCGTCGTGAAGATGGCCGTCCCGTTGGCGTACTGGTGGCCGTTGACCAGGGCCAGTGCATCGCCGTACGTCGCGGTCCGGACGATGCCCAGGACCGGGCCGAAGATCTCCTCCTGGTAGATCGTCATGTCGGGCGTGACGTGGTCGAAGAGCGTGACGCCGAGGAAGAAGCCGTCCGGCCGGTCGGGATGACGGAATGGCCGGCCGTCGGCGACGAGCTCCGCGCCTTCCGCGACGCCCCGGTCGATCCAGCCCATCACCGACTCGCGGTGCTCGGCCGAGTAGATCGGGCCCATGTCCACGCCGGGCTCCATCCCGGGACCGATCTTCAGGCGGCCGATGCGCTCCTCGATGAGCGGCCGGAGGCGGTCGGCGGCGTCCCCGACGGCGACGAGCAGCGTCTGGGCCATGCACCGCTCGCCGGCCGAGCCGTATCCGGAGGCGACGGCGGCGTCGGCCGCGAGCTCCATGTCCGCATCCGGCAGGACGACCATCGCGTTCTTGGCCGACGTGAACGCCGTCACCCGCTTGCCGGTCCGGGTGCCGGTCTCGTAGACGTAGCGCCCGACCGGCGTCGAGCCGACGAACTGGATGGCCTCGATGTCCGGGTGCTCGACGATCGCCTGGACGGCCTCGCGGCCGCCGTACACGACGTTGAAGACGCCGTCCGGCAGGCCGGCCTCGGTCCACAGCTCGGCCTGGAGCTGGGTCGCGCCCGGCGTGTGCGAGGACGGCTTCATGACGAAGGTGTTGCCGCAGGCCAGGGCGATCGGGTAGATCCAGGTCGGGACCATGACCGGGAAGTTGAACGGGGTGATGCCGGCGACGACGCCGAGCGGCTGGCGGAGGGTGTGGACGTCGACGGCCGTGGAGACGCTGGGCGTGTTGAGGCCGGCCATCAGGGTCGGCAGGCCGCAGGCGTACTCGACCGTCTCGAGGCCGCGCATCACCTCGGTCAGGGCGTCCGGGTAGGTCTTGCCGTGGTCGCGGGTGATGAGCCGCGCGAGCTCCTCGCGGTGGCGGAACATCAGCTCGCGGAAGGCGAAGAAGATCTGGCTCCGGGCGATGAGCGGGGTGTCGCGCCAGGCCGGGAAGGCGCGTCGCGCGGCCGCGACCGCGGCATCCACCTCGGCCTTGCCGCCGCGCGGGACGCGGCCGATGACCTGGCCGCTGGCCGGGTCGAACACGGGCCCGGTCTGCTCCGGGAGGACCTCGACCGGCCGGCCGTCGATCCAGTGGGAGAGGATTGGGAGGGTGGCGGGGGCCGCCTCGGCCTCCGATGGACGCGCGTCGATGGTCACGGGTGCCTCCTGTCGGCACGGATGGCCGGGTCCGCGTGCCCAGTCCTGCCCCGCGAACGACGACCTCCGGGAGCGTTGCCGGGGCATCGTGGGAAGCGCGTCCGCGCAGGCGCAAGGTCCGGACGGTCACGCCGAATCGGGCTGAACGGCCCGCGGCGGCTCGGCGCGCCGGAGAACGGGCCGACCGGCCCTAGTGCCGCGCCCGTCGGTCGCCAATCATGCGCACTTTCCGTGAACATTTACGGAGGAGACGCCGGTGGCCGACCTGTCGACCGTCTTCACGGGCATCCGCTTCGAGAACCCGTTCCTGCTCGCGTCGGCCCCGCCGACGGAGTCGGAGACGAACATCCTGCGGGCGTTCGAGGCCGGCTGGGGCGGGGTCGTGACCAAGACGATCGGGCTCCACCCCGTCGTCAACGTCAAGGGCCCCAAGACGAAGTTCCTCAGCGTGGACAACGGCGGCAGCCGCCTCTCGATGGCGAAGCGGTCGGAGAGCACCCTCGTCGCCTCGTGGAACTGGGAGCTCATCTCGGACAAGCCGCTCGACTGGTGGATCGGCCGGCTGTCGGCGATCAAGCGGGCGCACCCGACGAAGGTCCTCGTCGCCTCGATCATGGCCGGCTCCGGCAACGACCGCGAGCTTGTCAACTGGCAGACCCTCGTCCGCGGCGTCCAGGACGAGGGCGTGGACGCCATCGAGCTGAACTTCTCGTGCCCCCACATGGACCGCGTCGACATGGGCTCGAACGTCGGCAAGGACAGCGTCCTCGTCTCGACCACGACGGAGGTCGTCAAGGAGGTCGCCCGCGTACCGGTCTGGGTCAAGCTCACCCCGGCCACGGCCAACATCGTCGAGGAGGCAGCGGCCACGTTCCGCGGCGGCGCGGACGCGATCTCCTCGTCGAACACGTTCCCCGCCCTGCCGCTGGTCGACCCCGCGACGCTCGAGTTCGAGGTGAACGTCGACGGGCTCGTCTCGTCGGGAGGGCTCGGCGGGCCGGCGATCCTGGCCCAGTCGCTGGCCAAGATGGCCCAGATGACGCAGGCCTTCCCGGACCGGGAGTTCAGCGGCATCGGCGGCGTCTCGACGTTCGAGCAGGCCCTCAACTACTTCCTGCTCGGCTGCGGGACGGTCCAGGTCGCGACCGCGGCGATGCTCGACCACGCCATCGGCCCAGACGTGATCCGCGGCCTGACGGCTGGCATGAGCGAGTTCCTCGAGCGCAACGCGGAGCGGGGCTGGCAATCGCTGGCCGACTTCCGCGGTCTGCGCCGCGACAGCATCGTCCCCCACTCCGCGATCCGGCGGCCCGATGCGGCCGACTACCACGGGGGCTACGGCGGGTCGGTCGAGGAGGAGCCGCAGCCGGCCGGCGTCTAGGTGTGGTGACCACAGCTAGGGCCGGACGAGGTCGCCGTACGCCTCGGGCCGTCGATCGCGGCAGAACTGCCAGGTCTGGCGGTCGGTTCCCGCTGCCGCCGGTTGGTGCCCGCTGCCGCCGGTTGGTGCCCGCTCCGGCTCGCCGGCGAGTGGCGGCGCGCGGATCGGGCCGGCCGGCTTTCCTGTCATCCTGCCGTCGGGCGGCACGGGGCGACGGTCCGGCTCGCGCCAGGGCCGCCGTTGCTCGACGCTGATCCGGGCGCTGTGCCACGGGGCGAGGATCGGACAGGAAACGCGGGGTCCGGGCCGGGCCAGCGGCGAGCCGATCCGCGCGCTTGCCACGGGGCGAGGACCCGACAGGATCCGACGGGAAGCACCGGGGACGCCGGATCGCGTCGCGCGGTCGCCGGGTCCGCCCACCCGGGCGCAGGGGGGCGATTCGGGCCATCGGACCCTCTGCGAGCCGTGCGCCGGTGTGGTCTAATCGGCCATCCTCTGTACCCATCGCCGGAGGTCCTGCCGCAGCCATGACCCTGACCCGCGATCGGCTGACGACCGAGGAGATCGTCGCCCTCAACCGCCAGTACACCTTCTTCTCCTGGTCGGCCCAATCCAAGGTCAACCCGATCGTCATCGACCGGGCCGAGGGCGTCTACTTCTGGGACCCTGACGGCAAGCGGTACATCGACTTCAACAGTCAGCTCATGAGCGTCAACATCGGCCACGGCGACCGCCGGGTGGCCGATGCCATCGCCAAGCAGGCCCACCAGCTCGCCTTCGCGGCTCCCCAGTTCGCCACGGAGGTGCGCGGCCGGCTGGGGCAGAAGCTCGCCGAGCTGACGCCGGGCGACCTCGACACGTTCTTCTTCACGCTCGGCGGGGCCGAGGCCAACGAGAACGCGCTCCGGATGGCCCGGATGGTGACGGGCCGCCAGAAGGTCATCGCCCGCTTCCGCTCCTACCACGGGGCGACGGCCGGCGCGATCAGCGTGACCGGCGACCCACGCCGCTGGGCGAGCGAGCCGGCGGTGCCGGGCGTCATCCGGGTCCTCGACCCCTGGCGCTGGGGCCGCGAGGAGCCCGAGCCGGTCGACGAGCACCTGGCCTACCTCGAGGAGGTCATCCAGTACGAGGGCCCGCAGACGATCGCCGCCTTCATCGTGGAGACGGTGACCGGCACGAACGGCATCCTCATCCCGCCTGACGGCTACCTCGAGGGCGTGCGCGAGCTGTGCACGAAGTACGGGATCCTGCTCATCGCCGACGAGGTGATGGCAGGCTTCGGCCGAACCGGTCGCTGGTTCGCGGTCGACCACTGGGGTGTGGTGCCGGATCTGATGACGATGGCCAAGGGCCTGACGAGCTCGTACCTGCCGCTCGGCGCGGTCGCCATGAGCCACCAGGTCGCCCAGTTCTTCGCCGAGCGGACCTACTTCGGCGGCCTCACCTACTCCGCCCACCCCGTCAGCTGCGCGGCGGCCATCGCCGCCGTCGACGTCCTGCGCGACGACGATCTGGTCGGCAACTCGGCCCGCCTGGACCCGGTCCTGCGCGGCCTGCTCCAGGACCTCCAAGCCCGCCACCCGAGCGTCGGGGCGGTCCGCAACATCGGCCTGTTCGGGATCGTGGAGCTGATCCGCGACCGGAAGACGCGCGAGCCGCTGTCGGCCTTCAACGTGACGTCACCGGAGATGGCCGCCCTCGACGGCCGGCTCCGCGCCGGGGGGCTGTACACGATGACCCACTGGAACGCATTCTTCACCAATCCGCCGCTCTGCATCACCGAGGAGCAGCTGCGGGAGGGCTTCGCCATCATCGATCGCGCCCTGGAGGAGACGGACGCGATCGTCGCCTGAGGCCTCGGAGCGCCGACGGCGCAGCATCGGCCAGAGGAGGAGCGCCCTGAGGAGAGGAAGCAGCCAGCCGTAGGTCCAACTCGTCGTCCGAGTCAGCAGCTACAAGAGAGGGAGGCTCATGACTGCGGCGTTCAACGAGGAGATCACGTACCCGGACGGGAGGCACGAACTCACCCCCCAGACGGACGCGAGCCTGGAAGGCTCGCCGCTGCACAACGCGGACCTCGCGCCGGTCCCGATCAGCCGGCGCACCTGGACGACCTACAACTACGTGGCCCTCTGGATCGGGATGTCGCACAACATCCCGACCTGGGGCCTTGCCGCCGGCCTGGTGGCGATCGGGATGGCCTGGTACCAGGCGATCCTGACGATCATGCTGGCGAACGTCATCGTCCTGATCCCGATGCTGCTCAACAGCCACGCCGGGACCAAGTACGGCATCCCCTACCCCGTCTTCGCCCGAGCCTCGTTCGGGGTGTTCGGGGCCAACCTGGCGGCTCTCCTGCGCGCGGGCATCGCCTGTGGCTGGTTCGGCATCCAGACGTGGATCGGCGGCGAGGCCGTCTGGACCGTGGTCGGGGCCCTGTTCGGCAAGGACTCGTGGTGGATCACGGCCAGCAAGATCCAGATCGGCCTGGGCGACCCGCAGCCATGGACGCTGTGGGTCAGCTTCGCCATCTTCTGGGCCCTCAACATCGTGATCATCATGCGCGGCATGGACGCCGTCCGGCGGTTCGAGAACTGGGCCGCCCCGTTCGTCCTGATCGTCGCCTTCTTCCTGCTCATCTGGATGACCGCCCAGGCCGGCGGCTTCGGCCCGCTCGTCCAGGACAACGGCAGCCTCGGCTGGGGCTCGAGCTTCTGGCTGCTCTTCTTCCCCTCGCTGATGGGCATGATCGCCTTCTGGTCGACACTGTCGCTGAACATGCCGGACTTCACCCGGTTCGGGATGAGTCAGCGGACCCAGGCGATCGGCCAGACCCTCGGCCTGCCGACGACGATGACGCTCTTCCCGCTGATCGCGGTGCTCGTCACCTCGGCGACCAAGACGGTCTACGGCGCCTACATCTGGGACCCGGTCGTCCTCACCGGCAAGTTCGGTGACGGCTCGATCGGCGGAGCGATCGTCGTCGTCCTCGCCCTGATCACCCTCGGCGTGGCGACCCTGTCGGTCAACGTGGCGGCGAACATCGTCAGCCCGTCGTACGACTTCTCGAACGCCTGGCCGCGCCGGATCAGCTTCCGGACGGGCGGCCTCATCACCGGCGTCGTGGGCATCCTCATCCAGCCGTGGCTGCTCTACCACGACCCGAAGATCTACATCTTCACCTGGCTCGGCTTCTACGGCGGCGCGACCGGCGCAATCGCCGGCGTGCTCATCGCCGACTACTGGTTCATCCGCCGGACGAACCTCCGGCTGGCCGACCTCTACCGGGCGAGCGGCATCTACCGCTACGCGAGCGGCTGGAACTGGCGGGCCGTGGCGGCCCTCCTGATCGGCATCTTCGTCGCGTGCGGCGGAGCGTACTCGGCGCCGAACACCGATGGGTCGCCCGGCGGACCGTTCCCGCCCGGCGGGATCGTCGGCTTCCTGCACGTCCAGCTGCCGTGGGGCGGCTACCTCTACGACTACAGCTGGGTCCTCGGCCTGCTGGTGTCGTTCGTCCTCTACTGGGCCTTCACCCGCTTCGTCCCGCAGCGCGAGGCGACCCGGGAGGCGGCGGCCCAGCCCGCCTGAGTCTCCTCGTGCCGGCTTCGCCGGCCGTCGATCAGGACCGCGAGGCTCCTCCCCCGGAGGGGCCTCGCCCATTCCCGGCCCTATGCTCGGCCGAGCGTCGCGCGGCCGCCGCGGTCCCGGCAGCCCGCGCTCGGTCGGGCCGCGACGGTCCAGCCACGCCAGGGAGGACGTCATGGGAAAGGTCGTCGTCACCGAGTTCATCTCGCTCGACGGCGTGTTCGAAGACCCGGGCGGTGCCGAGGGCACGCCGATCGCCGGCTGGACGTTCCGCTTCGACCAGGGCGAGGAGGGCCGGCGGTTCAAGCTCGCCGAGCTCCGCGCGGCCGACGCGCAGCTGCTCGGTCGAGTGACCTACGAGGGCTTCGCCCGCGCCTGGCCGACGATGCGCGACGAGGCCGGCTTCGCCGAGCGGATGAACTCGTTGCCCAAATACGTCGTCTCGACGACGCTGCAGACCCCGAGCTGGGGGCCGGCGACCGTGATCCGCGGCGACCTGCCGGAGCGGCTCGGCGAGCTGCGGACGAGCCATCCCGGTGATGTCCTCGTCGCCGGCAGCGGCCGTCTCGTGCGGAGCCTGGTCGAGCACGACCTCGTCGACGAGCTGCGCCTGATGGTGTTTCCCGTCGTCCTCGGCCAGGGCCGCCGGCTGTTCGAGGGGACGGCCGAGCGCAGCTTCCGGCTCGTCTCGAGCCAGCCCGTGGGCCCGGACGGCGTGGTCGTCCTCACCTACGGGCGAGCCTGACGACATCGCGTCGCATCGCCGCTCGCCGCCGCGGCGCGATCGCCGGTCGGCGGCCGAGGCGCACCGAGGCGGTGCCGAGCCGCACCGACCACACCGCGCCCGCTCACGACATGGCCCCGGGGCGGTATCGTCTGCGGTGCGCGGCGACGGGGGCCGTCGCGCGACAGCCGGCGCTGGTGGCCGCCTCGCATGAGCGGGTCACCGGGGGAGGTCCACGCGTGTCGCTGCTCCGTCGAGTCGAGCGGGCCCAACAGGCGGCCGACGCCGCCGCTGCCAAGGTCGCCACGCCCGCGGCGGCGGGCGGGGCGCCGGCCGGCCGCGTCCCTTCCCGCGCCGATCTCCTCCACGACGTCCGCCTCCGCCTCCAGGACGAGATCATCGGGGCCTTCGACTCGCTCCTCGACGGCTCCACGACGGATGTCCGGGAGCGGATCGAGGGGATCGTCGACTCGATCATCAGCCGCAACTCGTTCCCCGTCACGCGGGAGGAGCGGCTGCGCCTCGTCGAGGAGATGGTCGACGACATCACCGGGTTCGGGCCCCTGGAGCCGCTCCTGCGCGACGAGACCATCACCGAGGTCATGGTCAACGGCCCGAACCGCATCTACATCGAGCGGGCGGGCAAGATCCAGCGGGTCGAGAGCAGCTTCCTCAACGAGGAGCACGTCCTGCGGGTGATCGACCGGATCATCAGCCCGATGGGCCGCCGCCTCGACGAGTCGAGCCCGCGGGTGGACGCGCGGCTGCCCGACGGGTCCCGTGTCAACGCCATCATCGAGCCGCTCTCGCTCGTCGGCCCCGTCATCACCGTCCGCAAGTTCGCGGCCAAGCCGTACACGGTCGATGACCTCATCCGCTTCGGGACGGCGACCCCGGAGATGTTCGACTTCCTGCGCTGCTGCATCGAGGCGCGGCTCAACGTCTTCGTCTCCGGCGGGACGGGCTCCGGCAAGACGACGACCCTCAACGTCCTCTCGTCGTTCATCCCCAACGACGAGCGCATCGTGACGATCGAGGACGCCGCCGAGCTGCAGCTCCGCCAGGAGCACGTGGTGACCCTCGAGTCGCGGCCGCCGAACCTGGAGGGCGAGGGCGAGATCACGATCCGCAACCTGCTGCGGAACGCCCTGCACATGCGGCCCGACCGGATCATCGTCGGCGAGTGCCGCGCCGGCGAAGCGCTCGACATGCTCCAGGCCATGACGACCGGCCACGATGGCTCGCTCTCGACCGGCCACGCCAACAGCCCGAAGGACATGCTCCGCCGCCTCGAGACGATGGTCCTGATGACCGGCTACGAGCTGCCGCTGCGGGCCATCCGCGAGCAGATGGCCTCGGCCGTCGACCTCATCGTCCACACCGCCCGGCTCAAGGACGGCAGCCGCAAGGTGGTCAACATCACCGAGGTCTACGGCATCGAGGACGACGAGATCCTGACCCAGGACATCTTCGTCTTCGAGCAGACCGGCGTCGGCGAGGACGGCCGGATCCAGGGCACGCTGCGGCCGACCGGCGTCCGGCCGACCTTCATGGGCCAGTTCCGGGCCGCCGGCGTGGAGCTCCCACCGGGCGAGTTCGGGATCCCGCCCGAGGACCGCAAGAAGCCCATCCGACCGCAGAAGTCGCGCTTCGGGGCGCGCCAGGGCGGGGCGGAGGCGGCCCCCGTCCCGGTCGGGACCGGCCGCGTCGTGGTCGCCGGCGGCATGGTCTATGTCTCCTCCGTCGGACCGCTCGACCCGGAGACGGGCAAGGTCGTCCCGGGCTCGACCAAGGACCACACCCGGCTCTGCCTGACGAACCTGAAGGCGAAGCTCGAGGCGGCGGGCAGCTCGCTCGAGAAGATCGTCTGGGCGAACTGGTCACTGCGCGACGCCTCCGAGTTCGACGCCTTCAACGCCGAGTGGGCCCGCTGGTTCCCCGGCGACCAGCCGATCGGGCAGGGGACGCTGATGCCGCCGGGCCAGCGGCGGGCCGGCTTCCGCGTCTCCATCGGGGTCATCGCCGAGGCCTGACCGAGCCGGCAGCGTGCCGCGGGTGGGGGGATGGCGCTGGAGCCGACTCAGGGCCGGCTGTCCGCCTCCCGGAGCGAGCGCCACCAGGCGCGGACGACCGGCGGCAGCGCGGCGTCGATGGCCCGCACCTCCTCCGGCGTGACCGGCGCGTCGGCGATGGCCCGCGGCGCGGTCGGCTCGGCGAGGAAGCGAGCGGCGGTCAGGCCGCGGCCCGGCTCGAGCTGGGCGAGGGTGACCACCTGGCCCCGCCACGTGTCGAGGTTGACCGCCCGCCCGCGATGGGCCAGCGTCGGCTCGGCGACCGGCGTGTGGCCGAAGACGACCTGCTCGAGACCGGCGGCGCGGAACGGCCTCCAGGCGTCGTCCCGGGGGAACGGCTCCGGCGCGGCGAAGAAGCGGTCGCGGATCCAGAGACGCTCGGCGCCGCTCTCCCACGTCGCCAGGTCCATGAACGGGACGGGGCCGCCGTGGACGAGGAGGACGTCGCCCCAGCGGGCGTACGGCGCGAACGAGGCCATGGCCCGCCGGAGGTCCGGGACGAGGGCGTCGAAGCGGGCCGCGATCTCCTCCGCCGGGCGCCCCTCCCACTCGTCCGGCGTCATCCCCGCGGCGAGCAGCGTGGCCGCCCCGCCGAAGGTCAGGAAGGCCCGGAAGATGTCGGGCTCGGCGGCGAGCCCGCCCAGCACCTGGACCTCGTGGTTGCCCTCGAGCAGGACGACGAGGCCCTCCCGGGCGGGCGCCTGCGCCCGGAGCGAGACGAGGCGGCGGACGAGGCCGACCGAGTCGGGACCGCGGTCGACCATGTCGCCGGTCATGACCAGGGCGGTCCGGGGCGGGGCGATCCAGGTGTCGGCGCCGTCGGTGAGGCCGGCCTGGGCGAGGAGCCGGTCGAAGGCCGCCCGCTGGCCGTGGACGTCGCTGGCGGCCCAGACCGTCCAGGAGTCGGGGACGGTGACGGGCGCGATGCCGGGATAGGCCATCTGGTGTCGGGTCCTCGTGCCTAGCGGGCCATCCGGGCGAGGCCGCCGCGGACGACGCGCTCCACCTCCGCCAGGGTGGCCATCGAGGTGTCGCCCGGCGTCGTCATCGCCAGCGCGCCGTGGGCAGCCCCGTACTCCACGGCCGCGGCGCGTTCGAGGCCGGCCAGGAAGCCGTAGATCAGGCCGGCTGCGAACGAGTCGCCCCCGCCGACGCGATCCATGACCTCGAGGTCCTCCCGCAGCGTCGCCTCGTACAGCGTGCCATCGATCCAGGCCAGCGCGCCCCAGTCGTTGCGCGTCGCGGTCCGGGCCGTCCGCAGGGTCGTCGCCACGACCCGCAGGTCCGGGTATGCCGCCGCGACGCGCTCGAGCAGGCGAGCGTAGCCGTCGCGGTCGAGCCGGCCGTAGCTGGCGTCCGATCCGCCGTCCTCGAAGCCGAGCGCGGCCGCGAAGTCCTCCTCGTTCCCGAGCAGCACGTCGGTCAGGCTGACGAGCTCGCGGTTCACCTCGCGGGCCCGCACCGCCCCACCGGCGTCGGCCCACAGAGAGGGCCGGTAGTTGAGGTCGTACGAGACGAGCGTGCCGTGGGCGCGGGCAGCGGCCATCGCCTCGCGGGCGACCTCGGGAGTCGTCTGGGACAGGCCCGCGAAGATGCCGCCGGTGTGGAACCAGCGCGCCCCGAGGTCGCGGAAGACGACCTCCCAGTCCACCTCGCCGGGACGGAGCTGCGAGGCGGCGGTGTGGCCGCGGTCCGAGACGCCCAGGCCCGCCCGGACGCCGAACCCCCGCTCGGTGAAGTTCAGGCCGTTGCGGACGCTCCGGCCCACGCCGTCGTAGGGCACCCAGCGGACGAGCGTCTGGTCCACGCCGCCCTGCCGGACGAGGTCCTCGACGAGGCGGCCGACGGCGTTGTCGGCGAAGGCGGTCACGATCGCCGTGCGCAGCCCGAAGCACCGAGCGAGACCGCGGGCGACGTTGTACTCGCCGCCGCCCTCCCAGGCCGTGAAGTGGCGGGTCGTCGCGATGCGGCCCTCGCCCGGGTCGAGGCGGAGCATGACCTCGCCGAGGGCGACGAGGTCCCAGCGGCAGGCCTCGACGGGACGGAGCTCGAGGGGATCCATGACCTCAGCGCTGCCCGTCGGCGCCGTCGGCCCCGTCCGCCGCCTCGAAGGCGCGCTGCATCATCGCCAGCGAGGGGTCCGGGCCCTTGAAGCCGACCAGGTACTCGAGCCGGATCGGGGCGAACGCCTCGTAGAAGACGACATCCTCGTCGCCCAGCTGGCGGAACGCGTGGACCCAGTCCGAGGGGATGACGAGCAGGCTGCCCGGTCCGACCTCGCGCTCCTCCTCGCCCACCCTGGCCCACAGCCGGCCGGCCTCGACGAGCATGATCTGCTCGGCCCCATGCGAGTGCTCCGGGATCACGACGCCGCCGCGGTAGACGATCCGGGTGAGCATCACCTTCTCGCCCGAGACCGCCTGGCGATGGACGCCCTTCACGTACTCGACGGTGGGGAACTCGTCCCAGCTCGTGATCTGGCTCATGGCCGGGCCTCCGCCGCCGCCTCGGCCGCCGCCTTCGCCTCGAGCGCCCGCAGGACCCGCTCCGGGGTCACAGGGAGCTGGTCGATGCGGATGCCGCAGGCGTCGTGGATGGCGTTGACGATGGCCGGGATCGGCGAGTTCGCGGTCATCTCGCCGACGCCCTTGACGCCGTACGGCCCGTTCGAGGACGGCAGCTCCAGGACGACGCAGTCGATCTCGGGCACCTCCGCGGGCCCCGGCATGAGGTACTCCGCGAAGTCCTTGGGACTGTGATCCGGCTGCGGGTAGTAGGGCTCCGTCGTCTCGTACAGGGCGTGGGACATGCCCATCCAGGCGCCGCCCACGATCTGGCCGCGGACGAGGGCGGGGTTCACCTGGCGGCCGACCTCGTAGGCGCTGCGGATGCTCAGGACGGCGACCTCGCCGGTCTCGGTGTCGACCTCCACCTCCGCCACCGTGCAGGCATGGGCCTCCGTCGAGTCGGGGTCCATCGCCCCCGTCTCCGGGTCCACCGGGCTCTTCGGCTTCATGAAGGCGCCCCGGCCCGAGATCGTGCGGCCGTACTGGAACTGGGCCCGCGACGCCAGGTCGGCGATGTCGAGCGACACGTCGGGCGAGCCGGCCACGAGGACGTGGCCCTGGCCGTCCAGGACCAGGTCGTCGAGGGAGGCCTCGAGCTCCTCCGCGGCGAGCTGGAGGACGGCCGCGCGGGCCTCGATGGCGGCCGCCTTCACCGCGTTGCCGACCCGGTGCGTGGCCCGGCTGGCGAAGGTGCCCATGTCGTGCGGGCCGGTGTCGGTGTCGGCCGTGTCGATCCACACCTGGTCGTAGGCGACGCCGAGCGTCTCCGCCGCGATCTGGGCGATGACCGTGCGGAGACCCTGGCCGAGATCAGTCGCGGAGAGGGTGACCACGAACGAGCCGCTCGTCGAGGCGTGGACGAGGGCCTGCGAGGGATCGCCGCCCAGGTTCATGCCGGTCGGGTAGTTGACCGCGGCGATGCCGGTGCCGCGCAGCCGTGCCATCGCTAGCGCCCTCCTTCGTCGCGCGGAGCCGACGTCATCGCCCGGAACTCGGCCGGCAGCTCGTGGCCGACGAGGGCGGCCGCGGCCTGCATCGTCTCGATGAGTGTCGCGTCCTCGGCCAGCTTCCGGTGCGGCCGCGGATCGCCGTTGCGGTAGGCGTTGATGAACCGCACCGCCCAGGGGTCCAGGCCGAGCCGCTCGGCGATGCGGTCCATCTGGACCTCCACCGCGAACGAGGCCATGGTGACCCCGAAGCCGCGCATCGCGCTCGTCGGGGTGCGGTTGGTGTAGACGCAGTACGCGTCGATCGAGACGTTGGGGATGCGGTACGGGCCCGAGGCGTTGGCGGCGTGCTTGGTCAGGGCGTACGGCGTCTGGCGGCTGTAGGCCCCGCAGTCGGCGTAGCTGGTGACCTGGCGGGCGACGAGGCGGCCGTCCGCCATCACGCCGTCCCTGATCCGGATCCGCCAGGCGCTGCGGGTCGAGGAGACCTGCATCTCCTCCGAGCGGCTGTAGACGTAGCGGACCGGCCGCCCCGTCCGCATCGCGGCGAGCGTGGCCAGCGGCTCGACGATGACGTCCACCTTGCCACCGAAACCGCCGCCGACGGTGCCGCCCACGAAGTGGAGCTGCCGGCCGGGGACCTGGAGGATGATCGAGGTGTTGTCGAGGCTGAAGTAGAGCGCCTGGGTGTTGGTGTAGACCGTGTACCGGCCGTTCGCCTCGGGGACGGCGATCGCCCCGGTCGTCTCGGTCGGGGCGTGCTCGATCGGGCTCGTGTCGTAGACCGCCTCGACGATGTGGTCGGCCGCGGCGAAGCCGGCCTTCACGTCGCCGAAGCGCACGCGGCGGCAGGGGCTGCCGCCCTCGAAGGTGAAGGTGTTCGTCCCCCAGTGGGTGACGATCGGCGCGCCCGGCGCGAGCGCCTCCTCGACGTCGAAGACGGCGGGCAGTTCCTCGAGGTCCAGGCGGACCTTCGAGACGGCCTCGTAGGCGGCCGCCTCCGTCTCGGCGAGGATCGCGACGATGGGCTCGCCCTTGTAGCGGACCCGGTCCTCGGCCAGGACGAACTCCTCTTCCGGCTCCACGCCGATGAGGCCGAGGATCGTGTAGACGTTGTGGGGCACGTCGCGGTGGGTGAGCGCCCGGACGAAGCCGGGCACCCGCTCGGCCTCGGACAGGTCGACGCCGCGGACGCGGGCGTGGTGGAGCGGGCTGCGGACGACCTTGAGGTGGAGCATCCCCGGGAAGACGCGGTCCCCGGTGAAGACCGTCCGGCCTGTCACGTGGCCGAGGCCGTCGGCCCGTCCGACGGAGTGGCCGACGACATGGAGCGCCTCAGGCATCGGGGCTGCCTCCCTCCCGGCCGGCGGGCTGCGCGACCGCCGCTTCGATCGCCTCGACGATGGGCAGGTAGCCGGTGCAGCGGCAGACGTTGCCGCTCAGCGCCTCGCCGATCGCCTCGCGGCTCGGCCGGGGGTCGTGCTCCAGCAGGGCCGCGGCGACGAGCTCCATGCCCGGCGTGCAGTAGCCGCACTGGAAGCCGTTGTGGTCGAGGAACGCCGCCTGGACCGGGTGCAGGTCGGCCTCGGCGCCCAGCCCCTCGATCGTGGTCACCCGCCGTCCGGCCACGTCGCGGACCGGCAGCAGGCACGACAGCATGGGCTCGCCGTCGACGAGGACGGTGCAGCTCCCGCAGCCGCCCTGCCGGCAGCCGTCCTTCACGCCGGTCCGCCCGAGCTGCGTCCGCAGCACCGCCTGGAGGGTGGCCAGCGGGCTGGCCAGCACCTCGACCTCGCGGCCGTCGACCTCCAGGATCACGATCGCCGAGCCCACCCTAGGCCTCCCTTCCGCTCGCCGGGCGAGCCAGGTCCTCGAGCGCCCGCCTGACGAACAGGCGGACCATCCGCCGGCGGTACCAGGCGCTCGCGACCGCGTCCGTGAGCGGGTCGCAGGCCTCGACCGCGGCGTCCGCGGCAGCCGTGATCGCCGCGTCGTCGAGGGCGCGGCCGACGATCGCCTGCTCCGCGGCGACGGCCCGGAACGGGTGCGGGCCGGCCGCCCCGAGGGCGATCCGGACCTCGCGGACCACCCCGCCGTCGAGGGTCGCAACCGTCGCGACGGTCACGACCGCTGGCGTGTTGGCGGCCTTCCGGCCGAACTTGCGGAACGCCGTCCGGGCCGCGCCGAGCGGCACGACCACCTCGGCGACCAGCTCGTCGGGGCCGAGCTCGGTCGTCAGGAAGCCGGTGAAGAAGCCGGCCAGCGGGACGCTCCGCTCGCCGCGCCGCCCCGCGAGGACGACCCGAGCGTCGAGGGCGAGGAGGGCGGTCGCGACGTCGCCGCCCGGCGGGGGCGTGAAGAGGTTGCCGCCGACGGTGCCCATGTTGCGGACCGCCCAGCTCGCCGTCCGGCGGGCCGCCTCGCGAAGCAGCGGGACGTCGTCCTGCGCGGCGAGGCTGCTCAGCGTCGCCGTCGCCCCGATCCGCAGCTCGTCGCCGACCCGCTCGAGCCGATCCAGGCCGGCATGGCGGAGGCCCAGCACCTGGCGCGGCAGCGAGATCCCCTCGTTGATGAGCGGCATCGCGACCGTGCCGCCGGCCATGACCAGCAACTCCGGCCCGTGCGTCCCGAGCAGGTCGAGCGCCTCCGGCAGGGAGCGTGGTTGGAAGTAGTCGGTGACGGTCACGTGGCACCCTCCGTGGCGAGACGGGATGCGAGGGCCTCGAGGCCCTGGTCGATGAGCGAGCCGGCGAGTCGTTCGGCGAAGCGCGAGTCGAGCCGGGCGAGCGGACCCTGGATCGTGGCCCGGCCTTCGTAGTCCATGACGGTCCCGCCATGCGCCTCCCGCAGGACGAGGTCCGCGCGACCGGCGATCGAGCCCATCGCCCCCTCGACCTCGCCCTCCAGTCCCGCCCGTTCGGGCGGCTCGACGTCGACGAGGCGGACGTGTGTCCGGTAGCTCCCCGCGGCGCCCGGCAGGCGCAGCGCGATCCGGCCCTCGTACTCGCCCGGCCCGATCTCCTCGACCGCCTGGCAGCCGGGGATGACGGCGAGCAGCGTCCGGGGATCACGGATCGCGTCGAAGACGCCGGCTCGGGGCGCAGCGAAGCGGTGGCTGCCGCGCACGTTCACCGGCCCGCCTCCCCAGCCGCGTCCCGGGCCGCGCCGGCGAGAGCTGCCTCGACGTGGTCCAGGTGGGCCCGCATGGCCCCGACGGCCGCCTCCTGGTCGTGCCGGCGGAGGGCCTCCACGATCGGCCCGTGGTCGGCCAGGGCACGCGCCCGGAACGAGCGGGCCCCGCCCGTCCGCTCGCGGCTCACCTTGGCCATCGTGTCGATGATCCGCATGAACTGGCCGAGCAGGAAGTTGTCCGCGGCGTCGCAGACCGCGTCGTGGAAGGCGATATCCAGACTGCTGAACCGGTCGGCGTCCTCGAGCGCGCCGCGCAGGTCGGCCAGGATGGCCTCGAGGCCGGCGAGCTGCTCCGGCGTGATGCGCTGGGCGGCGAGGCGGACGTTGCCGAGTTCGACGACCCGCCGCGTCTCCAGGACCTGGGCCAGGGCCACGGTGTCCTTCGAGAAGACGAACTCCAGGTGCGAGACGAGCTGCTGCGGCTCGAGGGCGGTGACGAACGTCCCGGCGCCCTGGCGGATCTCGACGACCTTCATGATGGCAAGCGCCCGCAGGGCCTCGCGCAGGACCGGCCGGCTGACCCGCATCGAGGCCGCGAGCTCGCGCTCCGCCGGCAGCTTGTCGCCGGGCCGCAGGCGCTCGGCCCGGATGAGGTCGAGCAGGCGGCCGGCGATCTCCTCGGGCAGCGTGCTGCGGTGGACGACCGCGAACTGGGGCCAGGCGGGCAGCCCGTCGCCGACCGCGCCCGCGGCGCCAGGCCTGTCGGTGCCCACCCGCTCCGCTCGCCTCCCGCGACTGCTCCCCGCCCCTCGATCGCCGCGGACGCTCGACGACCCCGTCGCCCCGATGCTATGGCCGTCTGCTAAAGTCGTCAACTGGTCAGACCAGTCATGTCCCGAGGGTGCGAGGATGATCGAGCGCCATATCACCTACCAGGTCCATCCCGGCCGGACCGTCGACTTCGAGCGGTTCTTCGCCGAGTCGTACCGGCCGCCCGTCCTGCAGATGCCCGGCCTCATCGAATGCTCGCTTCTGCGCGAGCTCGAGCACCCGGAGCGCTACCAGATGGTGTTCCGCTGGGAGTCGGCCGAGCAGGCCGCCGCCTGGCGGACGAGCGATGTCCACCAGGCCCTCCAGCCGGCCCTCAACGAGCTGCACGGCGGGATGGAGATCGTGGCCTACAGCTCGGTCGGCTGAGGCGCGACGAGGCATCCGGGCGGAGGAGGCAGCGGTGGCTGACGAGCGGTTCCTGGTGACCGGCGGGACGGGCTGCATCGGCTCGTGGGTCGTCCGCGACCTGGTCCGCGCGGGCGTCCCGGTCACGGTCCTCACGGCGCATCGCCGCCTGGACCGGCTCGCGCTGCTCCTCGACGATGCCGAGCTCGCCGGGCTCGACCTGGTCGAGGGCGACGTGACCGACCTCGACGCGCTCGAGGCGGTGGGCCGCGCGCGCCGCGTGACGCATCTCGTCCACCTCGCCGCCCTGCAGTTCCCCTTCTGCGCCGCGGACCCCGTCGCCGGGGCGCGCGTCAACGTCCAGGGCACGGTCACGATGTTCGAGCTGGCCCGCCGTCTCGGCATCGGCCGCCTCGTCTACGCCAGCAGCGCCGCCGTCTACGGGCCGCGGACGCGCTACGCCGACGAGGTCCTGCCCGCCGACGCGGAGCTGTTCCCGGTCTCGCACTACGGGGTCTACAAGGTGGCCAACGAGCAGGGCGCCCGGGTGGCCTGGGAGACCGGAGGCATCGCCAGCGTCGGGCTGCGCCCCCACTCGGTCTATGGGCCGGGACGGGACCAGGGCGTGACCTCCAAGCCGACCCTGGCGATGCTCGCCGCGGCCGTCGGCCGGCCCTTCCACATCGACTTCGGCGGCCGCTACCAGTTCCAGTTCGCCGACGACGTGGCCCGCGCCTTCATCGCCGCGACCCGCGCCGAACTGCCCGGCGCCAGTGTCTTCAGCCTGCCTGGCCCCGCCATCGGGGTGGACGAGGTGCTGGCCGCGGTCGCGGCCGTCGAGCCCACGGCGCGCGGCAGCCTCACCTTCGACGACCGGCGACTCCCCTTCCCCGCCGCGTTCGACGGGGCGCCGTTCGAGGCGGCCGTGGGCGCGCTCCCGCTGACGCCGCTCGAGGACGGGGTCCGGCGGACGATCGAGACCTACCGCGCGGCGCTGGCGGCGGGCAGGCTCGATGCGGCCTACCTCGACCGCGTCCTGGCGGCGTAGGCTGCGACCGTGGACAGCGAGACCCTCGCCGCACGCCTCGGGGCGCTGCGAGTCGTGCCCGTCGTGGTCATCGACGACGCGGCGGGCGCGGCCCCGCTCGCCGCGGCCCTCGCCGAGGGCGGCCTGCCGCTCGCCGAGGTGACGTTCCGGACCGACGCCGCGGCCGCGGCCATCGCCGCGATGCGGGCGGCCCGACCCGACGTCCTCGTCGGCGCGGGCACGGTCCTCGATCCGGCGACCGTGGACCGCGCCCTCGACGCGGGGGCGGAGTTCATCGTCGCCCCGGGCCTCAACCCGGCCGTCGTGGAGCGCTGCCAGGAGCGCGGCATGGCCGTGGTGCCGGGCGTCGCGACCCCGAGCGAGATCGAGGCGGGCCTCGGCCGGGGTCTGCGCCTGCTCAAGCTGTTCCCGGCCGAGGCCCTCGGCGGCCCGCGCTACCTGGCCGCGATCGCCGCCCCGTATCGCGGCCTGCGTTTCATGCCGACGGGCGGCATCGGGCCGGCGAACCTGGCGGACTGGCTCGCCCTGCCACAGGTCGCGGCCTGCGGCGGGACGTGGATCGCGACGACGGCGGCGATCGCGGCGGGCCGCTGGGATGAGATCCGGCGCAACGCCGCCGAGGCCGTCGCGCTGGCTCGGAGCGCCCAGGAAGCCGTGGCCTCAGCCTCGGCCTGACCTCCGCGATCACCGACCTGCCGGCGCGACGCTCAGCCCAGGTAGCGCAGCACGAGCTGGCAGAAGAGGGTCCTGCCACTGTCGGCCTCGGGGTGCGGACCAGCCTCCCGGACGACGGTCTGGCTCAGCTGGTTCCCCTGCGCGTCCCAGGTGCTGCTGAACACCACGAGGCCGACGTCCTCCGTCACCACCGTCCCGTCGGGCGTCGTGATCCGCTCGGGCACGCCCGCGACATCGTCGGTCATGGTCGTCGTCCCGTCGGCGTTCTGGACCACGCTCGTCACCCGATCGATGTTCCGGACGAAGGTGACCAGGCTGGCTCCCGCCGCGTTCGTGTCCGTCGCGTCGAGTTGGACGGTCAGCTGCATCGGCAGCGAGCCGTCCGCGCCGCTGACGAAGGTGAAGTGGGCCACGACGTGGTCCGTGAATGGCGTGCCGCCGCAGCCCAGGTCGGTCTGCGTCGTGGCTTCGAACCTGACCTGCTGGACGGTCGCCTGGCCGGCGGCCAGAGTCGCCGCGGGCAGGGCCAGGGCGGAGGCGACGGCCACGGCGGCCGCGAGAACGAGCCTGAGTCGCATGGGGACGCTCCTCGTTTCGATGGGCGGGAGCCGGGCGGTCCCGCATCCACCGCTGAGGACGCGATGGTGCCGCCGGTGTTGCGCCGCCCTCCCCGGGTCGGCCGCCGTCAGTGGACCAGGGCCGGCCCCTCGAGCTCCTCCATCGTGATGCAGTCCTCGACCGGGCAGACGTACTGGCAGAGGTGGCAGCCGACGCAGTGGTCCGCGTCCACCGCGACGTGCGACGTCCCGTTCGAGCGCTCGAGGCGGATCGCCTGGTGGGCGCCGTCGTTGCAGGCCGCGTAGCACAGGTTGCAGTGGATGCAGCGGGCGTCGTCGATGTGGGCGAGGAGCCGGAACGACTGATCGAGCTGGCCCCAGTCGGTCAGCGCCGGCAGCGCCCGCCCGACGAGCTCCGCCGGGCTGTGGAGGCCCTTCGAGCGGAGGTACGTGGAGAGCCCGTCGACGAGGTCGTCGACCATCCGGAAGCCGAGGTGCATCACGCCCGTCCCGACCTGGACGGTCGTCGCCCCGACGAGGAGGAACTGGACCGCGTCCCGCCAGTCGGCCACCCCACCGATGCCCGAGACCGGCAGGCGGACTTCCGGGTCGGCGGCCACGGCCGAGACCATGTTGAGGGCCACGGGCTTGACGGCCGGCCCAGAGTAGCCGCCATGGCTGCCCTTGCCGCGGACGTCGGGCAGCGGTGCCCAGCTGTCGAGGTCGACCCCGATGAGCGAGCTGATCGTATTGATGAGGGCGACGCCGTGGGCGCCGCCGGCCCGGGCCGCCCGGGCCGGCGGCCGGATGTCGGTGACGTTGGGTGTCAGCTTGACGAGGACGGGGACGCGGCTCGCCTCGACCGCCCACTCGGTGATCATCCGGACGTAGTCCGGCACCTGGCCGACCGCCGCGCCCATGCCGCGCTCGCTCATCCCGTGCGGGCAGCCGAAGTTCAGCTCGATGCCGTCGGCGCCGGTGTCGTTGACCCGCCCCACGATGTCGTGCCAGGCCTCCGGCCTGGCCTCGACCATCAGCGAGACGACGACCGCCCGGTCGGGGTGGCGCCGCTTGACCTCGGCGACCTCCGCGAGGTTGACCTCGATGGGCCGGTCGCTGATGAGCTCGATGTTCGAGAGGCCGACGATGCGTCGACCGTCGACGTCGAGCGCCGCGAGGCGGGAGGTGACGTTGCGGATCGGCTCGCCGACCGTCTTCCAGACGGCGCCGCCCCAGCCCGCGTCGAAGGCGCGGGCCACCATCTCGCCGGTGTTGGAGATCGGGCAGCTAGCGAGCCAGAACGGGTTCGGGCTGCGGATGCCCGCCATGTCGGTGAAGAGGTCGACGCCGGGGACGGTCGCGTCGGCCGTCCGGACGGGGACGATGGCCGCGTTGGCGAGGCCGAGCGCCGCGACGATGGAGCGGGCGGCGAGCATGCCGGCCCGGACGGCATCGACCACCTCGCGGCCGCCGCTCGTCACGTCGCCGACCGCCCAGACCTTCGGGTTCGCGGTCCGGCCGTCTGCTCGGTCAGCGCCGGCGAGGCCGCGCTGGTCCGCGATGCCGAACGCGGCGAGGAGCTCCGAGCGGCCTTCCTGGCCGACCGCCCGGACGAGCGTGTCGAGCTCGACCGTAAAGCGACTGTCGGGCAGGGCGAGCGGCCGGCGACGACCCGAGGCGTCGGGCTCGCCGAGGGTATTCGCCTCGAAGACGACCGCGCGGAGGACGTCCCCGCCGTGGATCTCGACCGGCGCCGTCAGCCAGCGGATCGCGATGCCGAGCGACCGCGCCAGGTCGATGGCGTGGGGGTAGGCCGGGCATTCGGCCGCGGTCCGCCGGTAGAAGACCGTCACCTCCTCCGCGCCGAGCCGGACCGCCGCCGCCGCCGCGTCGAAGGCCGTGCTGCCGCCGCCGACGACGCCGACGCGCCGCCCGACCAGTGGGGCGGCCTGGGTCGGGTCGATCGCCCGCTCGACCAGCTCGAGCGCGTCGATGACGCCCGGCAGGTCCTCGCCCGCGATGCCCAGCCGCTTGCAATGGCCGAGCCCGGTCGCCAGAACGACCGCATCGTGGTCGGCCAGCAGGTCGGCGGGCCGGACCGCCTCACCGACGCTCGCGCCAAGCTCGAAGCGGGCGCCCGCCCGCTCGACCTCGGCTGCCTCCCTCGCCACGAGGTCCCGGGGCAGCCGCCAGGGCACGATGCCGTGGTCCGCCAGGCCGCCGGCGCGCGGCCGCCCGTCGTAGACCGTCACCGCGACGCCCGCCCGCCGGAGCTCCGCCGCGCAGGCGAGCCCGCCCGGTCCTGCCCCGACGACAGCGGCGCGGCGGCCGCTCTCGGGGCCCGGAGCGAAGAACGGCCGGCCGGTCGCCGCGTAGGCCTGGACCGCATGGCGCTGGAGCCGGCCGATGGCGACGGGCCGGTCCAGGCCGCCGCGGACGCAGGCCGCCTCGCAGAGTCGCTCCACGGGGCAGGCCGCGCCGCACGTCCCGCCGAGCGGGTTCGCCGCGAGGATCGTCCGGGCGCTCCCCTCCAGGTCGTCCGTCGCGATCTTTCGGATGAACGACGGCACGTCGATGCCCGTGGGGCAGGCGCGGGCACAGGCTGCGTCGAAGCAGTACAGGCAGCGCTCCGCCTCGGTCCGCGCCGCGGCGTGGGTCAGGGGAGACAGCGGATGGAAGAGGTCGGGCACCTGCCCGGCCGACGGCTCGTGACTCATGCCAGACACCACCCTCGCTCCATCGCCGCCCGGGCGACCGACGAAGAAAGGCCAATGGTGGTCAGTTCGGCGCACGCCTCCGATGGCCGATGGTCCCCTGATCACGGGACCATCGGCGCGATCTTTCGGCGGCGCGGGAGGCGGCGTGGCCGCGGCGCGCCGCGCGGGCAGGATCAGCCGGCGATCGGCCTGCCCTCGCGCCACCAGTCCTCGCCAAGCTGCGCCGCCGCCCGGATCATGCCCTCGCGGAGGCCCTCCGGGACGACCGTCACCCGGTCGAGCGCGTAGTGGTCGAGGACGCTGGCGACGATGAGGAGGCCCGGCGGGAGGAGGGCGACCCGCCGCGGATCCTCGCCGCTGCGCCTGGCCAGCTTCGCCGAGGGCGTCGAGAGCAGCGCCTCCGCCAGCTGCCGCAGCTCGTCCAGGGTGAGCGTCCGCCGGCCGGGCCCTTCCCGGCCGTCCTCGAGCCCGGCCAGGTTGTGGGCCGAGCCTCCGGTCGCGAACGCGCGCACGGGCGAGCCCGCGGGGGCGATCGCCAGGGCGCGGCCGATCCGGCCCGCCCCCAGGGCCCAAGACAGGGCCTCCGGGGGATCGCCCTGAAGGCTCGCCGCGAGCAGCGCCGCCCCGACGGGCAGCGACGCCGCCGCGACCCTCGCCCGACCCTCGCACAGTGACAGCTCGGTCGAGGCGCCGCCCGAGTCGATGACGAGCTGCGATCCCGCCTCGTCGAGGCGGTGCGCCATCCCGGCCAGCCCGAGCTCCGCCTCCCGCCGACCCGAGAGCACCCGGACGGGGACGCCGGCCGCCGCTTCGAGCCGCTCGACGAGGGCCGGCCCGTCGGTCGCCCGCCGGAGCGCCTCGGTCGCGCCGACGACGACGCGGCTCGCGTGGCGACGAGCGGTCCGGACGTAGTCGAGCAGCAGCGCTTCGACCGCCCGTCCGCGGCGCCGGCCGACCCGGGCCTTCCGGGCGACCTGCCGCCCGAGCTCGATGAGCTCGCCCCGCTGGACGAGCCGCTCGACGACGCCGACCTCCGCCGCGGACGGGACCCCGACGAGCAGGTGGATCGTGTCGCTGCCGATGTCGATCGCGGCGATCGCCTCCGTCTGGCGCGTCATGGCCCGACCTCCTGCGTGGCCGGCTGGCCGGACGCCGCCGGAGTGGCGAGGACCGCGTCCGCGAGGCGGCGGGTCCCGATCGACGAGGGGACGACGGTGAGGCAGCCGGCGGCGACGATGGCCGCGGCAGCGGCCGGCGACAGATGCCCGGTGGACGCCCCCAGGGCCGCGGCGGCGGCGGGCAGCCCGAGCTGCGCGGAGGCGGCGAGCCCGAACGGGACCTTCGGCCGCGGCGCCGCCACGAGCGCGCCGGCGAGGTGGATCGCGATCGCGACGCCGGCGAGCACGACGGCCAGCCCGATGGCGCCCGGATCGCCGGCGAGCGCGCGGAAGTCGAGCCTCGCCCCGAGCAGGACGAAGAACGCCGGGACGAAGAAACCCTCGGCGAGGCCGGAGAGCTGGACCTCGAGCCGCTCCGGCTCCCGGAGCCGGGCAAGGACGAGGCCTGCCCCGAACCCGGCCAGCAGCAGGGAGCCGCCCGAGCGGTCGGCGACGATCGAGAGGACGAGGAGCAGCAGCAGCGTGACCCGGAGCTGGAGCGCCCAGCCGCGCGACCGCGAGCGCTCGCTGAGCGTCACCACCCAGCCGAACCGCTCGATCCAGCGGCCGCCCGTGAGCGCCGCGCCCGTGACGAGCACGATCGCCGCGTCGCCCGCGAGCGCGCCCGGGATCCGCTCGGGACCGATGAGGGTGAGCGGCATCAGCAGGACGGTCGCCGCGTCGGCGATCGGGATCCAGGCCAGGAGCATCGCTGTCGCGGGGCCCAGCAGGCCGCGCTCCTCCAGGATGGGAAAGGCGACCGCGGCGGAGCTGCCCGCGAGCAGGACCGGCCACAGGGCCAGCGGCGCCGAGGGGGCGAGCAGCCGCCCGATCGCGAAGCCGGCGAGCACGGCGAGCAGGGCGACCACCGCGAAGGCGATCGCGGCCGAACGGAGCCCCGCAGCGAGGCCGGGGCCACGGAGCTGCACGCGCGACCCGGCGACGAGCATGAGCATCGCGAAGCCAAGGGCGTAGAGGAACGCCGCGGTCGGCGAGGCTGCGTCGATCAGCCCGATGCCGCTTCGTCCCAGGATGGCGCCGGCCGTGAGCTCGCCGACGATGGCGGGCAGGAGCGGCCGGCGGCCCGCGGCGAGGAGGGGGCCGACGAGCCCGGCGACGACGATGACCAGGAGCGTGTCGAACATCACCGTTCCGTCCGAGCGCGCCGGGCCGAGGGCGGCGGCCCCGTCAGGCTCGCTGCAGCGCGGCCTCGAGCCTGGCGACCTTGTCGAGCAGATCGTTGAGCGCTTGATCCTGCTCCTGCAGGTGGGCCTGGATCTGCTCCGACTCGTGGAACGTCGCCTCGGCGTCCTTGTACGTCATGTCGGCGCGCTTGTCGGAGGCGCGAGCGAGGACGTTCTGGCCGACCATGATCACCGACAGCATGACCAGCTGGATGAACGTCTGGCTGATCCACTGGACCAGGGTCAGGAGCCCACCCTGGATGGCCTGGGGCAGGACGACGAGCGCGAGCACCGCGAAGGCATAGGCGCACCACATCGTGCCGACCACGGTGGTCAGCACGACGGCGATCCTGCCGTTGAGACCCACGTGCTCGTCGGTCGTCTTCGGCGGTCCCGCACTTCGCCTCGCGGCGATGTGCGGATGGGGGGCATGCCGGAAGGCGAGGCTCATCATCTCCTCCACGCGTGGCGGTGCATCGGGCGCCGAGGCGGTGACGGCCTCCGCCGGCCGCTGCACCGCTGCATTCTCACCGGTCGGGGCCCCCGATGGCGCAGGGCTTCCGGTCCGAGGCCCGCACGCGCGGTGTGCAGTTCGCAGCCCGTGACCGAACCGTCGTCGGCGGATCACTCGCCGCCTCGCCGGATGCACCAGCCTGGGTTCCGGAGCCACCATGGAGGCCACCGCCGCGTCGTTGGCCCATCATGAGACCGTCACCGACTGGTGGGGACGACACGAAGGCGTCCGATCGTGTGGTCGGAAGGCTCGGGCACAAGGAGGAGTGATGGCCTACGTGGTGGACTTCACCGACGTCTCGACGGTCGGCCTGGAGTCCTCGCCGGTCGCTCCCGCCCTGGCCGGCCTGCGGGCGAACGAGGCCCGCTACTTCAAGAACAAGTACGGCCACGACTTCACCGTCCTGCAGGCGAGCGAGGCCCGGGACATCATCGACTGGGTCCACCGGATCCTCCGCGAGGAGCGCGACCTGGCCATCTCGTCGCGTCCGCTCGAGGCGACCGTCTTCCAGGTCGAGAACATCAAGTGGGCCTACGTCTTCTACGAGAACGGCCTGTCGATCAACGTGCTCTACACCCTCGACGATGCCGGCAAGCGAGCCGTCGGCTTCAAGCTCTCGGACGGGATGGAGGTGCCGGCCGAGCTCGGCTCGCGCTTCAAGTTCGCCAGGCAGAAGTCGAAGCTCGCCGGGACGATCCGCGGCTCGTTCTTCGTCATCAAGGGCGAGTACTGAGGCCTGATCCGGCCGGCGGCGGACGCTGCCGCGCTCCCGGGGGATGCCAGCTCGCTCACGAATGGCGGGCCGGGATTTGCGACGAGCCTGACCCCAGGATCTCGAGGTCGTCCCGGAGAAGCGGCGCGGCCTCAAGGCTGCGCCGTTTCTCCCGCTGCGCGGACCGATAGCGGCCGACTGCCTCGCCCATGACGGACGAGCGAAGGTATGGATCCGGCCCGGCGCGGGCCCGCCACGTCAGCTCTCGAGGATCCGCCTGACGCTGTCGAGGGCGGCCACCTCGGCGTCCATGGTTCGCTGGACCATCGAGCCCATGAGCAGCCCGCGCAAGCCCGTGACCTCGGCCTCCAGGGCGAACGTCAGCCGCGTCCCGTCGGCGGTCGGCTCGAAGTCATACCGGCCCCGCGGACGGACCGGCCCGGCCGTGGTCTGGAAGTCGATGCGGCGGTTCGGTTCGAACACCGTGATCACGTAGTCAGCGGCGACCCGGCGACCCATCGGACCCGCCACGCCCTGCGCGTAGCGGGCGCCGACACCCTCGCCCGAGACCCGCTTGATGTCGAGAACGCCCGAGCGCCACCGCGGACTCTGCTCGCCGTCGGCGATGAACGCGAACACTTCCTCGACGGGCCGCTGGATGGTGACGGTGTGTATGGCGGCGGGCATCGGGTGGCCTCCGGGTGTCGGCGGATCGGATGGCTGGGTAGCGTACGGCACGTGCGCAAGATGACCTTGTGCGCTCGCGGGCCCTGGATCCGGTTCGTTCGCGGCGTGCCGTCCTTCGCCGCCAACGGGGCCGCGGTCGGGTGCCGCCGCCCGCCGCGCCCGGAGCAGGTCCCGAGCCCCTGCGACGTCGAGCTCGAACGTCCGCCGCAGCGTTTGGTTCGTGACATGCCCGTACTCGCGGATGTGGTCCGCGACCCTTTCGGTCGGTCTCGTCGGCGCGGCGCACGTGGTAGCGCACGGCCCGGCCGAGGCTGGCGAGGGTCGGGCCTGTCAGGACGTACGTGGGGAGGGCCCGGGCCGCCGTCCGCGCGGTGGCAGCCACGAGCCGGGCTTGTGCCAGCCGCTCGAGCACGCCCTGCGCCTCACTCGTCGAGCGCTGGGCGTACAAACTGAGAACGTGTCAAGTCGCGACGCTTTCTCAGTTAGCCCGCAGTCGGCGTCCCAAGCGCGCGGACTCCGAGCGCGTGGCGGATGCTGAAGAGCTCTGGTCGCCGCCGAACGCTCCGCGAGCACTGGGCCCAGTTGGGTCTCACGCGTCGCTGGCGGAGCGAGAATGCGCCCCGGAGCCGTGGGTTGCGCACGCGAAAGGAGCGCAGCCCGAAACAGAAGCACGTCGGCCGCGACGCGGCGATGCCACAGCCCATGGGTGCTTACTCGCAGGTCGTTCGCGCCGGTGATCTCCTGTTCGTCACCAGCCAACCGGGGATCGATCTCTCCCCGGGCGTCGACCGGGCGGCCGCTCGGGCCGTGCCCGGAGACTTCGAGGCGCGCGGCCGAGCCTGAGGGACTCGGCCCGCGCGGCGGCGAGCATCACCGGTCGTAGATCGCCCGGACGCGCTCGGTCTCGGGATTCACGAGCCCTATCCTGACCGATGCCGCCCCCGCGGCTGGCGGCCGGCGGCCGCGGTCGGCGCGGCGTTGCTCATCCCGATCCCCACCTCGAAGACGTCGGCTGAGGGGCTTGGCCCGGCCGCTATGAGGCGATACCGTTCGGGCTGGAGGGTCAAGGTGGGGCCCGGCGACCGGCCCGGAGGCGGGCAGCACCTGTCCCTTCGTCATGCTGAACGTCGCGACGTCCCTCGCGCCGGGAGAGTCGAGGGACCGACGTGGGCGAC
>DASVYJ010000090.1:0-37477 GCA_036392215.1 Candidatus Limnocylindrales bacterium | reverse complement strand
CGTCGGCGGGCGCGGCGTCCGCGTCCGCGGCCTCGGGGCGGAGGCGGGCCGGGACGCCGACGGCGGTGCGGCCCGCGGGCACGTCGTGGGTCACCACGCTGCCGGCCCCGGTCCGGGCGCCGTCGCCCACGGTGACGGGCGCGACGAGCATCGTGTCCGAGCCGATGAAGGCACGCTCGCCGATGACCGTCCGATGCTTCCGCTGGCCGTCGTAGTTGCAGGTCACCGTGCCCGCCCCGATGTTCGTCCGGGCGCCGACCGTCGCGTCGCCGACGTAGCTCATGTGGTGCTGCTGGACGCCGGCCTCGAGCCGGCTCGCCTTCACCTCGGCGAAGTTGCCGAGCTTCGCCCCGCGCCCGACCGAGGCCCCGGGGCGGAGGTGCGAGAACGGGCCGATGGCGACCTCGTCCTCCACCTCAGCCGATTCGAGGATGCTGGCCCAGACGACGCAGTCGCGCCCGACGACGCTGTCGAGGAGCTGGCTGCCGCTCCCGATCCGCGTCCCCTCCCCGATCCGCGTCCGGCCTCGCAGGACGACGTTCGGCTCCAGGACCACGTCCTGGCCGAGCTCGACCGTCGGCTCCACGTAGGCCGTCGCCGGGTCGACGATCGTCACGCCCGCCTCCATGTGGCGGGCATTGACCGCGTTGCGCATGTCCTGCTCGGCCATCGCCAGCTGGATGCGGTCGTTGATGCCGAGGAGCCGGCCGTCGTCGTCGAGGTCGAGGCTGGCGACCGGCCGACGGTCGGCCCGGGCGAGGGCGACCAGCTCGGTCAGGTAGAGCTCGCCCGAGGCGGCCGAGGGTCGCAGGTCGCCGACGCGGCGACGGAGCCAGGCGACGTCGAAGGCGTACAGCCCGGCGTTGATCTCGGTCAGCTCGAGCTCCTCCTCGGAGGCGTCCTTCTCCTCGACGATGGCGCGGACCGCGCCCGATCCCTCGTCGCGGACGATCCGGCCGAGGCCCTCCGGCTCCAGGGTGTCGACGGCGACCAGGGCCATGACCGCCTGCGCGGCGCGGCGCTCCTCGACGAGGGCCTCGACCACGACGGCCGGGACGAGCGGGATGTCGCCGTTGAGGACTACCAGCTCGGCGACGTCCGCCGGGACGGCCTCGAGGGCGACCCGGACGGCGTCGCCCGTCCCGTCGGGGGAGGGCTGGCGGACGAAGTCCGCCTCGCCGGCGAAGACGTCGCGGAGGGCGGCCGTCGCGTCGGAGTAGACGACGAGTGGCTGACGACCCGTCGCCGCGCGCGCGGCGTCGAGGACGTAGGCCAGCATCGGCCGACCGCAGACGGGATGGAGGACCTTGGGCAGCCGCGAGCGCATCCGCGTCCCCAGACCTGCGGCGAGGATGACGGCGAGGGGCGGCGAGGCTGGCCCGGTCGGGCCGTTCACTGGAGGCCGGTCCGCGACGACGGCTTGTGGCGGGCGGCCGGGAGGGCGGCGGAGCGTCGGCGGGTGGTCCGGGGCGCGCGGCCGGCGGGATCCGGGGCGGCGGCGCGGACCGGACTGTCGGGGTCCGACGAAGGTGGGTCGGTCGTCATGGGCGGGGTGGCGGCATCGTAGGGGCGCCCTCGCGAGCGTGTCAAGGAAGCGACGGCGTGCGCGGCGTCGGGCCCGTCAGGCGCCGCGCCTGGCGATCGCCTCGATCTCGATCCTCGCCCCGCGCGGCAGGGCCGCGACCTGGACGGTCGAGCGCGCCGGCGGAGGGTCGGGGACGTGGCGGGCGTAGACGGCGTTGACCGCCGGGAAATCGGCGATGTCGGCCAGGAAGATCGTGGTCTTGACGAGGTCGCCGAGGGTGGAGCCCGCCGCGTCGAGCACGGCCGACAGGTTGCGCAGGGCGCGGTCAGCCTGGGCCTCGACGCCCTCGACCAGTTCACCCGTCGCGGGCTCGATTCCGACCTGCCCGGAGCAGAAGACGAGGCCGTCCGAGACGACGGCCTGGCTGTACGGGCCGATCGCCGCGGGAGCGGCCTGCGTGGTCACGGCGTGGCGGCTCATCCCTCGCCTCCCTGCGCTGGCTGGACCGGCGTCGCTCCCGACCCCGCCGCCGTCGGATCGGGCCGGAGCCCGGGGCGGGCGATCGTCGTCGCGATGACGGCCGCGTCGTCGCTGCCGAGGCGCGGCACGGAGCCGTCGGCGAGCCCGGCCAGGACGCTGTCCGCGGCCGCCTCCGCCTCGTCGAGCGCAGCATAGAGGACCCACAGCGTCGGGCCGGACCCGGTCTGGCCGACGGGCTGCCCGAGCCGGCGGAAGAGCGCCCGGCGGAACGCGACCAGGCCCGGCGCGACGGCAGCCGCGGCCGGCTGCAGGTCGTTGGCCGCGGCCAGGATCGCAGCGCGGTCGAGCAGGGCCGCGCCACGCAGGCCGCCGTCGAGCTCCGCGGCGAGGTGCTGCGAGGTCGCCCGGGCGCTGCCGGGGACGGCCGGCCGCGCACCCGCCGCGTAGGCCGCGAACACCGCGGGCGTGGAGAGCGCGATGGCCGGCGTGATGAGGAGGACTGCGGGCGGCTCGCCGCGAAGCGTCCGCAGCGGCGAGACACGCTCGCCGCGGCCCTCCACGAGGGCCGGTCGGTCGGCGAGGAAGAACGGGACGTCGGAGCCGAGCCCGGCGGCGATCGTCAGGCGCTCGGCGGCCGGAAGATGCTCGCCCCAGGCCTCGAGCGCCCCTTCGAGGGCGGCCGCGGCATCGCTGCTGCCGCCGCCGAGCCCGGCCGCGACGGGGATCCGCTTCTCGAGCCGGACCGCGAGCGGCGGGCCGGCGTCGGGACCACTGACCCGCCGGACGGCGACGCGGGCCGCCGCGATCGCTTGCAGGACGAGGTTGTCCGCGATCGGTCCCGCATCCCGGCCCTCGACGTGGAGGCTGTCGCGGCCGCCGGGCGCGATCGCGAGCGTCAGCCGGTCGGCGAGGGCGAGCGGGACCATGACCGAGTGCAGGTCGTGGAAACCGTCCGCCCGGCGGCCGAGGACCGCGAGGGTCAGGTTGAGCTTGGCCGGCGCGAGACGGACGACCGGCGAGAGGCGGCGCTCAGGGTCCGCTGCCGCCGCGTGGATCACGACGAGTCCCCGGCGCGCCGGCCCCGACGGTCGGCGGGCAGCGGCCCGACCGCCTCGTGGAGGGCCAGCCACTCCCCCACCCCGAGGGTCTGGGGGCGACGGTCGCCGGCGATCCCGGTCGCCGCAAGGGCCGCCTCGATGCGCTCCGCGGGGACGGGCAGCTGGCGGACCAGGACGTTGCGGAGCATCTTGCGACGCTCGCGGAAGGCGGCCTGGACGAGCCGCCAGACGTCGTCCTCGGCCGCCGGGTCGAGCCGGTCATCCGCGGCGAACGGCTCCAGGACGACGACCGCCGAGTCGACCGCCGGCTCCGGCTCGAAAGCGGCCGGGGGCACGGCGAAGGCGATGCGGACCCGGGCGTGGTACTGGACGAAGACCGACAGGTAGCTCATCGCGCCCGGCGGCGCGGCGAGCCGCTCGGCGACCTCGCGCTGGACCATGACGACCAGGCGGTCCGGCCGCGGGGGCGCGCCCAGCAGGAGATGGAGGACGGGGCTCGTGACGTGGTAGGGCAGGTTCGCGACGACGTCGTAGGGCGGGCTGACGAGCTCGCCGACCGACTGGTCGAGGATGTCGCCCTCGACGAGGCGGAGGCTGCCGGCCGCGTCCGGCTCGCGGGCGGCGAGGTCCAGCGCCGCGGCCTGCGTCGCGCGGAGCCGCGCGGCGAGGCCCCGGTCGAGCTCGATCGCCGTCACCGCGGCCCCTGCCGCCAGCAGGCCGCCGGTCAGGATCCCGAGGCCGGCCCCGATCTCGAGCACCCGCCGACCGGGCGCCGGCGCGGCCTCGTCGAGGATCGCCTGCAGCACATCGGGGTCGGCCAGGAAGTTCTGCGACAGGCCGTGGCGCGGCCGCAGCCCGGCCGCCCGCAGCTCGCGCCGGACGACGAGCGCGTCGAGCCGGACCGCCTGCCCCCCCCGCTCGGCAGCGCCCTCGCGTCCCCTGGCCCCGCCGGGCGTCATCGGGCGGCGAGGGGGAGCGAGGGCCGGGCGTCGAGGTCGAGGCCGGCGCGCGCGCCGGCGGCGAAGCGCCGCGCTCCGGCGGCCCCGATCATCGCCCCGTTGTCGGTGCAGAGGGCCGGCCGGGGGACGACGAGCGGCACGCCGAGCTCCCCGGCGCCCGCCGCGACCCGGTCGCGCAGCACGGCGTTCGCCGCCACGCCGCCGCCCAGCACGATCGAGCGAGCGCCCGTCTCGCGGGCGGCCCGCACGGTCTTCGTCGCCAGCACGTCGACGACCGAGTCCTGGAATCCGAAGGCGAGCTCGGCGACCACGGCCGCCGGCAGTTCCGAGCCCGGCTCGACGTCGCGCGACTCCGGCTCGGCCGGCAGGCCGTGCTCCTGGCGCAGGCGGCCGATCGTCCGGCGGGCCGCCGTCTTGAGGCCGCTGAAGCTGAAGTCGTAACTATCGCCCAGCCAGGCCCGCGGGAAGGCGAGGTCGTGGCGGGCCGCGCCGGCCGCCGCGCGCATGATGGCCGGGCCGCCGGGATACTCGAGCCCGAGCAGCCGGCCGACCTTGTCGAACGCCTCGCCGGCCGCGTCGTCGACCGTCTCGCCGAGCAGCCGGTAGGTGAGGTGGTCGGTCATCGCGACGAGGAAGGTGTGGCCGCCCGAGACGATGAGGGCGACGAGGGGGAACTCCGGCTCGGCCGACTCGCGCTCGACATCCCGCAGCCAGGCGGCGTAGAGGTGGCCCTCGAGGTGGTTCACCCCGACCAGCGGCTTGTCGTGGACCCAGGCCAGCGTCTTGGCGAAGTTGATGCCGACGAGGAGCGAGCCGGCCAGGCCCGGGCCCTCGGTCACGGCGACGGCCGCGACGTCCGACCAGCCGGCGCCGGCCGCGGCCCAGGCCTCGTCGAGCACGGGCACGATCCAGCGCAGGTGGGCCCGCGCGGCGACCTCGGGGACGATGCCGCCGGTCGCGGCGTGGAGGGCGACCTGGCTGGCCACCACGTTCGAGCGGATCGTGCGGCCACTCTCGACGAGGGCGATGCCGGTCTCGTCGCAGCTCGATTCGACCGCCAGGACGAGGCCCTCGCTCATCGCTGTGCTCGTCGGCCGTCGGCCGGCGCGGCGGGCGGGTCGCGCTCCTCGGGCGGCACGGGCTCGGGGGCCTCGGCGAGGGCGGACCGCAGCCGCGCCAGGCGGGCCTGCATCGGCGCCTCGTCGAGGGCCTCGGTCGTCATGATCAGGGCGTCCTCGTTGTTGTCGCTGTAGTAGCGCGGTCGCAGGCCCACCGGCCGGAAGCCGTACTGCTCGTAGAGCCGCCGCGCCCCGAGGTTGGAGAGGCGGACCTCGAGCGTCGCCTCGCGCGCCCGACGCTCGATCGCGGCGTCGAGCAGCGCGACCAGCATCCGCGCCCCGACCCCCTGGCGGCGCCAGGCCGGATCGACCGCGAAGGTCGTGATGTGCGCCTCGTCGACCATCAGCCACATCCCGCCGAAGCCGACGATCGTCTCGCCGACGCGAGCGACGATGTAGTGGGCGAGCCGGTTCGACTGCAGCTCGCTGCGGTAGGCGTGCGGCGGCCACGGCGCGCTGAAGCTCGCCTTCTCGATGGCCTGGACGCGCGGCAGGTCGTCCAGCCGCATCGGCTCGACGGTCAGCTTGAGGGGCGGTCGTGCGACCATCGCACCTCCCCCGTCGCCGCCCGCACGCCTCGGGGCAATGTCACGTACTCCGGCACGAGGCGCGCCAGGTCATCCGCGGCGCCCGCGGCCAGCCGCGTCCCGCCTGCCCGCAGCAGCTCGCCGGCCAGGCCCGCGAACGCCCGCTCGCCCCGGGCGAGGGCGTCGTCGGGGGCGCGGCCGGGCAGGTCGAGGGCCAGCACGATCGCATCGGCCGGCAGCGGCGGCTCGCTGCCGCCGGGGAGGAGCCGGGCCGCCTCGCCGGGCCGGACGAGGACGCGGTCGGCCGGGCCGGCGGGCAGCAGCAGGGCGAGGCAGCCCGGGTCGACGGCCTCGGTCCGCGCGAAGGCCGCCAGAAGCGCCTCGCCGGTCGGGACGCCGACGATCGGCCGGTCAAGGGCGTGGGCGAGGGCCTTGGCGGTCGCCAGCCCCACCCGCAGGCCGGTGAACGCCCCCGGCCCCGTCCCCACGAGCACGCCCGCCAGATCCAGCCGACCGACACCGGCTTGGGCCAGGACACGGGCCACGCTCTCGAGGAGCAGCTGACCGTGGTGGTAGCCGGCCCGCCACTCGGCGCCCGCCGCGGGCCGACCGTCGCTCCCGCCGACGGCCACCACGACACGCGTCGTCGCGGTGTCGATGGCGAGGTACGGGCCGTCGGCCGTCATCCCGCCGCCTCGACGTAGCGGGCATAGTCGGCCGCGCACGCCCGCAGGGTGATCCGCCGCGCCGCCTCGCCCGTCCCGTCGATGGCCACCTCCAGGCGGCCGGCGGGCAGGGCATCCTCGAGACGCTCGGCCCATTCGATGAGGCTCACTCCCTCGACCTGGCGCTCGTCGAGGAGCCCGCCCGCCAGGGCGTCGGCGCCGCCGGCCACGCGGTAGAGGTCGAGGTGGAAGAGCGGCAGGCGGCCGGCGTACTCGGCCATCAGGACGAAGCTCGGCGAGTTGATCGTCGCGGCGACGCCGAGGCCCGACCCGAAACCCTTGGCGAACTGGGTCTTGCCCGCCCCGAGCGGGCCGACCAGGGCGACGACGTCGCCGGCCCGGGCGACGCGGGCGAGGCGGGCCGCCAGGGCTCGGGTCGCGGCCGCGTCACGGGTCTCGACGACGCGCTCGCTGATGGCGGCAGGCATGGCCCGAGGGTACCCGAAGGCCGCGGCCGCCGCCTCGCCGCGCCCGAGCCGCTCCCGGGCGGGCGGCGACCGGACGGAGCGAGGTCGAGGCGGGCGCGCCTCAGCCGAAGCGCTCGAGGTCCGCCAGCGGGACGGCGACGGGCGGCCCCGGCTCGAACCGGACGAGGCCGGCCTCGAGCTGGACGCCCGCGGCGAAGCGGCGCAGGCCGCCGAGGCCCGCCCAGCGCCCCTCGCGGCCCGCCAGGGCGCCGTGGGTCACCCGGACGCGGTCCGGCTCGGGTTCCGGCAGGGCGAGGTCCGGCGCGTCGAACAGGAGCATCGGCGGGTCGCTGACGATCGCCACCTCCCGGCCGACGAGGGCGGCCAGGACCGCCATGACGGGCGAGGCGACCGGCCGGCGGAGGTGGCCTTCGAGGGCCAGGACGGCGAAGGGCGGCAGCTGATGGAGGCTCGCCCGCTGGCGCGCCTCGGAGGCGGCGAGGCCGCGCAGATCGCCCGAGGCGATCCCGCCCGCGATCACGCCGCGGATGCCCATCGCTCGGGCTCGACTGAGGAGCTCTGCGTCGATCCGCGAGCCCACGACGAGGATGGCCCCGGCGCGGCCGACGTCGAGCTCGCCCGGTCGCAGTTCCGCGTCCGGCCCGCTCGCCAGCTCGAGCCGCCCGCGGGCCGGCTCCCCGGCCCCGATCGCTGCGGGCAGGCCGGTCCCGGACACGGTCAGGCCGATGGCGATGCCCGGTCGCGCCTCGCGGACGATGCCGGCGATCGGCGCCTCGATGGGGTGCCGGTGCTCGCCGGCGACCATCCGCCAGCGCCCGTCGACCTCGTGGAGCAATTCGCCGGTCGCCCGTCGCGGCCTGGACCTGCGGCCGAGCCGACCTGGCGGGACGTCCGCGCCGACCCACCAGCGACCGGGCCCCGGTCCCTCCGCCGCGGGCTCGATGGCCGGCTCGTCGACCGGCCGGCCCTCGGCGAGGTCCACGTCGAGGACGGCCGCGTCCCGCAGCCGCTCGGCGACCTGGGTACCCGGCAGGACGGCGTCGCCGGCCGAGACGAGGGGGCGGTCGCCGGGCGCCAGCCGGATCCGGACCTGCGGTGCGGGCACGAGCAGCCGGCACACCCGGACGCGCTCCAGGCCGGCCGCGACCTCGCTCGGCGGCAGGGCCTGCTCCGCCCAGGTCCCGACACTCATGCCTCGAGCCCCGTCCAGAGCGCCGACTGCCACGCGTCCAGGAGTTCCCGGCGTCGCTCCGGCCGGTCCGGCAGGCGCAGCGGCACGTCGCGCAGGTCGACGAGCAGGCCGCCGAGGCCGCCGGACACCCGCGTCGCGAAATGGCGACCGCGCGTCCCCAGGCGGACGGTGTCACGGAAGTCGAGCTCGGCGGTCGCCGCCTGGCCGGGCGGCAGGTCGACCAGCTCCAGGCCGCCCGGCACGAGGTCCAGCTCGGTAGTGCCCGAATCACCGTGGACGAGCAGCCGCCCCGCGCTCCTGCCGGCTCGCAGTCCGGCCGGCAGGATGAGGCTGCCGAGCGGGGCGAGGAGGTCCTCGAGCAGGTCCAGCAGCAGGGCCCGCCGCTCGTCCTCGTCCTCGATCGTCCCGATCGGGCCGAGGAGGCGGGCGTGGTCCAGGGCGAGCTGGGTCGCGCCGGGTCGGCGGACGAGATCGGCCAGGGCGAGCGCGACGACGGGCGGCGGCGCCGCGGCCCAGGCGCCGCCCGAGGCGATCGTCAGGTCTGGTGCCGGGCCGCCGCCGAGGTCCGGGCTCGCGTCGATGAGGCGCTGGAGGCTCGCCCGCGCGGCGGCGACGCGGAGCAGCGCCCCCTCGCCGGCGGCATCGGACCAGGGCGCGAGGCGCAGCTCGCGCAGCCGGTCGGCGAGGCGGTAGCGGTCGAGCGGGACGGTCGACCAGGCGAGCACGCCGTCGATCGCGTGCTCGTCGGGCTCGGGTGGGGCGAGGGCGGCGTCCGCCGCGACGATCCACTCGGTCTGCACCCGGCCGTGCGCCTCGCCGCTCGGGCGAGCGCGACATCGGAGGGCGCCGTCGAGACCGACCTCGAACGTCTCGACGGACCGCTCGAGCAGGAAGGCCAGCGAGGCCGTCGCACGGGCGATGCCGAGCCGGGCGTCGTCCGGCCGCACGCGGAGGGCCTCGAGGAGGGCGCGCAGTGCCGCCCCCTCCGGCTGGCCGGCCGTCGCGTCGGGACCGAGGATGAGCTCGCTGGCGTCCCCCGACGTCGCGGCGGGCGCTGTCGCCGGGCTGTCGGGCGCGACCGCCCCCGCGTCGAGCGCGTCGCCGGCCGTCCGGGCCCGGCTCGGCTCGCCGGGTCCCTCGGCGCGGAAGGCGCCGGCCTGCTCGGCGACCGAGCCGGCGAGGATGATCTGCAGCTCCGGCCGGCGGCGGGCGACGGCGACCGCGAGCGCGACGAGCTCGGGCAGAGCCGCTCGCTCGTCGGCCCCGGGCGGGTCGGCGGCGCCCAGCAGGATGGCCTGGACGTCGGCCGCGAGGGCGAGACGTGCCAGGCCGAGCGTGTCCGTCTCGTCGAGGCTCCCGCCGCTCACCCTCCAGCCCGCCCGTCGCGCGGCTCGTTCGAGCAGTCCGCGCTGGCGGCGGGCCCCGGCCAGGACCGCGAGACGGGACGGTGGCGTGCTGCGGGCGACGAGGCGAGGCCAGGCCGCGGTGCCGAGCTCGTGACCATCCTCCCTCGGCGCGATCGCGGCGAAGGCCTCCGGGTCGGTGACCCGGACCTGGACGGCGAGGCCCTCGAGGAGCGGCTCGAGGGGTGTCTCGACCGGGGCCGCTCCGGCGGCGAGCAGCCGCCAGCGCCCGTCGAGATGGCCGATCAGGCTCGCGGCTGCCGTCGCCGCGCCGAGGTCGAGGGCGAAGAAGGCGCGGGGCTCGCTCGTCACCCGCCTATGCTACCGGCGTCCCGCCCGGCCGGTCGCCGCCGGCCCCGGCGACCCATGCCACCCGCCTTGCAGGCCGCGGCTCAGGCGTCCCAGGTCGTGTCCTCGTCCAGGTCCTGGAGCCGCTCGATGAGCTGCTCGATGCCCAGCTCGTCGGCGAGGATCTCGCTGGCCACCGGCAGCTCGCCGCCGAAGAGGCCGCGCAGGACCGGGTCGAAGAAGAGCATCGCGTTCGAGCCGAGCGGCCGGTACGGGCGGCTGGCCTGGAGGAAGAGGACGGCCGGCGCGGTCAGGCCGCGCAGCTGGATCTCCCGCGCCACCTGTTCGACGAGGTCGTCGCGCTGTTCCTCGCTCCGCTCGAGGGGTGTGCTCATGCCGAGGCCCGGCGCGCCGCGCCGCTCGCCTCCGCCGCCGGGACGGCGAGGGCCTCCTGGAAGGCGCGGTAGGCGGCCGCGCCCCGGAGGGCGAACGTGACGTGCTGGATGCCCGGCGAGCGCTCGAGCTCGTCGCGGACGGTGGCCACGGTGATCGCGGCGGCCTCCTCGAGCGGGAAGCCGCCGACGCCGGTGCCGAGGGCGGGGATGGCGAGGCTCTCGAGACCGAGCTCGCGAGCCCGGGCGAAGGCGCTCCGGACTGCGGCCTCGATGGCGGCCGCGCTCGTCCGCCGGTCGCGGTCGAGCGAGACGGCGTGGATGACGACCTTCGCGGCAAGCGTGCCGGCCGTGGTCACGACGGCCTCGCCGACCTGGACGGGCGCCTGGCGGACAGCGGCGAACTCGATGGCGTCCCCACCCCGCCGCTTGAGCGCGCCGCCGACACCGGTGGCCATCCACAGCGTCGGGTTCGCAGCGTTCACGATCGCGTCGACCTCGAGGTCGCAGATGTCGCCGTTCCAGAGCTCGATGCGCGCCACTCGCCTCGTTCCTCTGTGAGCGTGCGGATGCCCACGGCTCCGGCGGCCGCATGGTACACCCGGGTCAGACGTCGCGACATCGAGGTGACCACCTCCCAGGAGATCGTGGTGCGCTGTCGCGCCAGGTCCCCCACCGTGATCCGCTCGCCACCCTGCTGGCCGATCAGGACGAACTCGTCGTCCACCCCGACGGGGGCTCCGGGCACGTCGGTCACGTCGACCATCACCGCGTCCATCGCCACCGTCCCCACGACCGGGACGCGGCAGCCGCGGACGAGCGCCTCGGCGCGGTCGGAGAACGCCCGGCTGAAGCCGTCGGCGTAGCCCAGCGGGAGCGTCGCGATGCGGCTGGGCCGGGCGGTCACGAATGACGGGCCGTAGCTGATCCCCGTCCCGGCCGGCAGCTCGGTGACGCGGACCGGCCGGGCGTGGAGCGACAGCACAGGCTGCAGGCCGCGGGCGACGGGCAGCCGCCCGTCGTCGACCCGCAGGCCGTCGGGCACGAGGCCGTAGAGGGCGAGGCCGACGCGGACGCTGTCGAAGCTCGGCGCGCTCGCCGCGAGGAGGCCGCCGCTGGCCAGCAGGTGGCGAGGCGGCAGCCGCACGGCCGAGTCATCGATGAGCCGGGCAGCGTCGCCGAGGCGGTCGGCCTGGCTCGCCGCCAGCCCGCGGTCGTCGGGCGCGGCGAGATGCGACCAGAGGCCTGCCAGGCGCGCTCCGGGTGTGCGGGCGATGGCGGCGGCGGCGGCGGGCACGTCGGGCGGCTGGAAGCCCGCTCGGCCGAGGCCGGTCTCGACCTCGAGGTGGAAGCGGACGGCGCGCGGGAGCGTCCCGGCGGCGCGGGCGCCGGCCACCGCGCCGAGGGTCCGCGTCAGCAGCTCGGCGTCGCCGGCGACGAGGGCGACGCCGAGCCGGGCCGCGGTCACGACGACCTCCGGCGGGACCGGGTAGAGGACCAGGATCGGCGCCCGGAGGCCGCTCCGCCGCAGCTCGACCGCCTCGTCGAACGTCGCCACGCAGAACCCATCGGCCCCCGCGGCGGCCAGGGCATGGGCGACCGCCACCGCGCCGTGGCCGTAGGCGTCGGCCTTGACGACCGGCTCGACGCGCGTCCCCGGCGGCAGCGTCGCCCGTAGCAGGGCGAGGTTCGCGACGAGCCGCTCCAGGTCGATGCGGAGCCAGGCGGTCCGCGGGAGCGTCGGCGCCCCGCTCATCCGCCTCGCGCAGCGGCGGGCGCGCGGCGCTCGACGAGGCGGCGCCGGGCGAGAGGCAGCTCGGCCGTCAGGTCCGAGGCGAGCAGGCCGGCGTCGCCGAGCCGGGACCGGACCGCCTCGCCGGCGAGCCCGTGGAGGTAGACCCCGAGCCGCGCGGCGTCGGTCGGCGAGAGGCGCTGGGCCAGGAGCGCCCCGATCGTGCCCGACAGGACGTCGCCGGTCCCGCCGCTCGCCATGGCGGGGTTCTCGAACGGCGCGACCGCGAGCGCCCCGTCGGGCGAGGCGATGACGGTGCGGGCGCCCTTGAGGACGACGACCTGGGACCATTCCGTCGCGGCGTCCCGGGCTGCCCGGGCGCGGGCCTCGTCGTCGCTCGACAGCACGTCGGCCGACGGCGGCTCGTCGCCGGCCGCCTCGCGGAGCCGGACGAACTCGCCGGCATGCGGCGTCAGGACACAGGGAGCGCTCACCTCGTCCCACCACTCGTCGAGGGTCGCCAGCGAGCGGAGCGCCTCGGCATCGACCACGAAGGGACAGGGATCCTCCTGGCCCTCGGCCGTGAGCAGACGGCGGATGAGCTCGGTCCCGGTCAGGCTGGGGCGGAGGCCGGGCCCCAGGACGACCGCGTCGTGGTCGTGGTCGAGGATCCGCGCCAGCGCCTCGTCCGGATCGACCTCCTCCAGGTCGTCCTCAGGCAGCGGCATCGTCGTCGCCTCCTCGACCTTCGCCGCGAAGAGCGGCTGGAGCGACTCGGGCACCGCCAGCGTGACGAGGCCTGCGCCGGCCCGACCCGCGGCCCGGCAGACGAGGAGAGCCGCCCCGGCATAGTCGAGCGAGCCGGCCACGACGAGGAGCTTGCCGAACGTCCCCTTGTGGCCCCGCGGCGGTCGAGCGGGGACGAGGCTCGAGGCGAGGGCCTCGTCCAGGGCGAGCGGCTCGTCGGGCTCAGGCATCGCCTGGCCCTCCGGCGCCACCCGGCGGCCCGTCCGCCACGGCGGCGCGGCCGGCCCGGGCGAGGCCGTCGACCTCGGCGCCGAGCGCGCGCAGCTCGTCGATGCGCGCCACCAGTCGCCGCTCGCGCTCGTCGAGGCGCTCCTCGATGTCCGGCGGGAAGAGGAATCGTCCGCCGGCGGTCCGCACCCCGGAGGCGACGGCCACGGCGAACTCCGACTCGTGGCTGATCGAGAGGGCGACCGCCGTCATCCCGAGCTGGGCCGCGCGGGCCTTCGCCCGGCCGTGGAGGACCACTGCCGGCTGGCCGGTCGGCAGCCGCTCGATCTCGATGTCGCGCCAGCCGATCCCCCGGACCCCGAGCCCGAGCACCTTCGACACCGCCTCCTTGGCCGCCCAGCGGCCGGCCAGCGTCTCGGCCCGACCGCGGACGTAGGCCGCCTCGCGGGGCGTCAGCACCCGCTCGGAGAACCGCGACCCGAACCGCTCCAGCGTACGCCGGATGCGCTCGACCCGGACGATGTCCACGCCGAGCTCGGTGACGCCCGGCCCGGCCTCCGCCGGTCGGGACGGTTCGCCCAGCGGATCGGCCACGCCTACTCCACCGTGACCGACTTGGCCAGGTTGCGCGGCTGGTCGACGTCGGTGCCCCGCGCGACCGCGGTGTGGTAGGCGAACAGCTGGAGCGGGATGATGGCCAGGACCGGGCTGAGGACCTGGTCGGTGTCGGGGACCCAGCTGACGTCGTCCGCGAAGCGCTCGATCTGGGGGTCGCCCTCCGTCGCGACGGCGATGACCCGGGCGTCGCGGGCGCGGCCCTCCATCACGTTGCTGATGAGCTTGTCGTAGACGGACGAGCGGGTCGCCACCGCCACCAGGGGACACTCCGCGTCGAGCAGCGAGATGGGGCCGTGCTTCAGCTCGCCGGCCGCGTAGCCCTCGGCGTGGACGTAGCTCACCTCCTTGAGCTTGAGGGCGCCCTCCAGGGCGGCGGGATAGGTGAAGCCACGGCCGACGAACATGAAGCCCCGCGAGCCGGCGTAGCGGCGGGCGAGCTCGGCCGTGCCGGTCGAGGCGTCGAGCACCCGCTGGGCCTGGTCGGGGAGGGCCCGCAGCGCCCCGCCGAGCGCTCGCTCGCGCTCGTCGGTCAGGCAGCCGCGCGCCTTGGCGATCGCCGCCGCGAGGATGACGAGGGTCGTCACCTGGGTCACGAACGTCTTGGAGGCCGCGACCGCGATCTCCGGCCCGGCCTGCAGGAAGAGGACCGCGTCGGCCTCGCGGGTGATCGCCGAGCCGACGGTGTTCGTCACCGCGATGACGGGGCAGCCGCGCTCCCGGGCGAGACGCGTCGGCGCGATCGTGTCGGCCGTCTCGCCGGACTGGGTGACGGCGATGACGAGCGTCCGCCCGTCGAGGGGCGGCGGGTTGTACCGGAACTCCGAGCCGATGTTCGCCCGCGCCGGCAGCCCGGTCCACTCCTGGAGCGCGGCCGCTCCGACCAGGGAGGCGTAGTAGGCCGTCCCGCAGGCCACCAGCTCGACCCGCTCGATCCGCCCGAGGACGTCGGCGACGGGCGCCAGCTCCTCGACGCGGATGCGGTCGTCGCGGCCGACCCGGCCGACGATCGATGCCCGCAGGGCCTGCGGCTGCTCGTGGATCTCCTTGAGCATGAAGTGCGGGTAACCGCCCTTCTCGGCCGCCTCGACCGACCAGGGGATCCGCGTCTCCGCCCGCTCGCGCAGACTGCCGTCCACCGCCGTGACGATCACGCCCTCCGGCCGCAGGTCCGCGACGTCGCCCTCCTGGAGGAAGACGATCCGGTCGGTGTGGGCGAGGATGGCGGCCACGTCGCTGGCGAGGAAGGTCTCCCCGTCGCCGAGCCCGACGACGAGCGGGACGTCCATCCGCGCCCCGACCAGGCGGTCCGGCTCGGCGCGGTGGAGGACGGCCAGGGCGTAGGCGCCGGCCACCTGGCGGAGGGCGACGCGGGTCGCCTCGGCGATGTCGCCCGCGTAGGCCTCCTCGATGAGGTGGGCGATGGCCTCCGTGTCCGTCTCGGAGGCGAAGCGATGACCGCGCGCCGCGAGCTCGTCGCGCAGCTCCCGGAAGTTCTCGATGATCCCGTTGTGGATGACCGTGATGTCGCCGGTGCAGTCGACGTGGGGGTGGGCGTTCAGGTCGTTCGGCCGGCCGTGGGTCGCCCAGCGGGTGTGGGCCAGGCCGATGCCGGCATGCGGCATCCGGCCGGCCAGCGCGGTCTGCAGGTTCGCCAGCTTGCCAGCCCGCTTCTCGACGAAGACCTCGCCCTGCTCATCGACGAGGGCGATGCCGGCCGAGTCGTAGCCGCGATACTCGAGGCGGCCGAGGCCCTCGATGAGGATGGGGCCGGCCTCGCGGGGCCCGGTGTAGCCGACGATGCCGCACATGCGCGCCCTGCTGGACCTCCATCTTGGCTCGCCTGCCGGCTCGAGCGGGTAGCGCGGGACGTCCTCCGCCGCCGTCCCGACGGGGCGCTAGTCTAGCCGCTCGGCCGCGACGGCGGCGATGGCGTCGGCCAGCTCCGTCACGACGGCGGCATCGCGGCCCTCGACCATGACCCGCAGGGCCGGCTCCGTGCCGGAGGGCCGGACGAGGATCCGCCCGTCGTCCCCGAGCCGGGCCTGCGCATCGGCGATGCTCCGCTGCAGGACGGGATCGCCCTCCCACTGGTCCTTGTGGCGGGCCGGGACGGCCCGCTGCTGCTGCGGCAGCAGGGGGATCTCGGCGGCGAGCTCGGCGAGCGGCGCGCGGCGGCGGGCCATGACCCGCAGGACCTCGAGCGCGGTGACGATGCCATCGCCGCTGGTCGTGTGCTCGAGGACGATGACGTGGCCGCTCTTCTCCCCGCCGAGGCCGGCCCCGCTGACCTGCATCCCCTCGAGGATGTACTTGTCGCCGACCGGCGTCCGCACGACCTGGCCGCCGGCCGCCTCCACGACGCGCTGCAGCCCGCCGTTGGAGAGCACGGACACCACCAGCCCGCCGCCGGCCAGCCTGCCGCGCGAGAGTCGGTCGAGGGCGAGGATGCCCAGGACCTGATCGCCGTCGACCACCTGGCCGGCGGCGTCGACGGCGATGAGCCGGTCGGCGTCGCCGTCCAGGGCGAAGCCGACGTCGGCGCCGCGGGCGACGACTGTCTCGGCCAGCACGGCCGGCGCTGTCGCCCCGGCGTGGACGTTGATGTTGACCCCGTCCGGCTCGTTGTGGATCTCCTCGACCCGCGCCCCGGTCGTCCGCAGGATCTCGCCGGCGACCACGCCCCCCGAGCCGTTCGCGCAGTCGACCACGATGTGCAGCGGCGCCTCGATGGCCCGGGCGAGCCCGAGACGATGGGCCCGGTAGCGATCGAGCAGAGCCCGAGCGTCGACGGTCCGCCCGAGCAGCTCGTTGGGCACGCCGGGCAGCTCCTCGGCCCGCCAGATGTCGGCCTCGAGCTCGTCCTCGACGGCGTCGTCGAGCTTGAGGCCGCGCTCGTCGAGGACCTTCAGGCCGTTGTCCCGCGCGGGGTTGTGGGACGCCGAGACCATCAGCCCGGCGGCGAAGTCGCCCTCGCAGGCGAGGAAGGCCAGGGCGGGCGTGGGCAGCACCCCGGCCACGTGGACGTCGACGCCCAGGCTCGTCGCACCGGCGGTGATGGCGGCCACGAACATGTCGCCCGAGCGTCGGGTGTCCTGGCCCACCACGATGCGCCCGCCGGGCGGGACGAGTCGATGGGCGGTCGCCCGGCCGAGCGCGTACGCGAGCGTCGGCTTGAGGTCGACGTTGGCGATGCCGCGGATGCCGTCGGTGCCGAAGAGTCGCGGCACCGTCAGGGACCCGCGGGTGGTGCCGGGCTCGGCGTCGGCGTCGGCGAGGCGGGCAGGCCGACGGTCACGGTCACCGACGGCGGGCTGATCGCGACGAGGTTGAGCCCTGCCGGCAGCACGACGCGGACCGGGACAGTGTGACTGCCGGGGTCCAGGCCCGCCACGCTGGCCGTGGCCGCGAAGCTCGTCGGGTCGACCGCCCCGAGCGCGGCGAGGCTGCCGCCGAGGGTGACCACGACGCTGCTCGTCGAGAAGGCATACGTCCGGTCGCTGCGGGCCCCGTCCGGCACGAGGCCGACGCTGAAGTCGCGGGTCCCGGCCTGCGACTGGAGCTGGATCCGGACGCGGACGCTCCCCGCGCCGCCCGCCGTCACGCCGGCCGGCAGGTCGAGCTGGACCTGCTGGTCGATGCTCGTCGAGGCCCCGCTGATCGAGACGGGCTTCGTGTCGACCCGGGAGAGCGGGCTCAGGGCATTGGCGTCGCCCGAGACGCTGACCGTCGCCGGCTCCACGGTGACCCCGACGACCTGGTAGCCGCTCGCCGGCGTCCCGGTCACCACGGCGTTGACCGGGAGGTTGCGACTGGAGAGCTGGCTGGCGACCTGGATCCGGACGTGGACGCTGCGCGGCTCGAACTGGACGCCGCTGATCACGTTGTCGGCGGCGTCGACGGCGATCAGGTCGACGTCCTGATCCACGTCCAGGCCCGCCGGCTGGATCCGGACCCGGGCGACCGCCGCGTACACGAGCTGGACCTCGGAGCTCGGCCCGATCGCCGTCGCCTGCTGGACGTCCAGCTGGGGCGGGCCTGCCTGGAGGCCCTCCGGGACGGTCCCGCGATCCACCTGGACGGGCACGGACTTGCGGACCAGCGGGTCGAGGCGGACCTGGACGACCTGTGGGTCGTAGTCGAGGATCTGCACCCGTGTGTCGTTGACCGTCACGTTGACCCGGGCGGTGACGATCGGCGTGCTCTCGCTGGGGGTGATGCCGGCCAGGTCGACGTTGGCCCGGAAGCTGTCAGCCGACAGCCGGTTCACTGCGTCGAGCGGGGCGAAGTAGCGGATGTTCGTGACCGGCGGCAGCGTCCCCAGGAGAACGGTGTTGGCCGGCTGGTGCAGGACGTCGATCGGCACCTGGCCGTCCCACGTCCGCGCGTTCTGGGAGAGGACGAGTCCGGCGTAGAGGAGCGTCGAGAGGACGATCGCCGCCAGCTTGAGGGGCCAGTTGCGGAAGACGAAGCGCAGCAGGCGGGTCATCGGGAAGGCCTCGCCGCAGCGGCTGCGGCGGCCGGCGGCTCCTGGTCGTCGGGCCGGGGCCCCCGCTCGGGCGGGCCTGCGGGCCGGCGAGCACCGCGTCGGACGGCGCGGCCGAGCTCCGCGAGCCGCGGCGCGCGCCCGCCGAACGACGAGCCGCCACCGCCGCGGTGGAACGGGAAGCCGCCGGCAGCCGGGTGCAGCAGGGTGATGATCGCCCGGGCCAGCTTGGCCTCGTCGAGGTTGCGGACGATGCGGGCCCGCTCGACGAGGCTGATCTGGCCGCTCTCCTCGGAGACGACGATGACGATGGCGTCGGTCTGCTCGGTGATGCCGAGGGCGGCCCGGTGGCGCGTCCCGAAGCGCTCCAGCTGGAGCGTCGTCTCGGCGAGGGGCAGCAGCGCGCCGGCGGCCAGGATCGTCTCGCCGCGGATGATGACCGCCCCGTCATGGAGCGCCGTCCGCGGCATGAAGATCGTCTCGAGCAGCTCGGCCGACAGGTCGGCGCGGAGCATGACGCCCGACTCCGCGACTTCCTGGAGGCCGGTCTCGCGCTCGACGACGATGAGCGCGCCGTGGCCGGCCCGCGACAGCCGGGCGGCGGCGCCGGCGACCTCGACCGCGATGTGGTCCGCCGCCCGCTGCTCGGTCGGCGACAGGAGCCAGGCGAACGAGCCGACGCGGCCGATGCGCTCGAGCGCCCGCCGCAGCTCGGGCTGGAAGACGACGACGAGGGCGAACAGCCCGACGACCGCGCCGGTCTGCATGATCTGGCTGAGCAGGCGAAGCTCGAACGCCTGGGCGGTGGCGTAGACGGCGAAGAGGACGCTCACGCCGATCACCAGGCGGACCGCCCGCGTCCCCCGGATCAGGCTGAACAGCCAGTAGATGAGCAGGGCGGTGATGCCGATGTCGACCAGCGTGTTCAGCCGGATCTGGCCCAGGATCGACTGGATGAGCTGCGGCATCGCCCGGCCAGTGTAGCATCGGCCCCCTCGCTCCCAGCCCGCTCCGCACGTTGGGTCGCACGCGGGCGCGCGCCAGGGACTCGGGCCGACTCAGTCGGCCGGCGCGACCGCTCCCTCGGTGGCGAGCTCGGCGACGACCGTCGCGACCCGCCCCCGCGCCGCCTCGTCGCCCTCCAGCTCGACGAGCCGGCCGAGCAGACGCACCTTCTCCGCAGCGAGGCCGGGCCAGCCGCGCTCGGCGTAGCGCCGGGCGAGGGCGAGGTGGGCCTCGATCCCGGCCGGCTCCGCGGCCACGGCGCGGAGGACCGCGTCCAGGGCTGCCTCCGTCAGGCCGGCCGCCGCGTAGGCATCCGCGGCGGCGAGCCAGCGATCGACCGACATGGCGAGGTCGCCAGCGGCGTCGGCTGCCTGCGCCGCGGCGGCCAGGTGCTCGGGATCCGGGGTGGGCTCGCGATCCGCCGCGCCGGCGACACCCTCAGCCTCGACGCCTTCCTCCGCGGGCACAGGAGCGGCGTCCGGACGGCCGGCGTCGGCGAGGCCCGCCATGGCTGCCGCGGTCTCCGCCGCCTCGTCCGCACCCGCTCCGGCATCGATCGCCAGTCCATCGGTCGCCCCACCGGCGTCGGAGGCAACGCCGGGGGACACGAGCGGACCCTCGACGGCCGATCCGGCGCCGTCCGGCTCGAGGAGGCGGAGCGCGCGGCCGAGCGCCTCCTCGGCCGCCTGGTCGCCGGTCGAGAGGCGCAGCTCGCGGGTGAGCGTCCGCTGCCGCCGGGCCCGCTCCGGGGAGGGGTCGAGCTCCAGGGCGCGGCGAAGCGTGTCAGCGGCCTCCGGGACGCGCTCCGCGGCCTGCTGGACCTCGGCGACCCGGTCGAGCGAGACGGCCGCTTCCGCCCGCCGGCCGGCCGCGACCAGCGCGTCGGCCTGGCCGAGCAGCGCGCCCTCGTCCTGCGGCGAGCGTTCCAGCGCCGCGGCGAACTCCTCCAGTGCCTCGTCGAGCCGCCCGAGTCGATGCAGCACACCGGCGCGGCCGACATGGGGGACGGCCCGGTCGGGGGCGATGGCCGCGGCCTCCTCGTAGGCGGCCAGGGCTTCGTCGAGACGGCCGCGCAGGACCGCGACGTGGCCCTGGCGGAGGGCGTCCTTGTAGCGCTCGTAGAGGTCGTCGCTCACGCCGGACAGCGTAGCGCGGCAGGCGGTCGCGGCGCAGCCGATGGGCCCGGGATGGCGCGGACCCGGCCACGGGGGCCGGGTCCGGCGAGCGGCGGGCTGGGACGGGCGGGCGGTCGCCCGTCGCCGGTCAGCGCTTCGTGTACTGCGGCGCCTTCCGGGCCCGCTTCAGGCCGTACTTCTTGCGCTCCTTCATCCGCGGGTCCCGCGACAGGAGGCCGGCCTGGCGGAGCGGCAGCCGGTTCGTCTCGGGATCGATCTGCAGCAGGGCCCGGGCGATGCCATGGCGGATGGCGCCGGCCTGGCCGGTCACCCCCCCGCCCTCGACCTTGACCTGGGCGTTGTAGTGGCCCTCGGTCCCGGTCACCCGGAACGGCATCCGCAGGTCGGCGACGTTGATGGCGTTGCCGAAGTGCTGCTCGAGGGTGCGGTCGTTGACCACGATCTCGCCGGAGCCCGGGATGAGCCGGACGCGGGCGATGGCCGTCTTGCGGCGGCCGGTCCCGTAGAAGAAGGCAGGCGTCGACATCAGGGCTCCTCGTCAGGCCAGCGGCTCGGGCCGCTGGGCCTGGTGCGGATGGTCCGCTCCGGCGTAGATCTTGAGCTTGCCGAGCTGCTTGGCACCGAGGCGGTTGCGGGGCAGCATCCCCTTCACCGCGCGCCGGATGACCTCCTCCGGCCGGCGCTCGAGCAGATGGCCGAGGGACTCGGACTTGAGCCCTCCCGGGTAGCCGCTGTGGCGGATGTACTGCTTGGAGGTGAGCTTGTCGCGGGTCACCGCCACGCGGGCGGCGTTGAGCACGATGACGTGGTCGCCGCTGTCAAGGTTCGGCTGCCACGTCGGCTTGTGCTTGCCCTCGAGGATACGGGCGATGCGCGACGCCAGACGGCCGAGCGTCTCGTCCGTCGCGTCCACGACGTACCAGCGTCGCTCGGTCTCGCTCGCGCGGAGCGTGTATGTCTTCGCGGTCATCGTTCTCCGTTCCGACTGCCCGGCGGCCGTCCGAGGACGACCCGCCGCAGGCAGAGCCCCTTGGCCGGGGCCGTGGCCCCGCCCAGTGCCGGTCGTCGCGACGCCAGCGCCGCGGCGACCGTCTCGCCATCCAGCCTGCCCTGGCCGACCTCCAGGAGGACGGCCACGATCCGCCGGACCATCTGCCGCAGGAACGCGTCGGCGGCGACGTCGATCGTCACCAGCGACCCGTCCCGCCGGACCCGGATCCGATGCACGGTCCGGACCGGCTGGCGGTCCGTCGCCCCGAAGGCGCTGAAGTCGTGGCGGCCCTCCAGGACCGACCCGGCCCGCGCCATCGCGGCGGTATCGAGCGGGACCCGGACCCCGAGCGCGAAGCGCTCGCGGAGCGGGCTGCGCGGCCCGTCCCAGACGGTGTAGCGGTACTCCCGGTACCGCGCCGCATAGCGGGGCTGGAAGTCGGCCGGGACGCGGCGCAGCCCATGGACCGCAACGTCCGCCGGCAGGAGCGCGTCGAGCGCCCTGCCGAGCTCCTCCGCCGAGCGACCCCGCGGATCGGTGAAGGCGATCACCTGCCCCGCCGCGTGGACCCCGGCGTCGGTCCGGCCGGCCGCGTCCACCCGAACCCGGGTCCCCCCGGTGATGCGGGCGAGGGCGGCCTCCAGCTCCCCCTGGACCGTCCGGACCCCAGGCTGGACCTGGGACCCGGCGAAGTCCGTGCCGTCATATTCGACCCGGGCGGCGTACCGCCTGGGCACGGCCTCTCGACCGTGAGGAGGGTCGCCACTCGGCCGGCGCCTCGCTGCGTTGGCGGCTCCGCTCCTTCGCTCACGCACGTGGAAGTGCGCTCGCTCGGGTGCTCCCCGCCGCCTTGCTCTGCATCCGGCGGAGCGGCGACACGCTATCTGGTTGTCAGACCAGCTCGATCTGGACGATCGGGGCGGCGTCGCCCGCCCGCTGGCCGAGGTGGACGATCCGGGTGAAGCCCGACGTCCGGTCGGCGTACTTGGGGGCGATCTCGTCGAACAGCTTGTTGACGACGAGCGGCTCGTCCGGGAACTCGCTGATGATCCGCCGCCGGGCGGTGACGTCGCCGCGCTTGGCGAGGGTGATCATCCGCTCGACCCGGCCGCGGACCTCCTTGGCCTTGGCCTCGGTGGTCTTGACCCGCTCGTAGCGGAGGATCGAGACGGTCAGGTTGCGGTACAGCGCCAGGCGCGGTCCCTGCTTGCGGCCGAGCTTCCGGCCGTCGATGCGGTGGGCCATGGCTCAGGCCTCCCCCTCGGGCGCCTCGACCTCGTCCTCGAAAGGCTCCTCGCCCTCGTCGGATCCGAGACCCTCTTCGTCGCCCTCGCCCGTCTCGCTCTCGGGCAGGATGAAGCCGCGCATCCGGAGGCGCTCCTTCATCTCGTCGAGCGACTTCTTGCCGAAGTTGCGCATCCGCAGCAGGTCGTCGTCGGAGAGCTGGAGCAGCTGGCCGACCTTGACGATGTTGTTCCGCTTCAGCGAGTTGTAGGCCCGCATCGGCAGGTCCAGCTCCTCGATCGGCATGTCGAGCATGTTCGGGGGGAGCTGCGGGACGGCGCTGGCGACGCGGTCGCCGCCGGCCGCCACGAGGCCGATGTTGGCGAACAGCGAGAACTGCCGGACGAGGATGTCGGCGGCCCGCGAGAGCGCCTCCTCCGGGCTCATCGTGCCGTCCGTCTCGACGTCGAGCGTCAGCTTGTCGTAGTTGGTCATCTGGCCGACGCGGGTGTTCTCGACGGCGTAGTTGACCTTCCGGACGGGCGTGAAGATCGCGTCGACCGGGATGACGCCGATCGGCAGCGATTCGCTCCGCTCGACGCCGAGATAGCCGATGCCGCGCTCCACGGTGAGGTCCATCTCGACCGTCACGTCGTCCGAGTCGAGGGTCATCAGGACCAGCTCGGGGTTCACGATCTCGACGTCGGCCGACTCGGCGATGTCGGCCGCCGTCACGGCGCCCGCGCCGCTCTTGACGAGCTTGAGCTGGACGGGGTGCGTGGCGAAGCTCTTGAGGCGGAGCTTCTTCACGTTGAGGACGATCTGGGTGACGTCCTCCTTGACCCCCGGGATGCTCGTGAACTCGTGGTAGACGTCGCGGATCTGGATGGCCGTGACCGCGGCGCCCTCGAGGGACGAGAGAAGGACGCGCCGGAGCGCGTTGCCCAGGGTCACGCCGTAGCCGGCGGGGAGCGGGCTCGCCTCATAGCGGGCGAACGAGCCGAACTCCTCGACCGGGGCGATCTGCGGGGTGTCGAGCTGCTCGATCATCGTGGGGGGCTTACCTCGAGTAGTACTCGACCACGAGCTGCTCGTTGAGGTCGAGCGGCATCTGGTCGCGGCGCGGGGCGTCGACCACGGCCCCCGCCAGCTTGGCCGCGTCCACGCTCAGCCACTCGGGGATCTGGCGGCTGCGGATCTGGTCGGCGGCGAGCTTGAACGGCTCGCGAGCGCGGCGGTTCTCGCGGACCTCGACGCGGTCACCGGCTTTGAGCTGGAACGAGGGGACGTTCGTGGCCCGGCCGTTGACGGCGAAGTGGCCGTGGGTCACGAGCTGGCGGGCCTGGGCCCGCGAGCTGGCGAAGCCCATCCGGTAGACGGCGTTGTCGAGGCGCAGCTCGAGGATGCGCAGCAGGTTCTCGCCGGTCACCCCAGGCCGCGAGCCGGCCTCCTCGAAGTAGTTCTTGAACTGACGCTCGAGGACGTGGTAGACGCGGCGGACCTTCTGCTTCTCGCGGAGCTGGAGGCCGAAGTCGCCGACCTTGCGGCGGCGCACTCCGTGTTGCCCCGGAGGGGTCGGGCGGCGCTCGAAGGAGCACTTCTTGGTGTAGCAGCGGGTGCCCTTGAGGAAGAGCTTGGCGCCCTCCCGGCGGCAGAGGCGGCAGACGGAGTCGGTGTAGCGAGCCATTCGGTGTGCCTAGACTCGGCGCCGCTTGGGAGCGCGGCAGCCGTTGTGGGGGATGGGGGTGACGTCGGTGATGGCCGTGACCTCGATGCCGGCCGCCTGCAGCGAGCGGATGGCCTGCTCCCGGCCGGCGCCCGGCCCCTTCACGTAGACCTCGACCTGGCGCATGCCATGCTCCATGGCCTTGCGCGCCGCGCCATCGGCGCTCAGCGCCGCGGCGTAGGGCGTGCTCTTGCGGGAGCCCTTGAACCCGGCCACGCCGGCGGAGCCCCAGCTGATCACGTTCCCGCTCGGGTCGGTGAGGGTGATGATGGTGTTGTTGAAGCTGGCCTGGATGTGGGCGTGCCCCTGGGGCACGTTCTTCCGCTCCCGGCGTCGCTGCTTCGTCGCGCGCTTGCGTTCGGCCATCCCTGCGCTCGGTCCCTCTTACTTCTTCCGCCGGACGCCGACCGTCTTCTTCGGTCCGCGACGCTGGCGCGCATTGGTCTTGGTCCGCTGGCCCCGGGCGGGCAGGTTGCGCCGGTGGCGCAGCCCGCGGTAGGAGCCGATCTCGATGAGCCGCTTGATGTTGAGCGCCACCTCGCGCCGCAGGTCGCCCTCGACCTTGTAGCGCCGGTCGATGATCTCGCGCAGGCGGTTCACCTGGTCCTCGGTCAGGTCGCGGACCCGAGTGTCCGGGTTCACGTTGGCCTGGGCGAGGATCTTCTGGCTGGTCGGCAGGCCGATCCCGTAGATGTATGTGAGCGCGACCTCGACCCGCTTCTCGCGCGGGATGTCGATGCCGGCGATACGTGCCATCGGCGTTACCCCTGCCGCTGCTTGTGCTTCGGGTTGGAGCAGATGACCATCACGGTCCCGTGGCGGCGGATGACCTTGCAGTTGTCGCAGCGGGCCTTGACGGAGGCTCTGACTTTCAACGGATCCTCGGATCTGGGCTGGGCGCGCGGCCGCGGCCGGGCGCTACTTGAGGCGGTACGTGATGCGACCGCGGGTCAGGTCGTACGGGGAGAGCTCGACCCGGACCCGGTCGCCGGGCAGGATGCGGATGAAGTTCATCCGCAGCTTGCCGCTGATGTGGGCCAGGACGCGGTGGCCGTTCTCGAGTTCCACGGCGAACATCGTATTGGGGAGCGGTTCGAGCACCGTTCCCTCGACCTCGATCGCGTCCTTCTTGGCCACGTCTGTGCTGGTTCCCTTTCGTTTCGTGACGAGTGCCGGCCCTACGGCCGACACACGAACGTACAGGTTATCAAAGGCTGGGATTACCGGCAAGGCGCCGAGTGCCGAGCCCGCCGACGGCGCTCATGCCGCCGTGAGGACCTGGGGGCCGTGGTCGGTGACCACGATCGTGTCCTCGAAGTGGGCCGCGAGCGAGCCGTCACGGGTCACGACGGTCCAGTGGTCCGGCCGGGTCGTCACCTCGTGGCCGCCGAGGGTGAGCATCGGTTCGACGGCCAGGCACATCCCGACCCGCAGCTCCGGACCGGCCGTCCGGGTCCGGAAGTTGGGCACCTCCGGCTCCTCGTGCATCGCCGTCCCGATGCCGTGCCCGACGTAGTGGCGGACGATGCCGTAGCCGCCGGCCCGGGCGACGTCCTCGACGGCCGCCGAGATGTCGCCGATCCGGGCGCCGGGCCGGGCCGCGGCGATGCCGGCCTGCATCGCCCGGCGGGTGGTGTCGATGAGCGCCGCGATCTCCGGCCGCGGCTCCCCAACCACGAAGGTCCGGGCGCCGTCCCCGTGCCAGCCCTCCCAGATCGCGCCGGCGTCGATCGAGACGATCTGCCCGTCCCGGATGACCCGATCGCCGGGGATCCCGTGGACCACTTCGTCGTCGATCGAGACGCAGATGCTGGCCGGGAACCCGTGATAGCCCTTGAACGATGGGATGGCGCCGGCGGCCCGGATATGGGCCTCGGCGAGGGCGTCGAGGGCGGCCGTCGAGATGCCCGGCCGCAGCGCTGCGCCGACGAGGTCGAGGACCTCGGCGACGATCCGGCCGGCCCGGCGCATCTTCTCGATCTCGGCGGGCGACTTGCTGGTCACCATCAGGCGCGCCGGCTTCCGATCGGCCCGAGGACGGCGAGCAGCGCCGTCGTCACGGCATCGATGGACTGGCTGCCGTCGACGGGGGCGAGGACGCCGCCGCGGCGGTAGTGCTCGACGACCTCGGCCAGGGCGCCGAGCTGCTGCTCCAGGCGCGCCCGGATCGTCGCCGGCTGGTCGTCGAGCCGCTGATACAGCTCCGAACCGTCCAGGTCGCAGACGCCGCTGACCCGCGGCGGGTTCGCGGTCTCGTGGTAGACGTGACCGGCGGCGCGGCAGGTCCAGCGGCCCCCCAGCCGCTCGACGAGCTCGTCGCCGGGGACCTCGATGAGCGGCGCGACGTCGACCCGCGACCCGCGCTCGGCGAGCGCCTCGTCGAGGGCGGCGGCCTGGGCGGCCGTCCGCGGGAAGCCGTCGAGGAGCACGCCGCCGGCGGCGTCGACCGTGTCGAGGCGGGCCTTGAGGACCCGCACCGTGAGGTCGTCCGGGACGAGCTCGCCGCGGGCCATGTACCCCTGGACCTCCGCCCCGAGGGGCGTGCCCTCGCGGACGGCCGCCCGGAACAGGTCGCCCGTGGCGACGTGATCGAGGCCGAGCCGGCCGGCGAGGCGCTGGGCCTGCGTCCCCTTGCCCGCCCCCGGCGGCCCCAGGAGGACGACGACCCTCATCGGATGAAGCCCTCGTAGTTGCGCATCATCAGCTGGGCCTCGACCTGCTTCATCGTCTCGACGACGACGCTCACGACGATCAGCAGGCCCGTGCCGCCGAGGGTGATGTTCTGGGCCTTCAGGGTCGGGAAGGCCGCCCCGGCGATGAACGGCGCGGTGGCCACGATGGCCAGGAAGAGTGCCCCGGCGATGGTGATCCGGAAGACCACCCGCTGGAGGTACTCCTGCGTCGGCCGGCCCGGCCTGATGCCGGGGATGAAGCCGCCGTTCTTGCGCAGCTGCTCCGCCGTCTCGTCGGGGTTGAAGGTGAAGGCGGTGTAGAAGTAGGTGAAGCCCATCGTCAGGGCGAAGTAGATGACGACGTACAGGAGCCCGTTCGGGCTCAGGACCGAGACGATGCCCCGCGAGATATCGGCCACGAAGGTGACCTGCGAGGTCGAGAAGTAGTTCGCGATCTGGATCGGGAAGAGCAGGATGCTGATCGCGAAGATGATCGGGATGACCCCGGCCTGGTTGACCCGGAGGGGCAGGAAGGTCGAGCCGCCCTGGTACATCCGCCGCCCCCGGACCCGGCTGGCGTACTGGATCGGGATGCGCCGCTGGCCTTCCTGGATGTAGATGATCACGGCGACCGCGGCCACGCCGATGACGGCGAAGACGGCCAGCTGCAGGAAGTCCGGCGACTCGAAGAAGCGCTGGACCGTCGCCGGCACGCGGCCGACGATGCCGGCGAAGATGATGAAGCTGATGCCGTTGCCGATGCCGCGCTCGGTGATGAGCTCGCCGAGCCACATCAGGAGGACCGAGCCTGCGGTCAGCGTGAGGATCTGGGTGATGGTCTGGAGGTGCGACAGGTCGAACCCGCCGGACAGGACGCCCTGGCTGTTGAGGAGGGCCAGGAAGCCGTAGGCCTGCAGCATGGCCAGCGGCACCGACAAGTAGCGGGTGTACTGGTTGATCTTGTTGCGGCCGTACTCGCCCTCGCGGGCCAGCTGCTGCAGGGACGGGATCGTGCCCTGCATGATCTGCATGATGATCGAGGCGTTGATGTAGGGGTTGACGCCGAGGCCGACCACCGACAGGGAGGAGAGGCCGCCGCCGGAGAACAGGTCGAGCAGGCCGAGCAGGCCGTTCGAGCTGAAGAAGTTGTTGAGCGCGGTCCGATCGACCCCGGGCACCCAGACGTGGGCCAGGGCCCGGAAGACGATGAGGATGCCGAGGACGAACAGGATCCGGCGCCGGATGTCCGGCGCCCGGAGCGCGTTCAGCAGGGATTCGAACACGGATCAGGCGTCCTCGGCCGGCTCGGAAGCCGCCTCGGCGGGGGACGCCTCGGACTCACTGGAGGATGCGTTCGGGGACTCGGCCTCGACCGCCTCGGCGGGCGCCTCGCCCTGGGCCGAGGCGACGGGAGCGTCGGGCTCGGCGGGTACCGGCCGGCGCCCGCGCGCGGGCGCGGGTTCGGCGGCCTCCTCGGCGGCGCGGTCGCGGCCGGGGTACTCGAGGACCTGGGCCGTCCCGCCCGCCGCCTCGATCTTGGCCGACGCGCTCTTGCTGAACGCATCGGCGACGACGAAGAGCGGGACGCTCACATCGCCGTGGCCGAGGACCTTCAGCGGCCGATCGAGGGTGCTGACGAGGCCGGCCGCCCGGAGGATCTCCTGGGTGATGGTCACGGGTGCCGCGGTCTTCGCGGCGCCGCCGGGGAGGCCGCCCGGGGTCAGCACGCCGAGGTCGACGAGGGCGGCGATCCGCCCGACGTTGACGACCTCGTACTCGACGCGGAAGCGGTTGCGGAAGCCCCGCAGCTTGGGGATGCGGATGTGGAGCGGCGTCTGGCCGCCCTCGAACCAGGGCTGGACGCCGCCGCCGGCCCGGGCGTTCTGGCCCTTGGTGCCGCGGCCGGCCGTCTTGCCCTTGCCCGCGGCGATGCCCCGACCGACCCGCGTCCGCGGGGTCCGGGAGCCCTCGGCGGGCCGGAGGTCGTGGAGTTTCATGGCTTCTCCTCCGGCCGGGTCTCCGGAAGCTCCTCGACCCGGACCAGGAAGCGGACCTGGCGGACCATGCCCCGCGTCGCATCGTTGTCGGGCACCTCGGAGGTGCTGCCGATCCCGTGCAGGCCCAGGGCCCGGATGGTCCCCCGGTTGCGGGCGATGTGGCTGATCGTGCTCTTGACCTGGGTGACGCGAAGCCTAGCGGGCATCGGCCGCCTCCCCGACCGGCTGGCCGCTGATGGCCAGGCGGACGGCGACGCCGCGCCGGGCGCCGAACTCTTCGGCGGAGCGCAGGTCGCGGAGCGCCTCGAGCGTCGCCCGGGTGACGTTGACGGGGTTCGTGGAGCCGAGCGTCTTGCTCAGGATGTCACGGATCCCGGCCGCCTCGACGACGGCCCGGACGGAGCCGCCGGCGACGACGCCGGTGCCCCGCGAGGCGGGCTTCAGGAGGACCCGCGAGGCGGCGAACGTGCGGGTGACCTCGTGGGGGATGGTGGTCCCGACCATCGGGATGCGGATGAGGTGCTTCTTGGCGTCCTCGACGCCCTTGCGGATGGCCTCGGGCACCTCGCCGGCCTTGCCCAGGCCGACGCCGACGTGCCCGCCGCCGTCACCGACGACGACCATCGCGCTGAAGCTGAAGCGGCGGCCGCCCTTGACGACCTTCGCCACGCGGTTGATCTGGACGACTCGCTCCTCGAGCGTCAGCTTGTTCGGGTCGATCCTGGCCAACGGGTCAGCTCCTTTCGATCAGAACTCGAGGCCGGCTTCGCGGGCGGCGTCGGCGAGCGACTTGATCCGCCCGTGGTACCGGAACCCGGCCCGATCGAAGACGACGCGCTCGACGCCGGCGCTTCGGGCGCGCTCGGCGACGAGACGGCCGACCACCTTGGCCTCGTCGGACTTGCTCTGGCCGAGCGCCCGCAGGTCCTTCTCGACGCTGGAGGCGGCGGCCAGGGTCCGACCCGACGTGTCGTCGATCACCTGGGCGTAGATGTGGTTGAGGCTGCGGAAGACCGCGAGGCGGGGCCGGTCGGGGCGGCCGGCGAGGCGGAGGCGGAGCCGCTCGTGCCGCTTCTGGCGCCCGGCCGCACGGCTGGCGACCTGGGTCATGCTGCTGGTCCCTTCGTCAACGCGGGGCTCACTTCTTGCCGCCGATCTTGCCGGCCTTGCCCGCCTTGCGGCGGATCTGCTCGCCCGCGTAGCGGACGCCCTTGCCCTTGTAGGGCTCGGGCTTGCGGGTCGCCCGGACCTGGGCGGCGACCTGGCCGACGAGCTCCTTGTCGATGCCGACGACGGCGAGCCGGGTCGGGTTCTCGACCTCGAAGCTGATGCCGGTGGGCGGCTCGAGCTCGATGGGGTGGCTGTAGCCCAGGTTGAGCTGGAGCTTCTCGCCGACCTTCTGGGCCCGGTAGCCGACACCCGTGATCTCGAGCGGCTTGCGGTAGCCGGCCGTGACGCCGGTGACCATGTTGGCGACGAGCGTCCGGGTCAGGCCATGGAGCTGCTTGTGGCGCTTGTCCTCCGAGGGCCGCTCGACGAGCAGGCGCCCGTCGCTCTGGCTGACCCGCATCTCGGGATGGAGGTCCCGGCTGAGGGTCCCGCGGGGACCTGTGACGGTGATGGTCCGCCCCTCCAGCGTCACGTCGACGCCACTCGGGACGGGGATGGGGAGTCGACCGATCCGCGACATCTCGGCCTACCAGACGTAGGCCAGGACTTCGCCGCCGAGCTGGGCCCTGCGGGCCTGCGCGCCGGTCATGATCCCCTGGCTGGTGCTGACGATGACGATGCCGAGACCGCCCAGGACGCGGGGGATCTCGGTCTTGCCCGCGTACACCCGCAGGCCCGGCTTGCTGATGCGCTTGAGGCCGGACACGACGGGCGCCTTGCCGTCGACGTACTTGAGGGTCAGGCGGAGGACCTGGCGCGGCCCGTCTCGCTCCTCGGCGACGTCGGCGATGAAGCCCTCGTCCTTCAGGATGCGGGCGATCTCGCGCTTGGTCCGCGAGGCAGGGACGACGACCTCGGTGTGGCGGGCCCGCGACGCGTTGCGGATGCGCGTCAGCATGTCCGCGATCGGATCGGAGATGTTCATCGTGGCTACCAGCTCGACTTGGTGACGCCGGGCAGCTCGCCGAGCAGCGCCCGCTCGCGGAAGCAGATGCGGCACAGGGCGAACCGACGCATGTAGGCCCTCGGCCGTCCGCAGACGCTGCAGCGGTGGTAGCTGCGCACCTTGAAGCGGGGCGTCCGCTTGGCCTTGGCGATCATGGACTTCTTGGCCATGGTGTCTCCTCCCCGCGCCTACGAGGCGAAGGGCATGCCGAGGAGTTCGAGCATCCGCCGCGACTCCTCGTCGGTCTTCGCCGTCGTCACGATGCTGATCTCCAGCCCGCGGAGACGGTCCACCTTGTCGTAGTCGATCTCGGGGAACGCGAGCTGCTCGCGCAACCCGAGCGAGTAGTTGCCGCGGCCATCGAACGACTTCCCGGGCACGCCCCGGAAGTCGCGGATGCGCGGCAGGGCGATCGTCGTCAGGCGCTCCAGGAAGTCCCACATCCGCTCGCCGCGGAGGGTGACCATCGCCCCGATCGTGTTGCCGGTGCGAAGCCGGAACTGGGCGATCGAGCGCTTGGCCCGCGTCGTCACCGGGTGCTGCCCGGTGATCGCCGCCAGGTCGCCCACGGCGGCATCGACCGCCTTCGGGTTCTGGAGCGCCTCGCCGAGCCCGATGTTGACCACGATCTTCTTGAGCCGCGGGACTTCCATCGGGTTGCCGTAGCCGAACTGCTTCTGGAGCGCGGGCACGACCTCGTCGTGGTAGCGCTGCTGGAGCTGGCCGCTCACGCCTTCACCTCCAGCTGCTCCCCGCAGTGGTGGCAGACGCGGACGCGCTGGCCGCTCTCGAGGGTGACGTGCCTGACGCGCGTCGGCCGCTCGCAGCGGGGGCAGACGACCATGACGTTGCTGATGTCGAGGGGCTGGGCGACGTCGATGATGCCGCCCTGCTGCATCTGCGGGACGCGGTCGCTCTGGCTGGACCGCGGCCGCGGCTTCTGGTGGCGCTTGGCCACGTTGAGCCCGGCCACGACGACCGAGACGGGCCGGCTCGAGGCGCCACGCCAGACGGTGCGATGGCCGACCTCGGCCTGGCGGTTGCGGATGACCCGCTCCACCTGGCCGCGCTTGCCGGCGTCCTTGCCGTGGAGGATGACGACGGTGTCGCCCTTGCGGACCTCGGGGACCCGCGGGCTCCGCTCGACCTTGGGTGCCGCCATCTCAGAGCACCTCCGGGGCGAGCGAGACGATCTTCATGTAGTTGCGGTCGCGCAGCTCACGGGCGACGGGGCCGAAGATCCGGGTGCCGCGCGGGTTGCCCTGGTTGTTGATCAGGACGGCCGCGTTCTCGTCGAAGCGGATGTAGCTGCCGTCGGGCCGGCCGTACTCCTTGGCCGTCCGCACGACGACCGCCCTGACGACGTCGCCCTTCTTGACGGCGGCGTTCGGGATCGCCTGCTTGACGCTGGCGATGATCACATCGCCGACGCCCGCGGTCGTCTTCCGGGAGCGGCCCATGATCCGGATGCACTGGATCGTTCGGGCGCCCGTGTTGTCGGCGACCCGAAGGCGGCTGTACTGCTGGATCACGCGCCCGCCTCCTCCGCGCCGTGCTCACGGCGGCCGGGATGGGCGGCGGCGTGGATCGCCTCCGCGGTCCCCTCCTCGTCCGTCAGCAGCTCGGCGGCGGCCGCGGCCTCGCCGGCCCGGCTCACGACGCTGACCAGGCGCCAGCGCTTGGTGGCCGAGAGCGGCCGCGACTCCTCGATCTCGACGGTGTCGCCGACCCGCGCCTCGTTGGCCTCGTCGTGGGCCTTGAACTTGGTGGTCAGCCGGATCACCCGCTTGTAGAGCGGGTGGCGCGCCAGGCGCTCGACGGAGACGACGATCGTCTTGTCCATCTTGTCGCTGACGACGCGGCCGACCTTGGTCTTCCGCTTGCCCTGCACTCGTGCTGCTCCTGTCATCGCGTGATCTCCTCTCAGGCCGGCCGCTGCGAGCGCCGCTCGAGCTGGACGGTGAGGATCCGCGCGATCGTCCGGCGGGTCTGGGGGATGCTGCTGTAGTCCTTCAACTGGCGGGTCGAGAGGGCGAAGCGGGCCTGCCAGAGGTCCTGCTTGGCCTGCCGGAGGGCGTCCTCGAGCTCGGCGTCGGAGAGTGCCCGCACCTTGTCGATGTCCATCAGACACCCTCCCTCGTGACGACCCGGGTGGCGACGGGCAGCTTGTGGCTGGCCAGCCGCATGGCCTCGATCGCCTCCTCATGGCCGATGCCGGCCATCTCGAAGAGGATCCGGCCGGGCTTCACGACGGCGACCCAGTGGTCGGGCGCGCCCTTGCCGGAACCCATCCGGGTCTCGGCCGGCTTCTTGGTCGCGGGCTTGTCCGGGAAGATGCGGATCCAGATCTTGCCGCCGCGCTTGACCGAGCGGGTCATGGCGCGTCGGGCGGCCTCGATCTGACGGCTCGTGATCCAGGCGGGCTCGAGCGTGGCCAGGCCGTACTCGCCGAAGGCGACGGTGTGGCCGCCCTTGGCCTGGCCGGACATCCGCCCGCGCTGGACCTTGCGATGCTTGACGCGACTCGGCATCAGCATGGTCAGGCCACCTGTCCGGCGGCCGCGGGGGCGGCCTGCTGCGCCGCCTCCGGCGAGCGGCGTCGCTCGCTCGGGACGTCGCCGCGGTAGACCCAGACCTTGACGCCGATGCGGCCGTAGGTCGTGTGAGCGTGGACCTGGGCGTAGCTGATGTCGGCGCGCAGCGTGCCGAGCGGGATGCGTCCCTCCCGGTCCCACTCGCGACGGGCCATCTCGGAGCCGCCCAGGCGGCCGGCCACGGCGATCTTCACGCCCTTGGCACCAGCCTTCATCGTCCGCTGGATGGCCTGCTTCATGGCCTTCCGGAAGGCGATCCGGCGCGTCAGCTGGCCGGCGATGTTGCTGGCGACGAGGTAGGCGTCGAGCTCCGGCTGGCGGATCTCCTTGACCTCCAGCTTCACCTTGCGCCTGGTGAGCGCGCCGATCTGCTGGCGGAGGACCTCGACGTTCGCTCCGCCCTTGCCGATGACGATGCCCGGCTTGGCGGTGTGGACCGTCACGGTCACGTGGTTGATGCCCCGCTCGATCTCGACGCTGCTGACGCTCGCGTTGGCGAGCCGCCGGGCGACGAGCTGGCGGACGGCGATGTCCTCCTTGAGGAGGTCGGTGTACTCCTTGTCCGCGTACCACTTCGCCGACCAGGTGCGCGAGACACCGAGACGGAAGCCGTACGGGTGGACCTTGTGTCCCATCTAGGCCTCCCGGTCCTCGACGACGATCGTGATGTGGGTCATGGGCTTGTGGATCGGGAAGGCCCGACCCTGGGCTCGCGGCCGCCAGCGCTTGATGGTCGGGCCCTCTTCGGCGCGGGCGTCGACGACCAGCAGGTCCTCGGCCGACAGGTTGTGGTTGTTCTCCGCGTTGGCCGTCGCGCTCTTGAGGACGCGGGCGACGTCGCGGGCCGCGGCCTGCGGCATGAAGCGCAGCAGGGCGGCCGCGTCGCCGACCCGCTTGCCCTTGATGGCGAGCGTGACGAGGCGGGCCTTGCGGGTGGAGCCGCGGAGGTACTTGGCAGTGGCGGAAACGCGCACGGGTCCTCTGGCTCCTACTTGAGGGCGGCCGAGCGCTCGGTGTGCTTCCCGTGGCCGCGGAAGGTGCGGGTGGGGGCGAACTCGCCGAGGCGGTGACCGACCATGTTCTCGGTCACGTAGACCGGGATGTGCTTCTTGCCGTTGTAGACGGCCACGGTGTGGCCGATGAAGTCGGGGAAGATGACCGAGGCGCGGGACCAGGTCTTGACGACCCGCTTCTCGTTGCGCTTGTTCATCGTCTGGACGCGGCCGAGGAGCCGCGACTCGACGAACGGCCCCTTCTTGACCGATCGCGACATGTCTCCTGCTCCTCCGCGCTACGACTTGCGATGCCGGGACCGGACGACGAGCCGGCCGGCGATCTTGCCCCGCCGGGTCCGGTAGCCCATCGCCGGCTTGCCCCACGGCGTCTTGGGCGGCATGCCGGTGGGCGACTTGCCCTCGCCGCCGCCATGCGGATGGTCCCGCGGGTTCATCACCACGCCCCGGACCTCGGGCCGCTGGCCCATGTGGCGGGCTCGGCCCGCCTTGCCGAGGCTCTGGTTCTCGTGCTCCAGGTTCGAGACCTGGCCGACCGTCGCCATGCAGCGCAGGCTGACCCGCCGGACCTCGCCCGAGGGGAGGCGGATCGTGGCGTACTCGCCCTCCTTGGCGAGCAGCTGGGCCGAGCTGCCGGCCGAGCGGACGATCTGGCCGCCCTTGCCGGGCACCAGCTCGATGTTGTGGATCGTCGTGCCGAGCGGGACGTTGGCGAGCGGCAGGGCGTTGCCGACGCGCGCCTCCGCCTCGGGGCCGGCCACCACCACGTCGCCGACCCTGAGGCCGTGGGGCAGGAGCATGTAGCGCTTCTCCCCGTCCCGGTAGTGGAGCAGGCCGATGCGGGCCGAGCGATTGGGGTCGTACTCGATCGTCGCGAGACGGGCGGGCACGCCGAGCTTGTCCCGCTTGAAGTCGATCCGCCGGTAGTGCTGCTTCTCGCCGCCGCCGCGATGGCGGACGGTGAGGCGCCCGGCGTTGTTCCGGCCGGACGGCCGCTGCTGGGGCTCCAGGAGCGGCTTGTAGGGCTGGTCGGTCGTGACCTCCTCGAAGGTCGAGCGGGTCATGAACCGGCGGCCGGCCGAGGTGGGCTTGTAGCTGCGCAGCGGCATCGTCAGACCCCCTCGAAGAACTCGATCTTCTGGCCTTCGGCCAGGGTCACGATGGCCTTGCGCCAGGGCGTCGTCCAGCCCACGATCCGGCCGCGCCGGGTCCCCCGCCGCTTCTGGCGGGCCTTCGTCGTGAGCACGTTCACGCCGGTCACCTGGACCTTGAACAGCTCCTCGACCGCGGCCTTGATCTGGATCTTGCTGGCGTCGTCATGGACGGCGAAGGTGTACTTGCCGCGCTGCGACTCGTCCATCGACTTCTCGCTGATGACGGGCCGGAGGATGACCTCGTGCGCCGTGAGCGTCACGCGTACACCTCCTCCATGCGAGCCAGCGCGGGCTGCTCGATGAGCACCGTGTCGGCCTGCAGCAGGTCGACCACGTTGAGCGAGTCGGCCAGGATGATCTCGACGAAGGGCAGGTTGCGGGCCGAGAGCTGGAGCTTCTCGTCGCGGCCGGGGGCGACGATCAGGACGCGCCCGGTGCCCGCCTCGAGGGCGGCCAGGACGCCGACGAGCTCCTTGGTCCGGATCTCCTCCAGGCCGAAGGTGTCGATGACCTTGACCGCCTCGTCCTCGAGCTTCGCGGTCAGCGCGCCGACCAGGGCGAGCCGCTTCATCTTGCGCGGGAGCCGCTGCTCGTACGAGCGGGGGTGCGGCCCGAACACGACGCCGCCGCCGGCGTAGTGCGGGGCGCGGCGCGAACCCTGGCGGGCCCGGCCCGTGCCCTTCTGGCGATACGGCTTCTTGCCGCCACCGGCGACCTCGCCGCGCGTCTTGGTGTCGTGGGTGCCGAGGTGGCGGCCGGCCAGCTGGGCCGTCACCACCTGGTGGAGGACCGCGGCGTTGACGGGGGCGGCGAACAGGGCGTCCGCCAGCTCGACCGTGCCGATCGCCTCGCCGGTCCTCGAGTAGAGGGTCGTCTCGGGCATCCTAGGCCTTCTTCACGAGGATCAGCGCGTTCCGCGCCCCCGGCAGCGACCCCTTCACGAGGAGGAGGTTGCGCTCCGGGTCCGTCCGGACGACGCGCAGCTTCTTGATGGTGGCGCGCTGGCTGCCCAGGTGGCCGGCCATCCGCATGCCCTTGTAGACCCGACCCGGCGTCGTGCCCGGCCCGATCGAGCCCGGCTGGCGGTGCGAGTCGGAGCCGTGCGTCTCGGGGCCGCGCCGGAAGTGGTGGCGCTTGATGTGGCCGGCGAAGCCCTTGCCCTTCGAGACGCCCGTCACGTCGACCAGCTCGCCCGGCGCGAAGACGTCGGCCACGCTCAGGCGCTGGCCGACGCTGAGGCCGGAGACGTCGTCGACCCGGAACTCGCGCAGCGTCGCCAGGCGGGGCAGGTCCTTGAGCTGGCCGAGCTCGGGCTTGGTCAGCCTGCGGGACTCCTCGATGCCGAGCTGGACGGCGGTGTAGCCGTCGCGCTCGACCGTCCGGAGGCGGGTCACGGTGTTCGGTTCGACGACCAGGACGCTGACGGCGACCATCGTGCCGTCGTCCTGGAAGACCTGGGTCATGCCGACCTTGCGGCCGAGCAGTCCGATGCTCATCGGCGTCACATCTTGATCTCGATGTCGACGCCCGCCGCCAGCGAGAGTCGCATCAGGGCGTCGACGGTCTTCGACGAGGGGTCGAGGATGTCGACGAGTCGCTTATGGGTCCGGATCTCGAACTGCTCGCGGCTGTCCTTGTCGATGAAGGGCGACCGGATGACGGTGAACTTCTCGATCCGGGTCGGCAGCGGCACCGGGCCGACGACGTCGGCGCCGGTGCGCTGGGCGGTCTCCACGATCTGGGCCGCGGACTGGTCCAGCAGCCGGTGGTCGTAGGCCTTGAGGCGGATCCTGATCCGCTGACGTGCCATCGCCCTACTCGATGATGCTGGTGATGGCGCCCGCGCCGACGGTCCGGCCGCCCTCGCGGATGGCGAAGCGCTGGCCGACCTCGAGGGCGATCGGGGTGATCAGCTCGACCCGCATGTCGACGTTGTCGCCGGGCAT
>DASVYJ010000089.1:0-2231 GCA_036392215.1 Candidatus Limnocylindrales bacterium | reverse complement strand
CCGCGTGCCGATCCTCTACACCGGGCTGCGGGCTGGCGAGCGGCTCAACGAGGCGCTCTTCTACGACCACGAGACGACGGACCGGACGCTCCACGAGGGCATCCTCCGGGCGCGGGCCGACGGCACGACGGTCGAAGCCCGGACGGTCGAGCTGCTGGCGGAGGACGTGGTCGCGGCCGCGGCGGCGCGCGACGACGACCAGGTGCGTCGGCTGCTGGCCCGGGTCCGGACGCTGGGCCCCGGCCGGGCGGTCGCCGGCCCCGTCGAGGGAGCCGCGGGCGAGGCGACGAGGCCGACGCCGGGCTCGCTGCCCGTCGTCCCGGACGCGACGGAGCGGCCCGAGGGGTGAGCGGCTCGGCGACGGACCGGCCGTCCACCGCCGGGGCGGACGGTCGGGCGGCGGATCGCCCCATCCCGTTCCACCGGCCGTCCATCGGCCCGGGAGAGCGGCAGGCCGTCCTGGAGGTCCTCGACTCGGGCTGGCTCACGACCGGCGGCCGGACCCTCGCCTTCGAGGCCGCCGTGGCCGAGGCCGTGGGCGTCCGCCACGCCGTCGCGGTCAACTCGGCGACGGCCGCGCTCCACCTCGCCCTGGAGGCGCTCGGCATCGGTCCCGGGGACGAGGTCGTCGTGCCGACCTACACGTTCGCCTCGTCCGGAGAGGTCGTCCGCTACCTCGGAGCGCGGCCGCGCCTGGCGGACGTCGACCCGCTGACCCTGAACCTCACCGCGGAGACGCTCGCGCCGCAGCTGCGGCCCGAGACCAGGGCGATCCAGGTCGTCCACTTCGGCGGCCGCGTCGCCGAGATGGGGCCGATCCTCGAGCTGGCCCGCGAACGGGGCGTGGCCGTCGTCGAGGACGCCGCGCACGCCATCCCGGCCTCCCGCGGCGGCGTCCAGGCCGGCGCCTTCGGGGCGGCCGGGGCGCTGAGCTTCTACGCCACCAAGACGGTCACGACCGGCGAGGGCGGGATGCTCGTCACGGACGACGAGGCGATCGCGGAGCGCGCCCGGGTCATGCGCCTGCACGGCATCAGCCGCGACGCCTGGAAGCGCTACCAGGCCGGCGGCTCGTGGTATTACGAGATCGAGGACGTCGGCTTCAAGTACAACCTGACGGACCTCGCGGCCGCCATCGGCCTCGTCCAGCTCGAACGAGCCGGGGAGCTGCGCCTGGCGCGCGAGCGGGTCGCCGGCTGGTACGCGGCAGCCTTCGCGGCCGCGCCTGACGACCTTGCCGGCCTCGTCGAGCTGCCGCCCTCACCCGGCCCGGACGAGGTCGCGGCCTGGCACCTCTACCCGCTGCGCCTGCGGGCGGACCTCACCGCGCGACGGGGCGCGGTGATCGAGCGGCTCGCCGGCGAGGGCATCGGCACGAGCGTCCACTTCATCCCGCTCCACCTCCACCCCTACTACCAGCGGACGTACGGCTACCGCCCCGAGGACCTGCCGATCGCCCGCCGCGAGTACGAGCGCGAGATCTCGCTGCCGATCTACCCCGACCTCGGCGAGGCGGACGTCGAGCGGGTCGTGGCCGCGCTCGGTCGAGCCCTCGCTGTCGCCTAGCCCGACGACCGGGCCCGAGTCGAGGCGATGCCGCGCTACCGCCGCTACTGCGCCGGGGTCGCGCTCGGCGAGGCCTGCGCTGTCTGGTAGTAGCGGCTGTCCGAGCCGAAGAGCTGGACCGAGAGCGCGGCGACCTTGTCCATGTACAGCCGGCTCGTCCAGACGCCGCCGGTGAGCGACGAATCCGGGTGGTAGTTGTAGGGCGGCCCGAGGACGATCTTCTGGATCGAGCTGTCCTGGAGCTGCTTGGCCACGTCCAGCATGTCCGCCACCTGCCCGGGCGGGAAGTCCGTCTTGATCGTCTGGGCCGCCGCGTCGAGCAGCTGGGGCAGCTTGGCGATCATCCCCGGCTGGGTCATCTTGGCCTTCAGGGCGACCAGGACCTGCTGCTGCCGGGCGGCCCGGGTGTAGTCGCTGTCGCCGAGGCCCTGCCGTGAGCGGACGTAGGCCAGGGCCAGCGTGCCGTTGAGGTGGTGCGGCCCGGCCGACAGGAAGAACCCATTCGGGGTGCCGTCGAGCCAGTCGTAGAGGCCGTCCTGGATCGGCTTCGGGTTGACCACGTCCACCCCGCCGACGAGGTCGACCATCCGCCGGAAGCCGGCCAGGTCGATGGCGGCGTAGTAGTGGATCGGGATGCCCAGGATGTAGCCGACTTCCTTGGTCAG
>DASVYJ010000088.1:0-4241 GCA_036392215.1 Candidatus Limnocylindrales bacterium | reverse complement strand
GGCCAGCACGAGCAGGTCCTCCACCAGGCGGTAGAGGCGCTCGGCCTCGGCCTCGATGTCGCGGTACACCTCCCGGCGGGCCTCGTCGGACAGCCGGCCCTCCAGGCGCCCCAGGACCTTGGAGCTGCCGTAGATGGTGGTCACGGGAGTCCTGAGCTCATGGCTGAGCACGCCGACGAAGGCCTCCCGCATCGCCTCCTCCTCGCGGGCCGCGGTCCGGTCGCGCATCACCAGGATCGTCATCGGGCCGGGGTGGGCGCGTTCCGGGGGAGCGCCCAAGACCGAGCCGGCATCGGTGCCGTCCACGCCCGGGCCGTCGACGGCGTCCGCCACCAGGACCGGATATGCGGTCAGCTCGACCCAGCGGGCCTGCGGGCCGTGCAGCCGCAGCTCCACCGGGCCCTGCGGTCTGGCAGAGCCGAGCCGGGGCGCGCGGCCGTCGGGATCCTCGAGGAGGGCCAGGATCTCGTCGAAGCGGGTGAGCGGCATCCCGACGAACAGGTCCTCGGCGGCGGGGTTGGCCAGCGTCACGAATCCCCCGGCGTCGAGCAGGACGACCGCCTCGCCCATCGCCCGCAGGACCGCGTCGACTTCCGCGGCGCGGGTGCGCTCGGCTCGGGCGAGGGCCTGGAGGCGAGCTTCCGCCTCGAGCCGATCGCTGATGTCGCGGACGACGGCGACGATCCGGCCGCCCTCGGGCAGCAGCGGGACGTACTGCAGGAGCATCTCGACCGGGATGCTCGTGCCGTCGCTTCGCCGCAGCGTCGTCGTCGCGGTCTGCGACCGGAGCTGGCCCTCCATCAGCGGGTCGACGAGCGCGCGGAAGGCCGCCTCGTCGAGCTCCGGGGCCACGTCGACGATCCGTCGGCCGATCAGCTGGTCCGCGCGGCAGCCGAGCTGGTCGAGCGCCCCCCGGCTCGCGTAGGTGAACCGCAGCGTCAGCGGGTCGAGCATCTCGACGCCATCGAGGGCTGCGTCGAGCGCCCACTGGAGTTGGCTCACCTGGCGATAGAGGCGGGCATTCTCGATGGCCACGGCGGCCCGGTGGGCGAGCTCCTGGGCGAGGGCGAGATCGTTCGGCCCGAACACCCGCCCGGATTCGGCGGCGACGAAGGTGATCGCGCCATCCACCCGGTCGCCGACCGCGAGGGGCACGGTCATCGAGGACCGGAGGCCGAGGTCGCGTGCGACGTCGACCAGCTCGGGGTCGTCGACGACCTCGGCCAGGAGATCGAGCGAGATCGACTCGACGAGTTCGGCCCGGCCGGTCCGGAGGACGGCGCCGACGCCGGCTCGCGCCGCCTGATCGATCGGGAAGCGACGGCGGAGGTCCTCGGCCAGGCGGACCTTGGCCGGATCGACGTGGCCGACGGCGACGAGCTGGACGGTCCCGCTCTGGTCGAGCAGGTCGACGGTGCACCAGTCGGCGATGGCCGGGACGGCCAGCCGGGCGACGCGGCGCAGCGTCTCCTCGTAGTCGAGCGACCCCGCGAGGATGCGGCTCGCCTGATCGAGGAAGGCGGCGCCCTCGGCTGCCCGCTTGGCGTCCTCGATGTCGGTGCTCGTGCCGACCCAGCCGACGACGCGACCCGTCTCGTCGCGCAGCGGCAGGCCGCGGCCGAGGTGCCAGCGGTAGACGCCGTCGTGGCGGCGGAAGCGGTGCTCGATCTCGTACGGGTCGCCCGTCCGGACCGACGCGGTCCAGCGCCGGAGCGTCTCCGCCACGTCGTCGGGATGGATCACCCCTTCCCAGCCCCTGCCCCGGTTCGTGGCCGAGTGGAGGCCGGTGTAGTCGAACCAGCGCTGGTTGAACTCCTCCACCCTGCCGTCCGGCCCGGCCGTCCAGACGATCTGGGGCATGGCGTCGGCCAGGAGCCGGGCCCGCGCCTCGCTCGCCCGGAGTGCCTCGTCCGCCCGCCGGCGCTCGGTGGCATCGACGGCCACGCCGACGAGGCCGCCGGCGGGTCCGGCACCCTCGTGGAGCGGGGTGAGGACCTCGTAGATCGGCACGGTCCCGCCGTCCCGGCGGCGGGCCTCGAACTCGCCCTCCCAGCGACCCCGCTGGCGGACCTCGTCCATGATCCCGGCCGCGGCGGCGATCGCATCCGCTGGGACCGTGAGGTCCATGATCGAGCGCCCCTCCGCCTCCTCGCGGCTGAACCCGAAGAGCCGTTCCGCGGCGCGGTTCCAGTGGATCACCCGCCCATCGCCGTCGGTGGCGATGACGGACGCCTCCACCTCGTCCAGGAGGCGCTCGCCGAGCCGGGCCGCGCCGGCCGAGCGCCGCTCCTCGGTCACGTCCCGGAAGAGGTTGACGACGAGCGCCACTCCGCCGTCGCTCGCCGGCAGCGCCGTCGCCGAGACGATGGACCAGCGCTCCTCGCCCGTCGCGCGGACGCGGAACCGGACGACCAGCTCCGGCGCGGGCGCGCCGGCCAGGGCCCGCCGCCCGGGCAGCGCATCCGCCGGCAGCGGATCGCCCGTCTCGTCGAACAGCTCGAAGCCGGCCAGGAGCGCCGGTCCCTGGGCCGCCACGACCGCCGCCGCGTCGGGCAGGTCGAGGAGCCGCGCCGCGGCGGCGTTGGCGAACACGAGCTGCCCCGACGCGTCCTGGACGGTGACGGCGTCGTGCAGGCGGCCGAGGATGAGCTCGAGCTGGGGCCAACCGAGGCTGGCCAGCGGCAGGGGCGGTGCGACGAGCGCGGCGGAGCGGCCTGGCTCGACGCCCGCGCGCGGCGCGGTCGCCCCAGCAACCTGCTCGATCACGGTGGCCCGCGCCCGCAGCCCACTCACGCCCCTCGACTTCCAGGCATCCTCGCGACTCCCGTCCAGACGGTACGGGGACGGCCGTGCCGCCGCACCTCCCCCGCCGGCCCGTGCCGGGCGTCCCGGGCCGGACCACGCTCGCGCGCCACCGCAGTAAGCCAGCCAGGCCGTCGTCCCACGCCGACCGTTCCGCGTGAGCACGTTGCAGTCTCCTTGCAGCTCCCGGGGTCAGTGCGTCGTCGCGCCTGTCGAACCGTCCGGGAGCGAGCGTTCCAGCTCGTCGCGCGCCTCGGGGCTGAGCGAGCCGCCGGGGTCCTGCGCGACCGGCGTGTCGCGGGCCTGCAGGCGTTCCAGCACCACCTCGATCGCGGCCGCGACCGGCACGCCCAGGATCGCTCCCGGAACGCCCCCGACCGCGTCGCCAAGGAGCAGGCTGACGATCACCAGGAACGGGGAGAGGCCGATCGTGTTCCGCATGACGAAGGGGACGAGGACGTTGCCCTCGATCAGCTGGAGGACGATGTAGACGACGGCGACGAGGACGACGAGCTCCGGGCGCACCGTCGCGGCCACCAGGAGCGCGGGTACGGCCCCCAGGGCCGGGCCGACGAGCGGGATGGCCTCGGCGAGGCCGGCCAGGACGGCCAGCAGGATGGAGGAGGGGAGCCCGAGCAGGGTGTACGCCACGCCGGTGGCGAGAGCGAGAGCAGCCATCAGGATGAGCTGGCCTCGGACCCACATCCCGAGCCGCGACTCGACCTCGTTCCAGGCGTCGCGGGCGCCCCCCCGGCGGTGAGCGGGCAGGAAGGCCAGCACGTAGCGCTGCAGCCGGGCGTGCTCGGTCAGCCAGAAGAAGACGATGGCCAGCAGGCTGACGACCGATGCCACGACCTCGGCCACGGTCAGGCCGGCCTGCACGACGACCTCGGCCGGCGGCGGTGCACCGGTGGCCGTCGCCGCCCGGGCGTAGGCGACCAGGGTCCGCCCGGCCTGGGCCAGCAGCGGCGGCCGGAGCCCGTCGACGAACGCGCCGACGCGGTCGAGGAAGGCGGGCACACGCCCGGCGAGGTCGCCGAACTGGGCGGCCGCGGCAGGGACGACGAGCAGCAGCAGGATGGCCACCGCGACGAAGAACGAGGCGTAGACCACGAGGATGGCAGCGCCGCGGCCGACCGGCAGGCGGATCCGCAGCCAGCCGACGATGGGCTCCAGGGCCGAGCCGATCAGGATCGCGACGAAGACCAGGACGATGACGCGGACGGCCAGCAGCGAGGCGTACAGGATGCCGTAGACGATGAGTGCGCCCAGGGCGAGGCCGAGGCCCCGGACGAACCAGTCAGCCGCTTCGCGACGCATGTGCCCCTCGATCCGTCACGTGCCCGCTCAGGGCGCGGCCGGCCGTGCGGTCCGCCGCAGCCGACGGCGCGGCGACGCGGTCGGAGCGGGTGCGGGGGGCGTCGCGCCGGGCGCGGGTG
>DASVYJ010000087.1:0-7291 GCA_036392215.1 Candidatus Limnocylindrales bacterium | reverse complement strand
GTGGCCCTGCTCGGCACCGACGAGTCACGGCTCCTCGTCCAGCGGTCCATCGCGACGCTCGAGGAGAACGGCGGCCGCGTCCTCGTCATCGACGCCGCCGAGGCGCCCGGCCTGCACCCGCTGCTGACCCCGTTCTGGTACCTCGTGCCGCTCGAGTGGTTCACCGTCTGGTCGGCCCTCCTGCGCGGCATCACCGATCTCGACGAGCGCGTCTTCATGGGCCACCGCGTGCTCGCGACCGGGCCCGACGCCACATGGCCCTGACACACGGCCGCCCCACGCGGCGTGCCGTCCACGAACGAACGGCCTGACGAAGCGGACGGCCCTCGCGGGCCGCGGGAACGAGGCCGGCCGGAGCGCCGGCGGATCGAGTGAAAGGAGCACGGTGACGAGCACCCTGGCGACCCTCCCCCTGAAGCCGCTCAAGACCGACCGGCGCGCGGGCGTCGCGCGGGCCCTGGCCGCCCGGCCCGAGATCGAGGCCTTCGCCGCCGAGGTCGTCGCAGCCGGCCTGCGCAACGTGTTCCTCGTCGGCTCGGGCGGCGGGCTCATCACCCACGCCGGCCTGCAGTACGACCTCGAGCGGCACTCGACCCGCCTCCCGGTCTTCGCCGTCTCGGCCAACGAGTTCATCCACCGCCACCCCGCCCTCCTCGGCGCCGGCTCGCTCGTCCTGCTCGCCTCGAACACCGGCACGACCCCCGAGGTCGTCGCGGCGGCCCGCTTCGCGAAGGACCAGGGCGCGACCGTCGCCTCGTTCACCAAGCTCGCCGAGAGCCCGCTGGCCGCGGCGAGCGACCGCGCCTGGACCTACGGCGACGACTCGGGGATCGGCGACCCCAAGCAGTTCGCCCTGGCCCTCCTCGGCAACGCGCTCCTGCGGGAGACGGGCGACCTCGTCCCCGCCGAGTACGCGGCGCGCACCGCGACCCTCGAGGCCCTCCCGGCAGCCCTCGTCGAGGCAGTCCAGGAGACCGAGGATCGCAACCGGGCGATCGCCGAGGCGCTCAAGGACGAGCCGATCATCTACATCCTCGGCGGCGGTCCGAACTGGGCGACCGCCTACTGCCTGGCGATGTGCTACCTGCAGGAGATGCAGTGGAAGCACGCCGCCAGCTTCGACGCGGCCGAGTTCCTCCACGGGGCCATGGAGGTCGTCGTCGACGACACCGCCGTGATCCAGTTCCTGGGCGAGGAGGCGACCCGCCCGATCGACGAGCGCGCCAAGGCCTTCCTGGAGAAGTACACCAGCCGCGGCTTCTACGTCGACGCGAAGGAGCTGACCCTCAGCGGCATCGAGGCCGCGCAGCGACCGTACGTCTCCCACTTCGCCCTGATGGCGGTCATGTCCCGCCTGGCCGAGCACTTCGAGGCGGCCACCGGCCACGACCTGCACATCCGCCGCTACATGTTCCGGGTCGACTACTAGATGCGCCTGCTGGGCGTCGGCGACAACGTCGTCGACCGCTACCGCGACCTCGGCCGGATGTTCCCGGGCGGCAACGCCCTGAACGTCGCCGTCGCCGCGCGGCGGGCCGGCATCGAGGCCGCCTACATCGGGGCGCTCGGCACCGACCGGGCCGGCGAGACCGTCCTCGGGGCGCTGCGCGCCGAGGGCCTGGAGCTCGACCGGCTGCGCGTGGTCGACGGCCCGAACGCCTGGGCCGAGGTGACCCTGGTCGAGGGCGACCGCGTCTTCGTCGGCTCGCACGTCGGCGTCTCGCGCTTCCGCCTCGACGAGACGGACCTCGCCTACGCCGCCTCCTTCGACCTCATCCACACCGGGGACTGCAGCATGGTCGAGGACCAGGTCGCCGACCTGGCCGCCCGGGCCCCGGTCTCCTTCGACTTCTCCATCCACCGCGAGCCGGGCTACACCGAAGCCCTGCTCCCCCACCTCGAGATCGCCTGCTTCTCGGCCAGCGACCTCGACGAGGAGGCGGCCCTCGATCTGCTCGCCGCCGCCGTGGCACGCGGGCCCCGGCTGGCTCTGGCCACTCGCGGGACCGCGCCCGCGCTCCTCTTCGACGGCAGGCGCACGTGGCGCCAGGCCGCCGTCCCCGTCCAGGTCGTCGACACGCTCGGTGCCGGCGACTCGTTCATCGGCTGCCTCCTGGCCGGCCTCGTCACCGGCCAGGACCCCGCAGTCGCCCTGGAGGCCGCGGCCGACGCCGCGGCCAGGACCTGCGCCGACTACGGCGCGTTCGGGCATGGCGTCCCGATCGCGCTCGAGACGGCAGCCGAGGCGGCGCCCGCCGCCTCCTGACCCAGGCGCCGCCGGCCCGAGCCGCGGCCCAAGGAGGAGAAGCGACACGTGAGGAGTGGGAACTTGAAGGGGCGCTTCGTGGCGCTCGTGGCGACGGCCGCGGTCGTGGTCGGCGCCTGCTCGAGCGGGGCCAGCACGACCCCGACCGGCGCGGCCTCGCAGGCCGCGGGCGCCAGCGGCGCCCAGCTGTCGGGCTCGATCACGTTCCTGGAGAAGTGGCCCGACCCGAACTACGCGCCGTACTTCCAGCAGGTCGTCAAGGCCTACACGGCGGCGCACCCGAACGTCAAGATCGACCTCCAGGCGGTCGGCGACCAGCCGATCAAGGACAAGCTGCGCGTCCTGGCCGCCTCGAAGCAGATGCCCGACATCTACTTCTCGTGGGCCGGCGACTTCACCAAGAAGTTCGTCCGGGGCGGCCTCGCCGCTGACCTGAGCCAGTACCTCAAGGGCACCGACTGGGGCAACAGCTTCGTCCCGGCCGCCCTCCAGGCGTTCACCTACGACGGCAAGACCTACGGCGTGCCGATCGACCTCGACGCGAAGTTCTTCGTCTACAACACCAAGATCTTCCAGGACAACGGCCTCTCGGTCCCCAAGACGATGGCCGACCTCCTGTCGACCTGCGACACGCTCAAGAGCAAGGGCATCCAGCCGATCGCCTTCGGCAACCAGTACGGCTGGCCGGCCATCCACTACATGACCCAGCTGAACGCCTACACCGTGGCCCCGGCGACGCTCGCCCAGGACTACGAGCCGGCGACGGGCGCCTTCACCGACCCGGGCTACAAGCAGGCCCTGACCACGCTCCAGGACCTCAACAGCCACTGCCTTACCCAGAAGGCCAACGGCCTCTCGCACGAGTCTGCCCAGGCGACGTTCATGTCGGGCAAGGCTGCGATGCAGTACGTCGAGTCCGTCGAGTTCCCGGTCTTCACCGCCGCCCAGAAGGCGCCGGACACGATCGTGAACAACTGGGACTTCTTCAAGATGCCCCCGATCGACGGCGCGGCTGGCGATCCCAAGGTCCTCGAGGGTGCCCCTGACGGGTTCCTGGTGAACCCGAACAGCCAGCACATGGACATCGTCATCGACTTCCTGAAGTACCTGACGAACGTCGACAACGCCAAGCTGCTGCTCAAGATGAACGGCTGGCTCAGCCCGGTGAAGGGCTCGGCCACCGCCGACAACGCCTTCCCGCAGCTCATCCGCGTCCTCGACGAGATCAACAACGCCTCCTCGATGGCGATCTGGCTCGACACCGTCACCAACATCAACGTGGCCAACGCCTACCTCAACGGCGTCCAGGCCCTGCTCGACGGCAGCAAGTCCGCCGACCAGGTGATCGCGGACGTCCAGGCCGGCGCCGCCAAGGCCAAGACCGACAGCGGCTCCTGAGCCGCGGTTCGCGGGAGGGAGCGGGCCACGCGTCCGCTCCCTCCTCCCCCACTCCACGGGAGGGGCGGCATGCTCTCGATGGCCCGGCGGCTCGGCGACGCGTCCCGCTGGCTGTACGTCCTGCCAGCGCTGCTGCTGGTCGTCGTCTTCGTCTACTACCCGGCGGTCGACAACCTCCGGCTGAGCTTCTTCAGCTGGAGCTCGTTCTCCCCGAAGGAGGCCTTCGTCGGCCTCCAGAACTATCGCGACCTGGCGGCCGACCCGATCTTCTGGGGCGCCCTCTTCAACAACGTCGCCTACGCGGTCGTCTCGGTGATCTTCCAGGTCGGCGGCGGGCTCGTCCTGGCGGCCATCCTCGAGGAGTTCGTGGCGCCCCGCCTGCGGGGCTTCTTCCGGACGGTCTTCTTCATCCCGGCCGTCATGTCGCTGACGGTCGTCGGCTTCCTCTTCTACTTCCTGTACGAGCCGAACTTCGGCCTGGTCAACCAGGCGATGACCGCCATCGGCCTGGGCAGCTTCACCCACGCCTGGCTGGGCGAGGAATCGACCGCCATCTGGTCGATCATCGCCATGAGCCAGTGGCAGTCGTTCGGCTACGTCATGGTCCTCTTCATCGTCGCCATCCAGAAGATCCCGCGCGAGCTGTATGAGGCGGCCTACATCGACGGCGCCTCGAAGATCCAGGCTTTCCGCCGGATCACCGTCCCGCTCGTCTTCGACATGACCGAGCTGATGCTCATCGTGACGGTCAGTGGCGCCTTCCTCGTCTTCAACGAGGTCTGGGTGATGACCCAGGGCGGTCCGAACAACGCCAGCCACACGCTCGGCTCGTGGCTCTACAAGTCGGGCTTCTTCAACGACCAGCTGGGGTACGCCGCGGCCATCGGCGCGGTGATCTTCGTCATCACCTTCGCGGCCTCCGCCCTGCAGCTGAGCCTGCGTCGCGGCCGGACGGTGCAGTTCTGATGGACGTCGTGCAGCCCTCCCCCGCCCCGACCGCTCCGTCGGCGCCGTCGACCTCGCCCGCCTCGCGGTCGCGCGGCTCGGACCGCTCGCTCGCCGCCGTCGCCGCCGCCCAGGTCGGCCGACTCGTCCTCTACGTCCTCCTGATCGCCCTGCTGGTCGCCGTCCTCTACCCGCTCTTCTGGATGGTCATGACCGGCTTCAAGACGAACCAGGAGCTGTTCGGCAACGCCTGGGGCCTGCCCGGCGCGCTGCGCTGGGAGAATTTCGCCGACGCCTGGGACCAGGGCGTCGTGCGCTACCTCCTGAACAGCTTCGTGGTCACCGCCGGCTCGGTCCTCACGACCGTCGGCATCTCGTCGCTGGCGGCCTACGCCCTGACCCGCATGCGGCTGCCGTTCTCGACGCCGCTCACCCTGGCCATCCTGGGCGGGATGATGCTGTCGCCGACGGTCGCCCTCATCCCGCTCTTCCGGCTGATCCAGGCGCTCGGCATCTTCGACACGTACTGGGCCCTGATCGTCCTCTACACGGCCTTCCGGATCCCGTTCACGGTGTTCCTGATCCGGGCCTACATGATCACCATCTCGCGCGAGATGGAGGATGCGGCGATCGTCGACGGGGCCGGGCGCTGGGGCATCTTCTGGCACGTGATCCTGCCCCTGTCGCGGCCGATCATCATCTCGGCCTCGCTGCTCCACGCGTTGTTCGCCTGGAACGAGTTCATGTTCGCCCTGGTCTTCATCAACAACCAGGACCTCAAGACGCTGCCCGTCGGCCTGCTCGACCTGCAGAGCCGGTTCCTGACCGACTACCCCGTGATGTTCGCCGGGCTGACGATCGCGGCGATGCCGATGATCGTGGTCTTCGTGCTCGGCCAGCGCCAGTTCATCCGCGGCCTCGCGGAGGGCTACGGCAAGTAGCGCATCCCCGGCCCGGCCGAGCGGTAGGCTGCACCCCGATGGCGAAGCGGAACGGTCAGATCGACCACGCCACGCTCAACGACGTCGCGCAGGCGGCCGGGGTCTCGCGGGCGACGGCGGCGCGGGCGCTGGGCGGCTACGGCAGCGTCAGTGCGCTGGCCCGCGAGCGCGTCCTGGCCGCGGCCGCCCAGCTCCGGTATCGGGCGAACACCCTGGCCCGGAGCATGATCACGGGCACGACCGGGACGATCGGCGTCATCGTCGCCGACATCGAGCTGGCCTTCTTCGCCCACGCCGTGCGCGGCATCGCCGACGCGGCGGCGGCCGAGGGGTTCGAGGTCATCCTCGCCAACAGCGACGAGGACGAGGTCAAGGAGCGGGCGGCCCTCGGGGTCCTCCTCGAGAAGCGGGTCGACGGGCTCATCGTCGCGCCGGCCTCGGTGTCGCGCACGGAGCACCTGCGCGACGTCGTCGAGCGGGGGCTGCCGCTCGTCCTGCTCGACCGCGGCTCGACGGCCGTCGGGGGCGACGTCGTCGTGGTCGACAACCACCGCGCGGCGCAGAACGCGGTCGGCCACCTCGCCCGCCTCGGCCACCGGCGGATCGCTATCGTGGTCGAGCGCGAGACCGCCCTTGACGCCGCGTCGGCGCTGCGCACCCGGCCCGCCCTCGCCGACGCGATGACGAGCACGCTGCGCGAGGTCGGCTGGGCGGCCGGCCTCGCCGCGGCGGGCCTGCCTGTGGACGAGTCGCTCGTCCGGCGGACGCTGTACGACCGCGACGCGGCGCGCCGGGAGACGGCCGCCGCCCTCGCCCTGGCGGACCGCCCGACGGCGCTCCTGACCACGGACGAGACGATGACCCTCGGGGCGCTCGACGCGATCCTCGACGCGGGCCTCCGCATCCCCGACGACATCTCGGTCGTCGGCTTCGACGACCCGGCCTGGACGACGCTGCTGCGGCCGCCGCTCACGGTCATCGCCCAGCCGGTCCACGAGCTGGGGGTGACGGCGGTCCAGCGACTGCTGGGCCGGATCGCCGGCGACGAGCGGCCGTCCGAGGTCGTCGTCCTCGACACCTCCTTCGTCCTGCGCGGCTCGACGGGGCCGGTGCCCGCCTGAGCCCGCGGACCTCCGGGTCGGGGTCCGCGGCCGGTACACTTGCGACGCCGCGCCTGCGCTCCTCGGGATCACCGAGCGCGGCCCGTCCGTCCGAGCGCAAACGGGGTCACGGGCCATGTCCGATGCGCTCGCCGTCGCGGCCGCCAGCTGGGGCGTCCTGATGGCGATCAGCCCGCTCCTCCAGATCCGCCGGATCCTGGAGCGCCGCTCGGCCGCCGACGTCTCGATCGGCTATCTGCTCGTCCTGCTCGTCGGCTGGGTCGTCTGGATCGCCTATGGCGTGTCGATCGCCAACGCCGCGCTCATCGTCCCGAACGCGGTCGCGCTCGTCGTGGGCGTGACGACGATCGCGGTCGCCTACCGCTTCCGCGAGCCGGCAGCGCTGGCGCCGGCAGCGCCCGCCGCCGCGACCCCGCCCCAGGATGCCGGGCGCGCGAGCGCCCGCGCCGGCGAGGCGGACGCAGCCTGAGCGGACATCCTCACGCCGCGGCAGCGGTCCCCAGCTCGCCCGCGCCGAACAGGCCGTCGAGATCGAGCAGCGTCACCAGCTGCTCGCCGAGCTTGGCGATGCCGCGCAGGTAGGCCGCGTCGGAGGACGCGATCGGCGGCGTCGGCTCGAC
>DASVYJ010000086.1:0-12041 GCA_036392215.1 Candidatus Limnocylindrales bacterium | reverse complement strand
CGGCCGCGGCCGGCGCCTCGGGCTCGGGGGCCGCGGGTCGCCGAGCGGGGCCGGCTCCGAGGGCGGAGACGAGGCGATCGGCCGCGGCCTCGTCCCGGCGGCTGGCCCGCAGGTCGGCGGCCGCGGCCGCCAGGACCCTGTCGCGGAGGCCGGCCGGCGGCTCGACCGGCTCGAGCACGTCGGCGAGGTAGGGCACGACGCCGCCCAGCTCGGCCAGCTCGGGATGCGGCTGGTCGCAGGCGGACAGGTGGTCGCGGACGGCCGCTGCCTGGGCCGGGTCAAGGGCCCCCAGGACGTACCCGGCGGCCAGGTCGCGGACCGCGTCGTGGTCGAGGCCGGCCATCGCTCAGACCGCCGGCGCCAGGGGCGGGCGCGACCATCCGACGAGGACGGCCAGGACGCGGCCCACGAAGCCGAGCAGGACGTCGCGGCCGGCCGCCCCGCCGGCCGGCCGACCGTCGCCGGCCGCGGAGGTCAGCCCCTCGTCCGCGGCGCCGGGCCCCGCCCCGTCGTCCGCGCCGGTCAGGTCGCGGCGCAGGGCGAGCAGGCCGAGTCGCATCCGGCTCTTGATCGTGCCCAGCGGTGTCCCCGTCCGGGCCGCGATCTCCTGCTGCGTGAGGCCGCCCCAGTAGGCGAGCTCGAGCGCCTCGCGCTGGACGTCGGAGAGGCGGGCGATCGCCGCTCGCACCGCCGCCGCATCGAGTCGCCCGGCGACCTCCGGCCAGATGTCCGGCAAGGTGAGCGACGGGGGCGGGACCGACTCCGCGTCCGGCAGCTCGCTCGTCGCGCGCCGGCGGCGGACCGCGTCGATGGCCCGGTGGTGGACGATCGAGAGGAGCCAGGTCTTGACGCTGCCGCGTGCGGCGGCATACCGCCCGGCGTTGCGCCAGGCCCCGAGGAACGCGTCCTGGACGACGTCCTCGGCGAGGCCGCCGTCGCCGGTGATGCGGAGGGCGATCGCGTAGGCCATCTTCGCGTAGCGCGCGTACAGCTCGTCCAGCGCGGCGAGCTCGCCGGCCGCGACCCGGCCGAGGATCGCGCCATCGGCGTCCTCGGTCGGTTCGGGCAGCCCGCCCGGCGGCGGGTCGGGGCGACCCGTCATCGATCCATGCGCAGGCCGGGGACGTGCGGTTCACCCGCCGCTCCCGCCGGCAGCAGCTCCGGCAGGCGGCGCGCGACCGCGGCCGCGACCTCGGCCTCCACCGCGCCCGGCGGACCCGCCGCATCGACCACCGTGAAGCGCGCGGGCTCGGCCGCGGCCAGCGCGAGATAGCCGTCGCGAACCCGGCGGTGGAAGGCGACGTCGAACTCCTCCTCGAAGCGGTTCGCGTCGGCCGCAGCCTGGCGGCGGGCGAGGCCGACCTCCGTCGGCAGGTCGAGGAGGATCGTCAGGTCCGGTCGGCAGTCGCCGATCGCGAACGCCTCGACGGCCCGCAGCGGGTCGAGCGGCTGGCCCGAGCCATGGCCCTGGTAGGCGAGCGTGGAATCGGCGAACCGGTCGCAGAGGACGACCTCGCCGCGGGCGAGGGCGGGCCGGACGACCTCCGCGACCTGCTGCGCCCGGGCGGCGTTGAACAGGAGCGCGTCGGCGGCCGGGGCGAGGTGCAGCTCGGTCGCGTGCAGGAGGATCGCCCGGACGCGCTCCCCCAGCGCCGTGCCGCCGGGCTCGCGGGTCACCGTGACGATCCGGCCCGCCGCCCGCAGGCGAGCCGCGAGCCGTTCGAGCTGCGTCGTCTTGCCCGATCCGTCGGGCCCCTCGAACGTGATGAAGCGGCCGACCCTCCCACCTCCCGTCATGGCCCCGGAGTCTACCCCACCGATTCATCCGTTCCCGGCCCGTCCGCGAATCCCCGACGACCCGCGTCCCCCGGGACGACCACCGTTCCGGCGTCGGGCTGCTCGGAGGGACAAGGACGATGGTCCGTCCTCGCCGGTTCCTGACCTCGCTCGCCGCGCTGGGCGCGACGGCGACGGTCCTCACCGTCGGCGCTGCGCCGTTCCTGGCGTCGGCGTCAGACCACCTCGACGCCCCGAACCTGGGGGCGATCTCCGTCAGCGCGAGCGACCAGCTGAGTGTCAGCAAGGCCAACGGCCCGCTCGACATCGCCGACGGCTACGTCTTCCGCGGCCGCGACGGCAACCACACGGTCCTGACCATGACCGTCAACCCGGCGGTCAATCTCGGCATCGGGCCCAGCACGTTCCAGGCCGGCGCCCGCTACACGTTCAATGTCGACCGCGACGGCGACGCGAAGCCGGGCGTGCGCTACGTCGTCACCTTCGGCAAGCCGGTGGCCGCCCGGGGCGGCGCCCAGCACTACGAGGTCGACCGGGCGGTCGGCGACGCCTCGAGCGAGGTCGCCGAGGGCTGGACGGGCGCCGTGGGCCGGAGCGACGACAGCGACGTGCGCGCCTTCGCCGGCCTCCGCTCCGACCCGTTCTTCTTCGACCTGCTCGGCTTCCTCGGCTCGGTGAAGGGCGAGGGCACGCGCCGCCTCGACGACGGCAAGCAGAGCGACTTCTTCGCCCACCTCGACGTCCTGGGCATCGTCCTCGAGGTCCCCAACAGCCAGATCGGCGGCAACGGCCGCCACATCGGGGTCTGGGACACGACCTCGGTCAGGGGCAGCGACGGCCGCTGGATCCAGATGGACCAGTTCGGCCGGCCGGCCATCAACACCGTCTTCAACGCGACGGCCGCCGACAAGGAAGCCTTCAACGCGACCGTCCCGTCCGCCCAGCGGACGGCCCTCGGCGGCCGCTTCCGGACCAACGTCATCTCGACCCTCGAGGCGTTCTCGGCGCTCGACACCGAGGGCGCCTACACGCCGGCCCAGGCAGCGGGCCTGGCCGACGTCCTCCTGCCCGACGTCATGACCTACACCGTCGGCTCTGTCGCGGCCGGGCCGCTCAACGGCCGCAACCTCTCCGACGACGTCATCGACGCGGAGCTGAACATCGTGACCGGCGGCTATCCGTTCGCCGGGCGCAACGCGACGGGCGCCATCCCGACCGACGGCGTGGGACCCCACGCGGACTACCTGGCCAGCTTCCCCTACCTCGGCCTGCCCCACTAGGCCGACCCTCGCTGGCGGGGGCGGCGCAGCCGCTCCCGCCAGCCGATCCCTCGACGCCCCGGAGGACCCTGCCGATGGCCTCGCTCGCCCAGCCCGCCCCCCGTCGCCGGTTCGGCGGCCGCGTCCGCCCCTTCGCCGGCGGCATCCACCCCCTCGGCCTCGTCCTGGCCGCCGTGGTCGTGGCGGCCGGCAGCTTCGCCATCGCCCTTCTTGGCGCCTCCGGCGGCGACGCGAGCCGGCCCGCGGCGGCAGCGCCTGCCGCCAGCGCCGCGCGGCTCGCTCCGCCCGACGGACCTGCCATCGGCGTCGACCCCGACATCGCCCGGCTCGACCGCGCGATCGGCGTCTGGACGGCCAACCTCCAGGACGACCGGGCCGACTTCGTGAGCGCCGGCAACCTCGCCCTCGACGAGTACACCCGCGGCCGCCTGACCGGCTCGCTGGACGACTACGACCGTGCGCGCCAGGCGACGGAGCTCGCCCTGGCCGTCTACCCTGCCGACACCGCCGCCCGGTCGATGCGGGCGGTCCTGCTCGCCACGCTCCACGACTTCGCGGCCGCGCTCCGGGAGGCCGGCGCGGTCTACGACGCGGACCGCTCGCAGCTCCAGGCGCTCGCGACCGTCGGCGACGCCCAGCTGGAGCTGGGGCAGTACGACGCGGCGGCCGCGACCTACGCCGCGCTGCAGGCCCGCGCGCCCGGCGCCGCGGTCACCGCCCGGCTCGCCCACCTCGCCCAGCTCCAGGGCCGCGACGCGGACGCGAGCGCCCTGGCCCGACGGGCCGTGGCCGAGGCCACGGCCGAAGGGTCGGCGGGCCCGGCCCTGGCCTGGTACGACACGCTCGACGGCAGCGTCGCCTTCCAGGCCGGCGACCTCGCCGCCGCCTCGGGCGCCTTCGCGGCCGCGCTCACGGCCTGGCCGACGTCCTATGCCGCGCTCGCCGGCGAGGCCCGGACCCGCGCCGCCCAGGGCCGCTTCGACGAGGCGATCGCCCTCTACCGCCGCGCCGTCGCGATCGTGCCCCAGCCCGAGACGCTCGCGGCGCTCGGCGACCTCTACCAGCTCACCGGTCGGGCCGCGCTCGCCCGCCAGCAGTACGACACGGTCCGCGCGATCGCGACGCTCGGGGCCGTCCAGCGCCAGGTCTACGACCGCGCCCTCGCCCTGTTCGATGCGGACCACGGCGTCCAGGCCGCCGAGGCACTTCGCCTGGCGACGGCCGAGCTTGCTGTCCGCAGGGACGTCTACGGCTGGGACGCCTACGCCTGGGCGCTCCTGGCCAACGGCCGAGCCGCCGAGGCCGACGCGGCGATGACCCACGCCCTCGCCCCGGGGACCCGGGATGCCCTGCTCGACTACCACGCGGGGATGATCGCGGCGGCGCTTGGCGATGCGGGTCGGGCGCGGAGGCTGCTCTCCGCCGCGCTCACCCTGAACCCGGGCTTCTCACCGCTCCAGGCGGCGCGGGCGCGCACGACGCTCGCGGCCCTCCGATGACCCGCCCGAAGCTCCGCGACGCCCGCGGCGGCATGTCGGCCGGCGTACTCAGCGGCCTGCTGGCCGGCGTCCTGCTCCTGGCCGCCCCGGCCGCGGCACTCGGCCATCCGCTCGGCAACTTCACGATCAACCACTATGCCGGGCTGCGCATCTCACCCCGCGACGTGGCCGTCGACGTGGTCCTGGACTTCGCCGAGATCCCGACCTTCCAGGAGCGGCAGCGGATCGACACGGACGGGGACGGGACCGTCTCCCCGGCCGAGGCGGAGGCGGAGCGATCCGCGGCGTGCGGCCGCCTGGCGCCGTCGCTGACGCTGACGGCGGACGGGACGCCGCTCCGCCTCAGCGCGACGGCGGCCGGCCTCGGCTTCCAGCCGGGCGCCGCCGGGCTGCTGACGATGCGACTCGTCTGCGAGTACGTCGCACCGCTGGCGACGCCGCTCGGCTCCGGCGCGATCGTCGCCTTCGCCGATGCTTCGTACGCGGAGCGGATCGGCTGGCGCGAGGTGACGGCGGTCGGCGACGGGACGACGCTCGCGACGAGCGCGGCGGCCGGATACGGACTGCCGCCGGCGACGTCGGTCTCTGGCCGCCTGACGCACTACCCGGCCGACCTGCTGAGCCAGCCGCTCGACGTCCGGTCGGTCTCGTTCGCGGTCTCGCCGGGCGGGGCCGCGGCAGCCCCGTGGAGCGCACCCGACGCGGCACCCCTCGCCGGCGCTCCCTCGACCGTCCGGGATGCGGTCGACGCCGGCGCGGGTGCCACCGCGAGCGCGGCCGACCCGGCGCTTGCCCGCCTCGCCGGGGCGATCCCCGGCGGTGAGCGGATCGGCGATCTGCTCGGCGGCCGCGACCTGAGCCTCCCGCTCGTCGGCCTGGCCCTCGCCGTCGCGGTCGTCCTCGGGGCGGCCCACGCCATCTCGCCCGGCCACGGCAAGACGGTCATGGCCGCCTACCTCGTCGGCAGCCGCGGGAGCGCCCGCCATGCCGTCGCCCTCGGACTGGTCGTCACCGTCTCGCACACGCTCGGCGTCCTGGGCCTGGCTGCGGTCACGATGGCCGCCTCGACGCTCCTGCCACCGGAGCGGCTCTACCCGGTGCTCGGCGTCGCCTCGGGCTCGATCGTCGTCGCCATCGGGCTCTGGCTCGTGGTCGGCCGGTGGCGAGCCTGGACAGCTTCCCGAGCGCACGCGCACGACGACGGGCACGGACACGACTCGGCCGACAACCGCGCTGCCGCACACGCGCACGAGCACGCACACGAGCACCGACACGAGCACCGGCATGAGCCGGCGCAGGAGCGCGAGGCTCCGCACATGCCCGTCGTCGTGGCCGAGGCCGGCGCGCATCGCCACGGGCTCGGGCCCGCCCATCGGCATGCGCCCGCTTACGGCTCCCGGCTGACATGGCGCGGCCTGTTCTCGCTCGGCCTCGCCGGCGGCCTCGTCCCGTCGGCCTCTGCCCTGCTCCTGCTCCTCGGCTCGCTGAGCGCCGGTCGACCCGCCCTCGGGCTGCTGCTCGTCGTCGGCTTCGGGGCGGGGATGGCCGTCGTCCTGTCGGGTGTCGGGCTCGCCCTCGTCTACGCGAGTCGTCTCGTCGAGCGGCTGCCCGCCACGCCGACGCTCGGGCGGCTGGCCGGCCTCGTGCCGACCGCGACGGCGGTCGCGGTGCTCGCGCTCGGCCTCGTCCTGACCGGCGGGGCGCTGCATCAGGTGCTGTGACCGGCCGCGTCGCGAGCGGACGCGGGTCGGCCCTGCCGCCCCGTCCGGGCGTCCGCAACGCAGACGGGGGGAACCTTGTGTGCCGCGACACGGCGGTGAGGCGGCTCCGTCGGTGCAGTGATAGGCATCCTCGAGTATCCGGCGCCGCATGTCGCGCCCTGCCCGGCTCGAAAGCCACTGGGCCGTGCACAACGTTCCCCGGGTGGTCGTTGCGGACGCGAGGTGAGGCGCCGTCGCTGCCGCCACCACCCCCGCCACGCAGGGCCGGATGCTACCCTGCGCGACGATGCGCGACCTCATCGACCGGGCCCTCGACACCGCCACGGCCCGGGGAGCCAGCTACGCCGATGTCCGACTCATCCGCCGGCTCGAGGAATCGATCTCCGTCAAGACCGGTCGCCTCGAGGGCGTGGCGAGCAGCGAGACCGAGGGCTTCGGCGTCCGCGTCCTCGTCGACGGCGCCTGGGGCTTCGCCGCGTCGAATCTCGTCGGCCTGGCGGAGGCGGACCGCGTCGCCGCCGAGGCGGTCCGGATCGCCCGCGCCTCGGCGACCGCGCTGCGGCGGCCCATCGTCCTCGACGATCGCCCGCCGGCCCACGGCCACTACGAGACGCCCGTCGAGGAGGACCCCTTCGAAGTCCCGCTCGACGTGAAGGTCGGCGACCTCCTCCTGGCCGACCGGGCGATGACGCAGGTCAAGGGCGTCGCCTTCACCGACTCGACGTACCAGGCCCAGCGCGAGTGGAAGACGTTCGGGGCGAGCGACGGCAGCTACACCGAGCAGGTCATCACCCACGTCGGGGCGGCCGTCGAGGCCAACGCCATCGAGGGCGACGAGCACCAGCGGCGGAGCTATCCCGATGCCGGGGGCGCCTGGCAGGCGGCCGGCTACGAGTTCATCCGAGGCCTCGACCTGGCCGGCAATGCCGGGCCGCACGCCGAGGAGGCCATCGCCCTCCTGTCCGCGCCGCAGTGCCCGGCGGGCCGGACGACGATCGTCCTCCACCCGTCCCAGCTGTACCTCCAGGTCCACGAGAGCTGCGGCCACCCGACCGAGCTCGATCGCGTCTTCGGGACCGAGGCGTCCTACGCCGGGACGAGCTTCCTCACCCCCGACAAGCTCGAGTCCGGCTTCCGCTACGGCTCGGACCTCATCGACATCGTCGCTGACGCCACGGCGCCGGGCGGGCTCGGGACGTTCGGCTGGGACGACGAGGGCGTGGCGGCCCAGGCTGTCCCGCTCGTCACGAACGGCATCTTCGTCGGCTACCTCTCGTCACGCGAGACAGCGCCGCGGGTCGGCCGCCGCTCCGGCGGGGCGATGCGGGCCGACGGCTGGGATCGCATCCCGCTCATCCGGATGACGAACATCAACCTCCTGCCGAAGCCGGGCATGAGCCTCGACGAGATCGTCGCCGCCACCGACGACGGCCTCTTCCTGGCCTCGAACCGGAGCTGGTCGATCGACGACCGCCGCCTCAACTTCCAGTTCGCGACCGAGGTCGCCTACGAGATCAAGGGCGGCAAGCTCGGCCGGCTGTACAAGAACCCGACGTACACCGGCATCACCTACGAGTTCTGGCGCTCCTGCGACGCCGTCGGCGACGAGCGAAGCTACGTGATGCTCGGGACGCCGAACTGCGGCAAGGGCGAGCCCGGCCAGACCGGCCACGTCGGGCACGCCGTGCCGGGAGCCCGCTTCCGGAACGTCCAGGTGGGGGTCGGCAGGTGGTGAGCGGCCCGGGCGAGCCGGCGGGCGGCCGTCCCGCGGCGGGCGATCCCGGGGCCGAGGCGCCCGACTGGCTGTACGTCGCCGAGCAGGTGCTCGGCCATGCCGAACACGACGGGGCGTCCGCGGCGGAGGTCCTGGTCATGGCCGACGACGCGGCCCTGACCCGCTTCGCCAACAGTGAGATCCACCAGAACGTGGCCGAGCGGAATGTCCGGATCAGCCTCCGCTACGTGGTCGGCCGCCGTGTCGGCGTCGCCTCGTCGGACCGCCTGACCGACGAGGGGCTGCGCCGTATCGCCGAGACGGCGGGCCGGATCGCCCGGCTGTCCGAGGAGCGCGAGGAGGACGTGGCGCTCGGCGAGCCGGGACCGCTGCCCGAGGCGCCCGGCTCGTTCGCGGCCGCGACCGCCGAGGCGACGCCGGAGCTGCGCTCGGAGGGCGTCCGGGCCGTCATCGCCGCCGCGGACGCGCGCCGCCTGACCGCCTACGGCTCGTTCGCCACGACCACCGAGACGCTCGCCGTCGCCTCGAGCCCGGGCATCCGCGGCCTCACGAGCCGGACGTGGTCGCAGCTGCTCACGGTCCAGATGGGGCCCGACGGCGGGTCCGGCTACGCCGAGGCGGCCGCCGTGGACGCGACCACGATCGACCCCGCCGCGGTCGGCCGCGAGGCCGCCGAGCGGGCGAGCCGGGCGGGCAACCCCGTCGCGGTCGAGCCCGGCGACTGGCCGGTCGTCCTGGAGCCGTACGCCGTGGCCGACCTGCTCGGCACCCTCGGCTACCTCGGCTTCTCGGCGCTCGCCGTCGAGGAGGGCCGCTCGTTCTCGGAGCCCGGCCGGCGCATCGGCTCGGAGCTCGTCTCGATCTGGGACGACGGCCTCGACCCCGCCGGCCTGCCGATGGCCTTCGACTACGAGGGCGTCGCGAAGCAGCGTGTCTCGCTCGTCGAGGCCGGCGTCTGCCGCGACGTCGTCTACGACGCGCAGACCGCGGCGCGGGCCGGTCGGCGCTCCACCGGCCACGGCCTCCCGGCGCCGAACCCGTGGGGTCCGTTCCCGCTCAACGTGTTCATGGCCGCCGGCGACGCCTCGGCGGAGGAGCTCGTGGGCGGCCTCGAGCGCGGCCTCCTCGTCACCCGCTTCCACTACACGAACCCGGTCCATCCAAAGCTCGCCATCGTCACGGGCATGACCCGCGACGGGACGTTCCTCGTCGAGAACGGGCGGATCGTCGGCCCGGTCCGCAACCTGCGCTTCACCCAGAGCTACCTCGGGGCGCTCGCGGGGGTGCGGGCTGTCGGCCGCGAGCGCAAGACGCTGCGCGGCGACCTGGGCGCCGTCGTCGCCCCGGCGGTCGCCATCGAGGCCTTCACCTTCACCGGCGCGACCGAGCACTGAGCCGCCGGCGGTCCTGCTGACGCGACCGCCCGACGCAGCGCCTCAGCGCCAGGTCCGCGCCTCATCCGGGTAGAGCCGGACCCGACGGTACGGCTCGCGGCCCCGGGAGCGCGAGACCAGGTTCGCTCGCTCGGCCATCTGGTGCTGCAGCCGCCGGATGTAGGCGTTCTGCGGCGACAGCTCGATCGGCTCGGCATTGTGCAGGACGAGGCCGATGGCCTCCTCGGTCTCGCGCAGGGCGGCCTCGCGCGGGTCCACCTCGAGGGCGAAGATCGAGGTCAGGCTGGCCTGCATCTGGACGATCGTGTTCGACTTCAGGACGTAGATCGGCAGGCCGCGCTCCTCGGCCTCGCGGACGACGGGCGGCTTCTGGCGGTACTCGTTCTTGAGGGTCATCACGACGTCGGCCTCGTCGACCTCGCGGGCGATGATGACCGGCAGCTGCAGCTCGCGGATGGCCTGCTCGAGGCGCTTCCGGCTGATCGCGTGGGGGAATACCCGCAGCGTCGGCAGGATCGTCCCCTCGACCGCCCGGACGCCCTCCCCGCCCGCATCGCCGCGGGCCCGGTCCGCGACCGACTCGTCGTCCTCGTCGACACCCGGCCGGGCCCGGCCGTCATGGCGCGTCGACCGCGGGGCGACCTCGCGGTCCTCGGCGGCGAGGGCCGCCTCCCCCGCGTCGTCGTCCAGCTCCTCGTCCAGGGCGTCGGCGCGGACCGCGTTGAGGGCACGGTTCGCCTGGTCCCGCCAGGCGCGCTGGCGTTCCAGCTCGCGGACGTCGCGAGCCCGCGGCTCAGGAGCCACGGCCGTCGCGCCGCGTTCCAGCGGCCCGCGGTCGGCGATCTCGCCGGCGACGAAGGGCGCCTCGGCGGTCCAGGGCGCCGCCGCCCGGGCCGACGGCTCACCATCGCGAGCGAACCGCTCGCCGGGCATCGTCCGGGGCGCGCCGGTCCCCGACCCGGACGGGTTGCCGCCGATGTCGCCACCTCGGCTCCGGCTCGTCGCCTCGCGCCCGGCGTCGGTCCGGGACGGCCGCCACGAGCCGCCGACGCCGGGCCGGTAGCCCGGCCGCAGCCCGCTGCGCTCCTCCCACGAGCCCGTGCGATACGACCCGGCGCCGCGCCAGCCGGGCTCGGGTCGCCAGCCGGCGCCGCCCGTGCCGACGAGGCCGCTGAACCGCTCCCCGCCGAGCTGGTCCCGGGGCGAGGGCCGCGGCCGCGCTTGCGAGCGATGGACGCCCTCCTCGTCGCGCCAGCGCAGCTCGGGCGCGACCGCGTCACCGCGGAGCAGCGCGTCGACGGTCTCGGCCACGTCGGCGTGCACGGTCACCCGCTCGCGATCCTGGATCTCGATGATGACGTCGAACGTCGGCGGCGCCTTGCGTTCCAGGACGCTCTTCTGCGAGCGCCGCCGCCGCGCCTCCTCGTCGCCGAGGGTCACCGTCTGGATGCCGCCGATCAGGTCGGACAGCGTCGGGTTGAGCATCAGATTGTCGAGGTTGTTGCCGTGGGCCGTGCCGATCAGCTGGACGCCGCGCTCGGCGATCGTCCGGGCCGCGGCCGCCTCCAGCTCGGTCCCGATCTCGTCGATGACGATGACCTGGGGCATGTGGTTCTCGACCGCCTCGATCATCACCTCGTGCTGGTTCGCGGGCGTCCGGACCTGCATCCGGCGCGCCTTCCCGATCGCGGGGTGGGGGATGTCGCCGTCGCCGGCGATCTCGTTCGAGGTGTCGACCACCACGACTCGCTTGCCCATCTCGTCGGCCAGCACTCGCGCGGCCTCGCGAAGCATCGTCGTCTTGCCGATGCCCGGGCGGCCCATGATCAGGATGGACTTCCCGGACTCGACGAAGTCCTTGATGATCTCGATCGTCCCGTACACCGCCCGCCCGATGCGGCAGGTCAGGCCCACGATCTTGCCGTTGCGGTTGCGGATCGCCGAGATGCGGTGCAGCGTCCGCTCGATGCCGGCCCGGTTGTCGTCGCCGAACGAGCCGATGTGGTCGACGACGTAGGCGATGTCGGCCTCGCTGACCTCCCGCTCGAGGAGGGTGACCTCGCCGTTCGGGAAGCGGGCCTCCGGCAGGCGGCCGAGGTCCAGGACGACCTCGATGAGGTCCTCGCGGTCGTCCAGCGCGTCGACGGCGGCGACCACGTCGAGCGGGAGGGCCCGCAGGAGGACGGCGAGGTCGTCGATCGTCTCGCGGCGGCGTTCAGGGGACTGCAACGCGACCTCCCTTACCGCACGGCCGGCACGAGGGCGGGCTCGGCGACGCGGACGAGGGTCTCCTTGAGCAGGAGCGTCACCGTCGCGATGTCGACGAAGGCCGCGTCCTCCAGCCGCCGGTCGATGGGTGCTTCGTAGGTCCGCACAGGGGCGATGACGCCGTGGTCCGGGCAGCTGCCGTCCTTCGACATCCGAGCGGCGATGACGCCCAGGCCGAACTCGACGAGCGGCCCCGCGTCGACCTCCGGCTGCGCCATCACCTTGAGGTAATGGGGCTGGTCCTCGCGCGCGATGCCGACCTGGACCAGGGCCTGGAGCCGGCCGGCCTCGGCGCCGGGCGCCTCCTGGACGAAGGCCTCCACGTCGGCGAAGCGGAGGATCGGCGC
>DASVYJ010000085.1:0-15779 GCA_036392215.1 Candidatus Limnocylindrales bacterium | reverse complement strand
CATCTGCCGGCGGTTACGCGCGCTCGTCCACGAAGCCGACCCGGCGATCGAGGAGACGATCAAGCGGACGGACCGGCCGTACTTCGTGCTCGCCGGGAACGTGTGCGCGCTGCTCGCCGCGAAGGACCACGTGAACCTGTTCCTCTACGACGGCGGGATCGTGCCGGATCCGGAGGGGATCATCACAGGCGGGCACGACAACGCGACCGCTCGCACGGTGGCCTTCCTTCGGGACGAGCCGATCAACGAGCCGGCCCTGCTGGCGATGCTCCGAGCGATCGTCGCGAACAACCGGGCGGGGGGCTGGCGCCGCCTGAAGGCTGCCGAGGGACGCTGATCTTCGGGCGCCGCGGACGACGGGTCGCCGACGCGGTGTGTCGGCCATCCGACTGCGAGCGGACGCAGCGGCCGACACGATCGGGGTTGCCCCTCCCCGGACGGGTGGGGACGTCGCTCCCAGTGGCCCTCGTCGGGACCCCGGCCCAGGGAGAGACTCGAACCCCGCGTGCGCCGTCGTCGCGCGATCGAGGGGAGGCAGCTGGTGAGCCTCGAGGCGAGCCATCCCGGCCCGGACCGGGCCGCTGCGCCGGTCGCGCGTGTCAGTGGCCTGGGCCGCCTCGTCGGCTGGGTCCGCTGGCGGCTCGTCCTGGCGGTGCTCCTCGTCATCGCCGTCCCGGGCGGGGCCTACGCGGGGGCGGGCTACCTCGCCTACCAGGACCTCTCGCTCGTCCACCCACGCTGTGGCAGCCACGTCTATGGCCACTCGACGCCCGCCGACTTCACGATCGCCGAGTCGGGTGTCGCGCAGCCGCCCGACCCGGCGCCGTACCGCTTCACCGACTTCCGCGAGGTCTCGTTCCCGACCCGCGGTGGCGGTCTCGCCATCCGCGGCTGGTACGCCCCGCCCCGCCGGGCGGGCGGTCCCGTCGTCATCGTCGTCCATGGCTACAACGCCTGCCGGCGCGATTGGACCGTCCTGCTACCGGCGGGCATGCTCCACCGGGCCGGGTTCGGCGTGCTGCTCCCGGACCTCCGCAACCACGGCGACTCCGACGTGGACGACGGGCGCTGGGCGGGCGGAGCCAAGGAGTACCGCGACGTGCTGGGCGCCTGGGACTGGCTGCGGACGGCCGGCATGGCGCCCGAGCGGATCGGCCTGTTCGGCGTCTCGCTCGGGGCGGCGACGGTCACGATCGCGATGGGGGAGGAACCCCGGGTCGCCGCGACCTGGGCCGACAGCAGCTACGCCACGTTCGAGACCGCCGCGACGGAGTACGCGGAGGCGAAGGGCTATCCCGGCTGGGTCGCCGGCTCAGCGATCCCGATCGGCCGGCTCCTCGGCGACACGGAGCTCGGCGCGCGCGACCCCGGCGACGAGGTCCTCCGGCTCGCGGGCCGGCCGTTCTTCATCGTCCACGGCCTGTCCGACACCACGATCCGGCCGCACAACGCGGTCGACCTCGCGGCCGATGCCGCCCACGGCGGGACCGCCGTCGAGCCCTGGCTGATCCCGAACTCGGAGCACGTCCGGGAGATGCTGCTCGTCCCGGACCGCTACCGAGATCGGCTGGTCGCGTTCTTCTCGGCGGCGCTCGGGGCGCCCTGAGCCGGAACGGCGGACGCCCACCGGCCGCGATCGGACGACCCGTCCTCCGTCCCCTCCCGGCGCCGACCAGCGACGCCGGCCCTAGGCCGGCGTCGCGTGGAGGACGGGTCAGGCTCGCTCAGCGGAGCCCGGCGAGCAGGGCGTCGAGGTGCTCGTAGCTCTGGTCGAGCCCCTGCTGCATCCCGGACTGGAGCATGCCGTCGCGCTCCTCGGGGGCGAAGAACGCGACCGTCGTGGTCACCCTGGTCCGGCCGTCGCCCAGGTCCTCGAACTCGGCCGTCTGGATCGAGGTGTAGCCGGGCATCCCGTCCCACTCGAAGGTCTGGACCATCCGCTCCGGCGGGCTCACCTCGCGGAAGCGCCCCTCGAAGCCGTCGGAGCCGCCGTCGTGGTGCTCCACGAAGCGCCAGTGGCCGCCGCGCTCGAGCTCGAAGCGCTCGACGTCGAGCCGGTTGCCGCGGCCCCACCACTGGCGGAGGAGCTCTGGGTCGGTGAAGGCGCGCCAGACGAGGTCGCGGGGCGCGGCGAAGATCCGCTCGAGGCGGATCTCGCGCTCAGTGGGGAGGCTCAGGGTAGAGGTCGCTGGGGACGCCGTGTTCATGATCGTGATCCTTTCGTGCGCTCCAGGAACTCGCCGAGCCGGTCGAGTCGGGCCTCCAGCTGCTCGCGGTACCGCACCAGCCAGGCCGTCTCGGCCTCCAGGCGACGCGCTCCGAGCCGGCAGCGTCGGGTCCGACCGACCTTCTCGGTCGTCACCAGGCCAGCCTCCTCCAGGATCGCGAGGTGCTTCCTCATCCCGGTCAGGGACATGGAGAAGCGCCCGGCGAGCTCGCTGACCGACGCGTCGCCCTGCCCGAGCCGCTCGAGGATGCCGCGGCGGGTCGGATCGGAGAGGGCGGCGAAGGCGACGTCGAGCCCATCGGGCCTGCTGCGCCGGTCGTCGGCTGGAGACTGAACCATATGGTTCAGTATCAACGGCGAGCGCCCGGCTGTCAACGCCGCAGCCGGGAGTGACGCAGGTCCCGACCGTTCGGCATGGCCGGGACCGGGACCGGGGTGGGCCGGACGGCACCGTGCGACGTCGTGCGGCGGATGGTGCGGGGGGCAACCGGCACGCGGAAACGTGTGCCCCTTTGCTCAGCGTTTAGCGGGCCGGCGGTCCTGCCCGCGACGAGGCGGCGGGCGCATCCTCGCCTCGTCAGAACACGGACTGGAGCAAGGACTCCGGAGGCGCCCAGATGCTGCAACTCCTCGTCGCATTCACCGTCACCGCGCTCTTCGTCGCCCCCCAGCTGGCGGCGCTCTACGCGAACCGCAGGTGGTCCCGATGATCCCCCTCCGCACCGACCAGGCCTGCCTCCGATCGTTCGGCTACGGCGCCGTGATGCTCGCGACCGGCGACGCGCGTCGGGTGTGGGTCGTGGCGAGCGATGCCGAGATGGCCGCCGGGCGCGTGATCGCGGACGATCGCCCGCGGTTCGGCACCCTGCACGACGCGTTCGAGGTGGCCCATCGCGAGGCCGTCCGGGCCCGCCGAAGCCAGGAGTCGCTGGCCGCCTGAGCGGTCCCCGCTCCGGGCGCGCGGCGGGCCCTCGCCGCAGATCCGACGCCGCCGGAGCGCCGTTACCGGCGGGCGGTGACGGTCGCGGACCGGTCGTCGAAGGCGCAGTCCGCGAAGACGTCGCACGCCTGGGCCTGGGCCGAGACCTGGACCTGGCCCGGCTTGAAGAGCCCGGCGTTCGGATAGGTCAGCGCCGCCCAGCTCACCGACGCCCCGCAGTCGACGTGCGCCGAGCCCCAGCCCTGGATCGTCGTGATCCGGCCGACCGGTTGCGCCGCGTAGACCCAGATATCGACGCCACCGCCGCCCGTGGTCGCCGCCGGCACGGCGCCAGCGGACGTCGTGGCCGCGCCCCCGGAACAGGTCACGGTGCCTTTGACGGTGACCGTCCCGGCCTTCGGATCGGCGCCCGCGATGGGCGAGATGGAGAGCTGGACCGTCGGAGGCGGCGGTGCGACTTCGAATGTGAAGCCCAGATCGCCGCCGGTGGACTGCCCATCCACCTCGGAGAAGAGCAGGTAGTAGGTCGTGCCGGCCGTGGCAGGGAACGACGGCGTCGGCCCGGAGCAGACGAAGAGCGAGAGGCTGCCCGGCGAGCCCGTGTACACGTCGACTTCGATCGGGTAGGCCGTCGCCCGAGCGTCGATCGCGAGCTGCGCGTTGGCGGTCGCCGTGTAGGCATACCAGACGCCAGCCTGGGCGAGCGAGCCGGCGCACGGCGCTGCGGCGGAGTCAGCGGTCGCCCCGCGCGTGTCCTGCGTGGTCGTGTAGGGCAGCGTCGCCGGGATGGCGAAGGCCCCGGTCGCGTCGTCGTTCGCCGGCGGCGAGGCCGCAAGTACGGGGACCGCGCTCAGGCCGACGAGCAGGCCCACGACGACGGGGAGTGCGAGCATGCGACGCATCGGACGTCCTCCGGACGAGGACGGTCGCTGGCGCGGCCCGTGCTTCCCCGCCCGCGAGATGGACGCGAATGGCGGGTCAGCGTCACGCTGGCTCAGCGGCGCGCGCGGAGGCCCGTCCTGGCGGGCGTCCCGGCGAGCGCGAGCGCCCAGAACCGATCGACAGAGTGGGCAGGTCGCTCACCGGGGCACCGGCCGGAGGACGCCGCTCGATGGCGCGTCAGGCGCGCCGCCGCACGCCCGAGCCAGGCGGGGCGACGTGCGCGCGCCAACGAGCCCGACGCGAGGTGCGCATCGGCCCCAGCCGGCCAGGGGCCGATGTCCCGGACTGCCTCACCTCGACCCAGCGTCGCCGCCGGCGCTCCTGGACGCGCCGGAGTGGCGAGCTATGCCCTCGTGTGGGTGTACCAGGGCAGGAAGTCTCGGAAGTACGACGGGTCCGCCGGCGAGCGCCCGCGCTGGCGCCGGTACCACGCCTCGAGCGCGGCCGCCGCCTGCTCGCGGGAGACCTGGAACCCGCGGACGAGCAGGCCAACGTGCTGCTCCCAGGCGTCGGCGACGCCGGCCTCCACGGCCCACGACGGCGCGCTGGACTGTTCGATGCGGTGCATGCGTTCGTCAGCCTAGCAGGGGTCGCGTGGTTCAGGCCGCCCCGCGGCGCGTGGCGAGCGGACACCCGGCGCAACTCGCCGCGGCGCAGGACCGGCAGCGGACGGGCACGCCGGCATCGGCCCGGAGGGCGATGCCGACGCCCAGGCCGATGGCGACGCCGATGAGGACGATGGCGAGGGGCACGACGCGACCTCCTGACCTCGAGCGCGGGCAGCGACAAGCACCGCCCGGAGGCGGCCCCTGCGGAGGAGTCGGCGGCGACGGAACCCGCCTTGAGGTCCGCGGCCGTGGCTCCGGCTCGCCCCGTGTCGCCGGCCGGGGTCCGTCAGCGGCGACCCCTTCGCGTGGCGTTGTCCGCGAGACGGGCCCGGACGATGCGGGTCACGAGGTCGGTGGGGAGCGGCTCGTCCCAGGGGAACCGGAGCGTCCCCTTGCCGTTGTGCCAGGGCGCGACCTCGTCGCCGAACCCCGCGATGACGGCCATGCTCGCCGGGAAGAGGCTGCAGTGGTCCCGGAAGGCGCCGTAGTAGACGAGGATGCGCGAGCCGTCCCGGAACGCGGGCATCTGGTAGCTGATCGTCTCCGTGGCTGCCGGCGCGGCCGCAGCGATAGAGGCCCGGAGGCGGTCGAAGACGGCCCGCTGGGCCGGCGCGAGCTCGCGGGCGTACTCCTCGTAGCTGGTCGGCGTGGTCATCGATCCCTCCTCCGCAGCCTGGACCGGCATCATCGCACCCCGGTCGAAGCTCCGAGCGGGACGCCAGCGCGCGCTCAGCCGAGGGCGTGGGCCCGGGTCCAGGCCGCGCGGACGGCGGCCTCCGTGAGCTGGCCCGCGGCGACGGCGCGGCCGACCGCTGCCACGACCCGCCCGACGACGCCTGGGTCGTAGACCTGCTGGTTGGCGAACAACAGCAGGTCGTCGCCGGCGGCGAGCGCCCGGACGACCGCCTCGTCCGCCCCGACGAGGCGGGTGATCCCCGCCGCCTGCAGGTCGTCCGTCACGACCGGGCCGCCCCAGCCGAGCTCGCCGCGCAGCAGCCCGCCGACGACGGCCGGCGACAGCGAGGCCGGCCACTGGGGGTCGAGGCCACGCTGGAAGACGTGGCCGACCATCACCATGTCCGCCGTCCGGGCCGCGATCAGCCGGCTGAACGGTTCGAGCTCCGTCCGGCTCCACGTCGCGGTCACATCGACCACTCCGAAGTCCGTGTTGCCCGTCGAGCTGCCGATGCCGGGGAAGTGCTTGAGGGTGCTGCGGACCCCCTTCGCCCGGAGCGCCTCGATCTCGATCGTCGCGAGCTCGGCCACCCGAGCCGGGTCGGCCGAGAACGATCGGCCGAGGGCGCCGATGGCGGGGCTCGCCGGGTTCACGTCGAGGTCGACGACCGGGGCGAAGTCGAGGTCGATGCCAGCCGTCGCCAGCGTCGAGGCGAGCCCGGCCGCCCATGCTCGCGCGCCGGCGATCGTGCCCTGGCCGACCGCCGCTTCGGACGCCAGCGGGGGGAAGCCGTGACTGGGGCCGAGGCGGGTGACGATGCCGCCCTCCTGGTCCACGGCGACCCAGACATGGCGCGCTCCGGCCGCCGCCCGGATCTCGGCGACGAGTGCCGCCACCTGGGCCGGGGAGCGGATGTTCCGCTCGCCGCCGGCCTGCTGGTCGCGGTCGAACAGGATGACGCCGCCGAGCCCGGTCGCGAGGCCGTCGCGGAGCCACGGCGCGTCGGCCAGCGATAGGCCGCGGAAGCCGACGACGAGCAATCCGGCGACGATCTGCTCGAGTGGCAGCGGAGCTGGGGAGGGTCGCTGCGTCGGCGAGGGTGAGACCGGCGCCGGCGACGCGGAAGGCGGGTTGAGCGTCGGCGTCGCCGACGATGGGCCGCTCGCGACCGGGGACTCGGGGCCGCTCGCGCCGCACGCCGCCAGGACCAGGCCGCCCAGACCGCCCGCCGTGGCGCGCAGGAGGTCGCGCCGGGAGATCGTGCTCCGGGCACCGGGATCGGCCCTGGCCCGCCTCGTGCCACCGTCGAGCGCCTGGTCCTCGCGCATGCACGCAGGATGCACGACCCGCGCAAGCCCGACGAACGACTCAGTCGGATGCATGAGCGAGCGGTGGGCCCATCAGGCCATAGCCGGCGTTCCCTCGCCCGGACACCATCCGCCTGATGGCCGACCCTACCCCGGCCGCTCCTTCCGGCCCGCCCGTCGAACCGAGGCGACCGGCTCGCCGACGCCCGTCGGGCTCGGCCGAGCCGGCCATGGCCAAGGTGGGCCCGACCGACGGTGTGGCAGGCCTGGCGGGCCCGCTGGCGACAGGCGCCCCGCCTGGAGCGGATGGTGGTCCATCGTTCTACCGCCAGGTCCTCGACACGCTGTCCGAGGGCGTCTACTTCGTCGATCCCGGCCGCCGCATCCAGTTCTGGAATCGCGGCGCTGCGCGGCTCTCCGGCTATGCCGCGGACGAACTGCTCGGGCGACGCTGCTACGACAACATCCTGGCCCACGTCGACGAAGCCGGCCGGACACTCTGTCTGACGGCGTGCCCGCTGGCCGCTTCGATCGCGGACGGCGAACCTCGCGCAGCGCGCGTCTTCCTCCGCCATCGTGACGGTCACCGGGTGCCCGTCACGGTCCGGACGTCCGCGATGCGGGATGCCGACGGGCTCATCGTGGGAGGCGTCGAGGTCTTCGACGACGACACGGCGGGCCGGGCGGCCGACGAGGAGCACGCGCGCCTGCGTGACGAGGCTCGCGCCGATCCCCTGACCGGGCTCGCCAACCGCCGCCACGCCGAAGCCGTCATCCGCTCGCGACTGGCCGACGTCCGGGAGCGCGGCTGGTCCATGGGGCTGCTGCTCATCGATGCCGACCACTTCAAGGCGGTGAACGACGTCGGCGGTCACGCCCTGGGCGACTCCGCCCTGCGGACCATCGGCCGAACCCTAGCGGCCGGCCTGCGCGCGTCGGACGTGGCCGCCCGCTGGGGCGGCGACGAGTTCCTCGCCGTGGTCGCCCCGATCACCCCGGCGGCACTTCGGCAGCTCGCGGAGCGCGTCCGCGTCCTCGTGGCCGCGTCACGTGTCGCGCTGCCCGACGGCGAGGCCGCGGCCGTGCGCGTCTCCGTCGGCGTCACGATGGCGGCCGCCGGCGACGACGTGACGCGACTGCTCGCCCGAGCCGACACAGCCCTGTACCGAGCCAAGGCCGAGGGCCGGGACCGTGTCGTCGTGCTCGAGCCGGACGCGCAGGCGGCCGCGACGTCCCGACTCGATGCCTCCTGCTGAACGTATCCACCTACCCGACCGGGTAGCGCCACAGTGGCGATCGGCCCGGTCCTCTGACACTGGTCACGGCCCGGCGTCGCCGGCATCCTCGTCAGGAGCACCCGGGGACCGATTTGGGCAGCGGCCTCTGGGTTCGCCCTCGCGATCGTACGTCCCTCGCGAGGGGTGGAAGGCCCGGCTCGAGCTTCTCCCCCCAGCCACCGAGCCGGGCCTTCCCTTTTCTCGGCACCAGGGGGCGGATCGATGCGCATCCTCGCGACAGTGCTCCTGGCCCTGACCCTGGCCCGATGCGGACCGCCGGCCGCGCCTCTCGCGAACGCGAGTCCGGCCGTGATCGGGCCCGCGATCTCATGCGATCTGCCGAGGATGGCGCGGCACTGCGAGGCGTGGGTGGCAGCCGCGCGGCGCGACCTGGCGCGGACACCGGAGGCGCCGACGGCCGCCATCACGGGCTGGACGGTCCACCTCGCTCGGCGAGCCGTGCCCGGCAGCGGCGACTTCCCGGTCGCCGTCGAGTTCCACTTCGCCGACGGTCGCTCGTTCGTCCTGCCACTCCACTGCGGCGCCTCGCCGTTCGGCGACCCGGGCTGCGATCTGAGCGACGTCACCTTGCCGACCTTCTGACCGGGCCGGCTGGAACGCGAGTCGACTCAGGCGGCCAGCAAGGACGCCCTGACGGTGAGGCAGAGCTGCTCGAGGTCGAACGGCTTGCTGACGTAGGCGCACGGGCCGGCGAGGACCGGCAGCATCTCGTCGCGGTCGGCGGACGACACGACGACGATCGGCAGGAGCGGCCGCAGCTCGCGGAGCCGGCTGACCAGGGCCGGGCCGTCCAGGCGCGGCATCCGGATGTCGGTGACGACGAGGTCGAGCGCGCTCGCGTCGCCGGCGAGCTCCAGCGCCTCCTGCCCGTCGCGGGCGGCGACGACCTGGAAGTCCTGCCCGCGCAGGATCCGGACGAGGAGCGCCCGGACGATCTCGTCGTCCTCGGCTACCAGGACAGTCGCGTGCATGGCATCCCTCGGTCTCCCCCTCGAGTGCAAGGTGTCATCCGAGATGCGGGGGGACCGCTACGGACGGGGCCGGGACGTTGCAGCGGCATCGCAGCCATCCATCCGATCGCGGGTCAGGCCTCGTCGGCGACCTCGCGCGCCCAGTCGGCCGCGCGCTCGGCGGACCGGATCGTCGCCTCCGCCATCTCGGCGACGTCCGGCGGCATCAGCGTGTCGTACCGGCGAGCCGCGTCCGCCGCCTCCTGCGCGAGGCGTTCGGCAAGCTCGGCGGCACGAGCCGCGTCCTCCCACGCCGCGCGCACCAGGTCAGGCGACTGATCGTCCACCGCTGGAGCATGGCGGCGCTCGGCTGCAGGGACTGCGCCGGGCGCCTCGTTCTGCCTGACGGCGCCGTTGCAGAGCGGTCCTGCGTCGGACGCGGCCGCCACAACCGACGCCCCAGATGCGTCGACTGCGCGGGTCGGGCCGAGGGGGTCTGCGAGCCGAGGAGGTGCGAGGTCGATGGCGGGCAAGGGCGCGGTCCTGTCGTTGGCGGTCGTCATCGCCGTGGCCGGCTGCGGCGTGGCGGCGTCCGCCGCCAGCCCGCCCGCCAGCCACGCTGCCTCGACCGCCGGCTGGTCGAGTCCGCCGTCGCCCTCGATGGAGCTTCCGACCGAGAGCCCGTCGTCGGCTCCGACGACCTCCCCTTCGGCCAGTCCGAGCCCAGCCTCGACCGTCCCGGCGATCTCGCGCCCGCCCGCCCCGAGTCCGTCCCCCTCGAACCCGCCGGTCACGTGCCCGCCCGGGCCATCGCCCGCGCCCGGCTCGGGTCCGGCCGCTCCCCAGTACAGCTCCGGGGTTCGGACCGAGAAGGTCATCGCCCTGACGATCGACGACGGGGAGAGCGACGCTGCCGTCCTGGCGGATCTCGCCGTCCTGTCGAGCGCGCGGGTCAACGCCACGTTCTTCCCGATCGGGGCGAACGTGGAGCGGAGTCCGTCGGTCTGGCGGGCAGTCGCCGCGGCGGGCTTCCCGATCGGCAACCACACCTACGACCACGCCAACCTGACCTGCCTCTCGGAGGCGGCCGCGGTCGCGGACCTCCGGCACGCGAACGCGGTGGTGCGCTCCGTCACCGGGACGGCGCCGCTGGCGATCCTCCGTCCCCCGGGCGGGGCCACGGACCTGCTCGTCCGACAGGCGGCCGCCGCGGCCGGGGAACGCGCCGTCGTCCTCTGGGACGTGACGCTCGCGGACACGGGCCGGGGCGGGGTCGACCAGCTCGTCGTCAACGGCGAGCGCGCGACCTCCGGCTCGATCGTCCTGATGCACGCGAATGGGCCGCTGACGCAGCAGGCGCTGCCGCTCCTCATCGACCATTACCGCGCCCTCGGCTACGGCTTCGTGACCGTGGGGCAGCTGCTCGGGGTCGACGGGGCGGTGCCGTACCCGACCTGGCCGACCTGACGGGACAGGCCGCGGTGGCGCCCGCCGCGGCGCAGACCGGCGCTCCTCACGAACGACCAGGCCCTGGACGACGTCCGAGGACCCCGAACCAGCAGGGGTTTCCCAGGATCGGCAGCGCGAAGGCCGCCCCGGCGGAGCCGTCGGCGCTTCGGGGACGCGCGTCGCGCAGCGACCTCGCGCGCGTTATCCAGGCCCCGTGTCATGGGATGACCGATCGACGGCGACAGCGAATCGAGGGGCGGCCCGCCACTGGACTACGGCGACGGCTCCGGCGGCCAGGAACAAGCCGGAGCGAGGCGTGGCCGTGCCCGGCTGAAGGCGGCGCAGGCCGCGGCGCACGCCGCGGTGGCGCCCGCCACGGCGGTGGATGGATGTTCGCCCTCCAGGCGGTCGGCCGCGCACGACCATCGCCGCGACGGTGCCGACATCGGCCCTGGCGTTACAGCGACCTTGCAGCGTCGGCTTCTCGCCGAACGACGCGTGGACGATCCGGTGGAGAACCGGTGGACGCCGGGCCTCGTGCCGCCAGGGGTCTCGATGTGACGCCGTGTCGAGGTCGGACAGCGCTCCCGAGGTGCTGATGGGGCTGGATGCCTCTCGACTGAGGGATGACGTCCGTGCATGGTGGTCGTGATCACCGTGCGCGCGGGAGGGCCGAGGATGCAGGACGCCGATCTGTTCATGGAGCTCGCCGGCATCGCCGGCGTCTTCGTCGGCTTCGGAGCCCTCATCGCCGTCCGAGGCGGGGGCGCGAGCGATGCGTTCGAGGTCGCGTGGATGCGGGGCGTCGTGTCCCTTGGGCTTCTCGCCGTCCTGGCCGCCCTCGCGCCTGTTGTCATCAGCCGCTACGGCCTCATGGAGCACGACGTGTGGGCGCTTTGCAGCGTCTTGTTCCTGGTCACCTTCATCGGGCTCTTCGCGATCATCTCGCTGACTCCGGAGGGGCGGTCGGCAGAGGACCCGATCCCGATGAGCATCAAGTTCGTCCGTGTGGCCGTTTGGGTGCTCTCGCTGATGGTGATCGTCGTCACCCCGGTCGCCATCGTGCTGGGCGTGGCGCCCGTGAAGGAGGAGGCGCTCTACTTCACGCTCGTCGCGCTTGCCCTGTTCTGGAGCGGCGTCTGCCTGCTGATGCTGGTCTTCACGGGCCGACGGCCCGCGAGCGCGTAGCGACGCGACGCCGCCGATCCCATCGCGTACCGGCGCATCGCTGGAGAAGCCGTCGGGGCTCGATGCGCATCGACGCATCACCCGGAGGGTGGTGCGTCGGGAGGGTGCCGGGTCAGGTGAGCAGGAGCTTGGCCGCGACGGCGACGCCGACCACGATGATGAGTCCGCGCAGGGCGATGGGCGAGAGCCGCCGGCCGACGACCGCCCCGACCTGGCCGCCGACGATGGCGCCCGCCGCGATGAGCAGCGCGGCGTCCCACGCGACCGGCGCGACGACCAGGAACAGCAGCGCCGCGACGCCGTTGACGACCAGGGTCAGGACGTTCTTGAGCCCGTTGAGCCGCTGCAGGTCGTCCGGCACGAAGATCGCCAGCAGGGCGATGAGGATGACGCTCTGCGCCGCGCCGAAGTAGCCGCCGTAGATCGCGGTGAGGTAGACGAGGCCGGCGAGCAGCCAGGAGTGGCCGGTGGCCGTCGCCCGACGGGCAGCGAGCAGGCGCGTGAGCCGGGGCTGGAGGGCGACGAGGAGGCAGGCGAGCAGGATCAGGACGGGCACGACGCGGCCGAAGACGCTGGCGGGCAGGGCGAGCAGCAGCAGGGCCCCGGTCAGGCCGCCGAGCGCGGCGGCGATGCCGAGGCGGACGGCGCGGCCGCGCTGGCCGGCGAGCTCGCGTCGGTAGCCGATCGCGCCGCTCGCGGAGCCCGGCACGAGCCCGACCGTGTTGCTGACGTTGGCGACGACCGGTGGGTAGCCGAGCGCGACCAGGGTCGGGAACGTGACGAGCGAGCCCGAGCCGACGACGGTGTTGATCGTGCCCGCGGCCAGCCCGGCGGCGGCGATGGCGAGGGCCCCGACAGGCGTCATCGGGAGATGCGAGAAGCGGCCCGCGCACCCGCGGCGCAGCCGCGGCATCCACGGGGAGGCCCGGAGCGGAAGTGGCGGCCTCGGGTGACGGAGCGCTTCTGCGGCATCCGCTTCAGAGTACAGCCCGGCGCGGTCTTCCCGACCCCGCTGAGCGGCGGGGCGATGGCGGGGCGACCGTGGGCGCGCCCGTCCAGCAGGTCCTGCCTACAGCAGTCGCCGTGAACGCCCGATACCTCGGACGATCCTGCTTCGTGCGGGCGGCGGAACGACGCTGGCCCAGAGGCGAACGCCACCCTCACTGGCGTTTCGCGGGCACAGAACGGCCAGCCAGTCCGCCAGCGGCATACGGAAGTCCTCGCCGTGCGCCTGTCCGTCCGCTCCAAGCTCCTCGCGATGCGGAGGTCTCCGCCTCGACCGAGGAGCTGAGCGCCGCTCCGCGAGCCCGGGCCGTCGCCGGCTGAGGCCGGCCCGCGCCACGGGACGGTGAGGTCCGAGCACCGGGTCGGAGCGCCGGGTCCGAGGGCCGAGTCCGCGTCCGGTCAGGGGGGTGACATCGCGAGGCCGGGCATGGCACCATCGGCCCCGCGTCCCGTCCCCACGCTAGCAGGCCCCGCGTTGACCCTCGCCGAAGCCGATCCCGGAGTGACCGAGGCGCTCCTGTTCCGCCTCGCCCTCGACGCCTCGCCGGTCGGGGTCGCCATCGTCGATCGCGAGCTACGGTACGTCTACGTCAACGAGGCGCTGGCGCGGATCAACGGGATCGCCGCGGCCGACCACGTCGGGCGGCCCGTGAGCGAGGTCGTCCCCGACGTGGACCAGGCCGCCGTCCGGTCGATGGGTCGGGTGCTCGCCGGCGGCCCGGCCGTCCGCGACATGGTGGTCACGGGGGCGACGGCGGCGGAGGCCGAGGGCGTCTGGCTCGAGAGCTTCGAGCCCCTCGCCGCCGAGGGCCGGATCGTCGCCCTGCTGGCCGTGGTCCAGGACGTCACCGTCGTCCGCCGGACGCAGGAGGCCCTCGAGCGGGAACGCCTCGGTGCCTCGGTCCTGGCCCAGATCAGCCGCGACGTCCTTGAGCACGTCCGACCCGAGGAGATCGCCGGGGTCGTCCTGCCGGATACGCTGGCCGCGATCGGCGCCACCTGGGGCACCCTCCACGTCCTGGACGAGGCGAGCCAGCGCCTGCAGTTGCTCGGTGCCTCGGGTGTGCCGGAAGCCGCGGTCGCGGACCTCGGATCGCTGCCGCTGGCCGCTCGCTATGCCCTCTCCGAGGTCGCCCGGACGGCTGAGACGCTGGTGGTCCGAAGCCGCCGTCAGCTGGCCCGGTTCGCGCCAGACGCGCCGATCAAGCGTCTCGTCGGCGACGGCGAAGCTGCGCTCGTCCCACTCCGCGTCCCCCATCTGGCGGTCGGTGTGCTCGCCCTCGGGTTCGAGGCCGGCCACCTCTCTGACGAACGACTCGTCGCGGCGCGGATGCTCGCGAACATCGCCTCCTCGTCGATCGCTCGTGCTCGGGCTCACCTGGCCGAACGCTCGGCGCGCGAGGTGCTCGAGGCCGTGATCGAGCAGATGCCGCTCGGGGTGGCGGTCACCGACGAGCGGGGCGGGGTGGTCTCGACGAACTCGGCGCTGCGGCGGATCTGGGGCGGCGAACGACGGTCGAGGTCGGTCGAGGAGTACGGCTTGTGGCACGGGTTCCACCCCGACGGGCGACCGTACGCGGATGAGGAGTGGCCGCTGGCGCGGAGCATCCGCGGCGGCGAAGTGGTCGTCGCGGAGGAGATCGCCATCGAGCGGTTCGACGGGACGCGGGGGACGATCGCGCTGAGCTCGGCGCCGGTCCGCGCGGCGGATGGCTCCGCCGTCGCTGCCGTCGCCGTGGTCGCCGACGTCACCGAGCGGCGGCAGGCGGAGGCGGCCCGGGAAGCCTTCCTCGGCGTGCTCGCGCACGAGTTGCGGACGCCGCTGACCTCCATCGCGGGGGGCGCGCGGCTGCTGGCTCGCCAGTCGCTGGATGCCGCCGTCCGCGAGGAGCTGCGGGCCGACGTCGAGAGCGAGGCCGAGCGGATGGCGCGCGTCGTGGAGAACCTGCTCGTCCTGTCACGCGTCGAGCGCGGGCTGGGCATGGCGGTCCACGACCCGGTCCTCGTCCAGCGCATCGTGGGTGCCATCGTCGCAGCCGAGCAGCGGATCTGGCCGGGTGTCGTCTTCCAGGTCGACGTCGAGCCTAGCCTGCCGGTCGTGCGGGGCGACGACGAGCTCCTCGGGCAGGTCCTGCGCAACCTGCTCTCGAATGCGGCGAAGTACGGCGGAGGGCACGTCACGATCGGCGCCCGCCGGGACGGCGACGAGGTGGTGCTGGTCGTGGCCGACGACGGGCCGGGGATCGATCCGGCGGATCGGGAGCGGGTCTTCGACCTCTTCTACCGCTCGCCGCGGATCCACGGCCGTGCGCCGGGAGCCGGGATCGGCCTGTTCGTCGTCCGCCGGCTCGTCGAGGCGATGGGCGGCGAGGTCGAGCTGGCGTCGGCCGGCGGTGGGGCGGCGTTCACGATCCGGCTCGCCCCGTTCGAGATGGAACCGACCGAGGAGACGCCCGGCCGGTGAGGCCGCGGCGCGGCGTGGCCCCAGCGCTCGTGGGGGACGAGGAACGGTGCGCCTGATCGAGATCCGTCGGGCCGACGATGGCGAGCTCGAAGGGTTCATCGCCCAGGGGCCCGGGGAGTGGCTCGCGCTGACCGTCTTCCACGGCGAGCTCGGCCGCGCACGGAGCCGCACCGCGGCCGCCGCGCTGGTGCACGCGCGGGGTCTGGCCGCGCTCGCGGAGCGCTGGCACTGGTTCTCGAGGCGGACCCGCGAGTGGCAGGTGGTGCTGCCGCAGGAGTGCTCCCCCGGGCGCGTCCGCCTCGCGGTCGGCTACTACTCGCTCGCGGGCGTCCCGACGGCCACGATCACGGCAGCGGACCTCGCCGCCGGCGACCGCCTCGTCCTGGAACGGCTGGCACCGGACGCGGAGGCGGATCCGGCGGGGTAGCCGATCCTGACACCCGGTGCGTGGGCTGCCCGGCCGGGTCAGCTACGAGGGGTCGGCCGGGCCTGGCCATGATCACCGACGAGGTCGGCTTCGCCAGGACGACGAACGGGATGCCTGGATCCGTCTCCCTCGCCCCTCCCGATGGGAAGATCCTGCATCACGCCGCGGCAGCGGTCCCCAGCTCGCCCGCGCCGAACAGGCCGTCGAGATCGAGCAGCGTCACCAGCTGCTCGCCGAGCTTGGCGATGCCGCGCAGGTAGGCCGCGTCGGAGGACGCGATCGGCGGCGTCGGCTCGAC
>DASVYJ010000084.1:0-22539 GCA_036392215.1 Candidatus Limnocylindrales bacterium | reverse complement strand
GAAGTCGAGCCAGATCGGGGCCATCGTCGACACCATCGACGACATCGCCGAGCAGACCAACCTGCTCGCCCTCAACGCCGCCATCGAGGCGGCCCGGGCGGGCGAGCAGGGCAAGGGCTTCGCCGTCGTCGCCGACGAGGTGCGCAAGCTCGCCGAGCGGAGCGGCCGGGCGACCAAGGAGATCGCCGCCCTCATCGCCGAGGTCCAGGCGGGCACCGCCGCCGCCGTGGCGGCGATGGGGGCGGGGGCCGGCGAGGTCGAGACCGGAGCCGCCCTGAGCGAGCGGGCGAGCCGCTCGCTCGAGGAGATCGCGACCGCCGTCGCGGCGACCCACGGCGCCGCCGAGCGGATCGCCGGCGCGGTCGGCTCGATGGGCACCGCGACGGCCGCCGTCGTCAGCGCCTCCGACGCGATCGCCGGCATCGCCCGCCAGACGAACGAGGCGGCGGGCCGGATGACGGCCGCTGCGGCGACCGTGGCGGGCTCGGTCGAATCGATCGCCGCGGTCGCCGAGGAGAACTCGGCCGCGACCGAGGAGGTCTCCGCCTCGACCGAAGAGCTGAGCGCCCAGGCCGAGCAGGTCGTCGCCTCGGCGGCGAGCCTCGCCGAGATGGCAGCCACGCTCGACGGCCTCGTCGGCCGCTTCCGCCTCGAGGGCGCGGCCGCCCCCGTCGGCTCGTCCGTCGTCCCCCGGCGGCGGGCGAGCGACTGGGGCAGCGCCGCTCCGCGGGCCCGGGCCGCCGCCGGCTGAGGCCGGCCCGCGCCACGGGACGGTCGGGTCCGAGCAGCGGGTCGGCGTCGAGGTCGGGCGGCCAGCGCGCCGACGGCTCCGGGCGCGACGACGGCCGCCGCGGACCCCGTGTAACGGAACTGTAACTTCCGTCCCGGGCGGTCCATCCCGCACCATCGACAACGTGCGACAGCCGAACGCCGGCGGCAGGGCCGGGTCATCGTGATCCTGCGCCTGCTGCGGGGACAGGCGTCGGCCGCGGACGCCGCCGCGTTCGCCGCCCGCCTCCGCGATGACGTCCTGCCCGCCTCCGCCGGGCGGGAGGACCCTGCTGCCTACGTCGTCGGCGTCCGCGATGAGGGCGGCCGGCTCGGCTACCTCGCCGTCTCGACCTGGCACAGCATCGAGGCCGTCGCCACCGTCGACGGCCTGGCCGGTCCGAGCAGCCTGTTCCGGGCCGTCGAGGGCGTCGTCGCCTTCGCGACGCCCGAGCACCTGGAGCTGTCCGAGCCCGAGGGTGATCCCATCGGCTTCGTGGCGAACGGGACCGTCGGCATCGTCCGCGCTGTCGTGCCCTTCGAGCGCGAGGCCGCTGCCCTCGAGCTCGTCCGGCGCCAGCGCTCGACGCTCCTCGCGAGCGGCGACGTCCACGGGCTGCTCCTCGGTCGGCGCCTGCAGGAGGACGCAGTCGAGCTGGTGGCCGTGGCCCTGTGGCGCGACCGCGACCGGATGCGGACGTACCTGGCGGAACGTCCTGAGGGGCCCGGGATCGACCCACGCTTCACCGACCTGGCGAGCCACTTCACCTTCGAGACGTTCGAGGTCTTCGACCCGGCCCGCCCCGACGCCGTCGTCGGCGTGCCGGCCGTGCTCGTGGTGGACGGCGAGCGGGTGATCGTGGACGCCTCGACGGGCGTCGAGGCGCTCCTCGGCGTGCCGGCCGAGCTCCTGCTGCAGCGGCGGCTCGACGACATCGTCACGATCGCCGCCCGGGAGCGCCTCGAGGAGCGCTGGGCGACGCACCTGCGCGACGGCCGGGAGGAGGCGCTGGTCGACTCGGGCTCCGTCCTGGGCGGGCCCCGGCTCCTCCTCCACCGGTCCGTGGCGAACGTGCCGGCGCCCGGTCTCCACTCGATCCTGCTGCAGCCGCTCGGGGCTTCGCCGAGCGACGACGTCGAGGCGACGATCCGGTCCGCCCTCGGAGACTGGCTCGCCCTTCGGGGACCGATGCCGCGGTCGGGCGGGACCCTGCCCCGGCTCGTCACGGCGCCCTCCACTGACCGGCTGTTCGGCCGCTTCGCCGAGCACGCGCTCGAGGCCCTCGGCTCGCCGAGCATGCGCCGCCTCCAGCTCCACCTCCGCGGCCTCTACCCGCAGGCGGTCGTCCATCCGCGCCAGCTCGGCGGCGAGGTCCATCCGGTCTGGTACGTCTTCCGGGACGGTCGCGTGCGACCGCCGGCCCTGCCGAAGGCGTGGTGGCGCGGGGGCAACGTCGGCTCCATCGCAGTCGACGTGGACGGGCGGATCGTCGAGGTCGACGAACGGGCGGCCGTCCTCGGCGGCCGGCCCCTGCCCGGGCTCGTGGGCGCCGACGCCCGGACCTTCGGTGTGCCCGGTTCCTCGGACGACCTCGCCCTCCTGCTCCGGCTCGCCCTCGAGGAGGGCGCCGTCGACTCGACCATCCGCGTCGTGTCGGCTCGAGGCGAACCCGTCGATCTGGCGGTCCACGGAGAGCGCGACGGTGCGCTCCTGCGCTGCCGCATCGCCCGGCTGCCGCCCCTCGACGGCGCCCGCGAGTGGTTCGCCCCGATCTCCCTCCCGAGCTGGGACGACGCATTCGTCGCCCGGGTCGAGGACCTGTGTGCCCGGCTGGCGCCACGCGACGCGCTGTCGTTCGCGGCGGAGCTGGCGGCCCGCCTTCGGGTCCGTTACCCGGGCGTCGTCGTCACGCCGCTCGGCCACCCCATCGGCTTCGGGGCGCGGACGCAGGTCCTGCTCGTCTATCGCGACGGCGAGCGGAGCCCGTACGCCGAGGACGCGTGGTGGGAGGACCCCGACGCGGCCTGGCTCACCATGCGGGACGGACGGGTCGTGGAGGCGAGCGCGGGCGCCGCCGCGCTGTTCGGCCTGTCACCGGCCGAGCTCCTGGCCTCGACCACCGGGCGCCTCCTCCAGCGCCGCGAGGACACGCCGTGGCTGGTGGACATCCTCCGCCGGACGGGGACGCTCCACACGACGACGCGCATCGTCCGGGCGGACGGTCGGCCGGCCGAGCTCGAGTACCGCGCGGTGGCGGACCGTGACCCGAAGGGCCCCGTCCGCATCACGCTCCGCCTCGTGGAGCCGCTCTCGGCGGATCCGGGAGGGGGTTCGCCAGCGGCCCTCGCCTCGGGGTAGGAGGCTGGCGGGGCGACGCCCGTTGGCCGCGAACCCGGCGCGGACGCAGAGAGACCCCGGCGATACGGCCGGGGTCTCCAAGATGCCGGAGGGAACGCTGCACCGATCGTACACCATTCCACTGCACATTTTGCGGGAGGGGAGCCCCGCGGCGAGAAGCGGTGCGGTCGGGCACCGCGGTGGAGATGCGCGGTCGCACGATGCGCCGCGCGGTGGCAAGATGCCGGGACCGGGCCGCCTGGCCCGGGACCGGCGGTCGTGGGGACCGGTCGCGCGGGGACGGAGCCGGAGGAGAAGGCTCCGCGGGTCGGACAGCACGACCCGTCACGCGGCCGTACGGCGATGCGTCGGCGAGCATCCAGCGGGCCCTCGAGGGCACCCGCAGGGGAGGATCGATGCGCAGAACGCGTCGCGCTCTGGCCGTCTCGGTGACGGCCCTCATGCTCCTGGCGGCGATGGTGCCGGCCGCCACCGTCTCCGCCGCGGCACCTGCAGACCGGTTCCTGCCGTCCGCCGTCAACGCCCCGTGGGCCGGTGGCGAGGCTGATGCCAACCCCGACTCGGCCACGGCGGCCTGGGGTCTCTGCCGGACGGCTGCGGTCGACAGCCTGAACTTCAGCTACGCGGTCCCCACCGCGGCCGAGGTCGACGCCATCGTCGGCGACGCCGTGAACAACAGCGGCGCCTCGAACCGGGGCTGCACCACGCCGCAGAACGAGACGACGATCGCCGTCAACCCGACGAACGCGAGCAACGTCATCGCGGGCGCCAACGACTACCGCGTCTGCTGCGACTTCGACGGCCTCAACGACGGCACCGGCTGGGCGTACTACTCATTCGACGGGGGCTCGACCTGGGGCAACGTCCAGGTCCCGGGCCTGACCGCGGAGACCGGCGGCCAGGGCAACTTCAAGCTGATGGATTCGGCGGGTGACCCGGTCATGGCCTTCGGCCCGGACGGCGTCGCCTACTACGCCAACATCGTCTTCAGCCGGGTCAGCCCGGCCTCGGGCGTCGCCGTCAGCACCTCGACCGACGGCGGTCGGACGTGGTCGGCCCCGAACATGGTCGCCTACCAGAAGGCGGGCAACTTCTTCAACGACAAGGAGTGGCTGGCGGCGGGCCCGAACGGCTCGGTCGTCGTCACGTGGACCGTCTTCAACCAGGGACCCCATGGCGCCGGCTATCTCTCCTCGCCGATCGTCGGGGCCATCTCCTTCGACCACGGTCACACCTGGAACCGGCAGGGCTTCCCGATCTCCGATGCGGCCCATCCGTACGACCAGGGCTCGCAGGTCGCCTTCGGCAACGACGGCGCGCTGTACGTGGCCTACGAGGCGGCCTCGCCCTCGACCGGCTACGCCACCGACGCGCTCGTCCTGGCCCGCTCCACCGACGCCGGCCTGCACTGGTCGAACGCCGAGCTGGCCCGCGTCTACGACGACCTCGACTGCTACCCGATGTTCGGCGGCCGCCAGACGCTCACCGGCGAGCACTTCCGGCTCAACTCGTACCCCTCGATGAGCATCGACCCGACGACCGGCAAGATCGCCATCGCCTGGGCTGACGACCAGGGGGCCGGCAACTGCGGCACTGGCCATACCTCGTTCAGCGGCACGACCTCCAACCAGGTCAAGCTGCTGCAGGGGACGTGGAGCTCGATCGGGAGCGCCACGGTCCAGACCGTCACGAGCGGCGCCGGCGACAAGGTCTTCCCGGCGGTCGCCGCGAACGGCGGAACGGTCACCGTCAGCTACTACACCCGGGGCTACGACAACAGCGGCACGCCCGCCTGCCTGTACGCCATCCCCGCCTCCGCCGCGAGCACCTCGGTCGCGGCGTGGGTCGCCTCGGGGGACGTCTGCCTCGACTACGCCGCGCGGACCTCGTCCGACGGATTCGCCGCCGAGACGCGGCTGACCTCGCAGGGCTCCAACCCCTACGTCCAGTTCGCCAACGGCGCCTTCATCGGCGACTACAGCCAGGTCGCCCTCGGCTCGGACGGGGCGGCGCACGCCGCCTGGACCGACTTCCGGGGCAAGCCCGGCACGACCGGCCCGAACCAGGACGTGTACGTGCGGACGTACACCCCCTAGCTCGCCCATCGCGACCGATCACGAAGCCCGCCGGGCGATCCACCCGGCGGGTTTCTTCACGTTCGTTGCGGACGGAGGGGACCGCCCGGGCAGCCTGCGGCGCGGCTCGAGCCGCAGCGGCTCCGCGCCGCCTCTGCCAAGATGGGCCCCCATGCAGTTCCGCCCGGCCGTCCCGGCATGACCCGCCGCGCCCTCGTCCTGTTCGGCCTGATGTCCCTCGTCTGGGGCATCCCGTACCTCTTCATCCGGATCGCGGTCGCCGAGATCCCGCCGGCCGTCCTCGTCTTCGCCCGGACCGGCCTGGCCGCCGTCATCCTGCTGCCGGTCGCCCTGTTGCGGACCGACCTCCGCCCTGTGCTCGCCCGCTGGCGCTGGCTGCTCGCCTTCGCCGCCGCCGAGATCGCCGTGCCCTGGATCCTGCTCGCCTCCGCCGAGCAGCAGCTGACCAGCTCGCTGGCCGGCCTGCTCGTCGCGGGTGTGCCGCTCGTGGGGACCGTCATCGCGGTCGCGACTCGCGCCCGCCACCACGTCTCGGGCCGCAACGGCCTCGGGCTGCTCGTCGGGCTCGTCGGGGTCGCGGCCATCGTCGGCGTCGACCTGCAGGTCTCGAACGCGCTGGCCATCGGCGAGGTCGGCCTCGTCGTCGTCGGCTACGCGATCGGGCCGGCCATCCTCGCCCGGCCGCTGGCCGGGCTCCCGTCGCTCGGGGTGATGGCCCTCTCGCTCTCGGCGAGCGCCCTCGTCTACGCGCCGATCGCGGCCCTCGAACGGCCCGCGTCCGTCCCGAGCGCGGGTGCGGTCCTCGCCGTCGTCATCCTCGCCGTCGTCTGCACCGCGGTCGCCTTCCTGCTCTTCGCCGCCCTCATCGAGGCGATCGGGCCGGTCCGCTCGACGGTCATCACGTACGTGAACCCGGCCGTCGCCGCCCTGCTGGGCGTCGGCGTCCTGCACGAGCCGCTGACGGTCGGGATGGCCGTCGGGTTCGGGCTCGTCATCGCCGGCTCGGTGCTGGCGACCGCCTCGCCGACGAGCGGCCCCGCCACCGCGAGCGTCGCTTCCGGGGCGGCGGCGACGGAGCAACCTGCGGGCCTCGACGAGGCCGAGCTGGCCGCCGCCCTCGCCGCGGAGCACGGCGTCCCCGTCGCGATCGAGCGTCGCCCGCCCGTCGTCGACGAATCCCGAGCCTGACGAGGTCCCCTCATGCCACGCATCCATCGCTTCGACCATGTCGGCATCACCGTCGCCGACCTCGACGCCGCCACCGCCTTCTTCGTCGGGCTCGGTCTCGAGGTCGAGGGCACGACGTTCGTGGAGGGCGAGTTCATCGACACGGTCATCGGCATCCCGGGCTCCCGCAGCGAGATCGTCATGCTCCGGCCGCCAGGCGGAGGCACGGGCCTCGAGCTGGCGCGCTTCGTGCGACCGGCCCACCGGCCCGGACGGCCCGACGCGATGGCCAACGAGATCGGACTGCGCAACGTCGGCTTCGAGGTGGACGACCTCGAGCCGATCCTCGAGCGGCTCGCGGCCGACGGCTACGGCCTGGTCGGCGACGTGGCGGAGTACGAGCAGACCTGGCGGATGGCGCACGTCCGCGGGCCGGAGGGGATCGTCGTGTCGCTGTCCGAGCGGATCGGCTGACCTCGCGGCCGTCGTCCACGGGCCGCGATCATGGCGAAGCGGAGGCGACCGGGGGCGGCGGCGAGCCCGACGGCGCAGCCGACGGGAGCGGCATCGCCGAGGCGGGCACCGCCGATGCCGCGGGCGATGCCGCGGGCGATCCCGAAGGGACGCTCGCCGGGGGCGCGAGGGACGGCGCCGGCGAGGCCGACGACGGCGCGAGTGCCGCGATCGGTGCCTGCGGCGCCGGCGGCACCGGCACGGCCGTGCCCGGCACGGGAGCGCGCCCGCTCTCCCCGACCAGGGCCGCGACGAGGGCCGCGACCACGATGACGACGCCGCCGGCGGCGAGGCCACGCGCCGGCGGGCTCTGGAGCGCCGCTGCGCCGAGCTCGCGGGCGGCCTTCTCGCGGAGCGGCGCCGGCGGCCGCTTCGGGTCGGCCAGCGCGAACGCCGTCGCGGAGCCGTAGATCAAGGCGCTCCAGACGAGCAGCGTGTCGACCGTCAGCGTCAGGATGCTGAACCCGGCGACCAGGAAGACGCCGATCGCGAGCGCCGCGGAGGCGATGGCGAGGAGCGTCTCGACCCACACCACGCGCAGCTCGCGGATGCTCGCCGACCCGGCGAACTTGGGCGTCCGTAGGAAGACGCCGCGCTTCTCGACGAGGCCGCGGACGCAGGCGAGCGTGACGACCCACGAAAGGCTCAGGTTGACCCGCAACGCCGCGATCGCCTCGGCGAGCGACACGCGGGCCGCGATGCGCAGGCCCCAGAGGTAGCGGACGAGGCCGAGCACGATGTACAGCAGCGGGAGGACGAGGCCGAGGCCTTCCAGGCGCTGCACGACGAACGGCCGGCCGGTGACGACGCCGATCGCCGTCGCGGAGATGAAGGCGGCGAAGCCGAGCGTCAGCGCGTCGTTGAACCACCACAGGGCGCCCAGCAGGTAGTCGCGGCGCTGGCGCTGGTCCAGCCCCGAGCGGCTCCAGGGCAGCAGCGACCGCCAGTGCTTGCGCAGGATCTGCAGCCCGCCGAAGGCCCAGCGGAATCGTTGCTGGCGCAGGCCTTCGTAGGTCAGCGGCATGATCCCCCGCCCGTAGGCCCGCGGGACATAGATCCCGTGGCCGCCTCGGTCGAGCATCCGCAGGCTCGCCTCGGCGTCCTCGGTGATGATCGCCTCGTCCCAGCCGCCGATCGCCTCGATCGCGCTGCGCCGGACGATGCCCATCGTGCCCGCGAAGATGATCGAGTCGCGGTACGAGCGGCTGATCATCCCGACCCGGAAGAAGTAGGCGAAGCCCGTGTGGCAGGCCCGGTAGAAGCCGCTGCCCTCCCAGTCCCGGTACTCCTGGGGGCTCTGCACGAAGGCGATGGAAGGATCCTCGAAGAAGCCGACCGTCGCCTCGAGGAAGTCGGGCTCGACCAGGTAGTCGGAGTCGATGATGGCGATGAGCTCGACGTCTGCTGGCAGATGGGCCATCCCCCAGTTCAGGGCGCCGGCCTTGAACCCGGGGTGGTCCTGCAGGTGGGCGAACTCGACCCGCCAGCCCTCCCCGCGAAGGCGTTCGCACTCGGCCTGGATCGGCCGCCACAGGGCGGCGTCCGCGGTGTTGTCGTCGATGACCTGGATGACCAGTCGCTCCCGCGGGTAGCGCAGCCCAGTCAGGCGGGCGATGGTCTGCCGGACCAGCTCGACCGGCTCCTCGTGGGTCGGGACCTGGAACGCCACGGCCGGCGAGTGCCTCAGCTCGGGCGCGCGGGCGACCTCGACCGGCCGGCAGAGGGCGTCCAGCATCTCGAAGACGCTGGCGGCCATCAGCGACAGCGCCACGAGCTCCAGGCCGAACAGGACGAGCCCCAGGGCGATGCTGAGCGGGGAATCGGAGAGGACGAAGGTGACGCTGAACAGGTAGGCGATGTAGACGGCGGAGGCGACCACGAGGCTGCCCAAGGCCAGCGCGCCGACCGCCCACCAGCGCCGCGGCGCGAGCACGGTCAGCAGCCCCACGGCGAGGGAGATGCCGCTCCAGCCATCCGTCGGGCCGGGCAGGACGAGCGGCGGGCCGCCGCTCACGACGAGGCGGACGTGGCCGGTCCCGATGCCGAGCGCGAGGGCGACCGCCGCCCACACCACGAGGCGGAGCGAGTAGCCGGGCAGCGGCCGCCGGCCGGCGAGCAGAAGCAGGCCGGTCGCGATGGCGAGGTAGAGGGCGGATTCGGCGAGCAGCGTCGTCATGGGTGGGGAGCCGAAGGCTGGATGCCGAGTGTGGCGGCGCCGCGACCGCCCCCTGGTGTCGGCGTCGCCCCGGTACGCGACAGGGACGTGGCGAGTTCGCGCCGGATGGGCGACGGCGGGCGAACGCCGCCCTGCGTCCTTGCGAGGCAGCCGTACGGTCGCGGGACGTCCGTCGCCGCCGCCGCTGCACACGGCGAGCCATCCTCGGCGAGTGAGCGCTGCGCTCCCTGTCCGGCCGCCGGTCTCTCTGATGCTCGCCCGGCTCGCCCGGGAGCTGCCGGTCGGCGACTATGTCTACGAGCCGAAATGGGACGGGTTCCGCTGCCTCGTCTTCCGGAACGCGGAGGCGGTGGACCTGCCGAGCCGGCACGACCGACCGTTGGGGCGCTACTTCCCCGAGCTCGTCGCCGCCTCCCGGCCGAGGTGCTCGCCCGCGTCGAGCGGTCCGGCGACCTGTTCGCGCCGGCCCTCGGCCCGGGCGTCGTCCTGCCCGATCCCGTCTCGATCGAGTGACGGCGGCGCCCCGTCGCGTTCGGGGCGGGAACCCGACGCGGCACCGTAGCGTCCACCCAGCCATGGGTCGTCGTGCCGGTCTCGTCCTCGGCCTCGTGGTCGTCGTCCTGGCCGCCTGCTCGGGCGCGCCGGCGACCACCGGCGCGGCCCCGCCCTCGGGCGCGGCGTCCGCCGGGCCGACCGCCAGCGGCCACGCACTCGACGCTGCACGCGCAGCGCAGCTCGTCCTCGGGTCGGAGCCGCGGTTCCGGGGCATCCAGCCCGCGGATCCCGCCCTCGTCGGCCAGGCGAGCTGGTATCGCGTCGCAGCCGCCGGTGACGGCTTCGACCTGACCGTCCGGATCGGCTGGGGCGACTGCCCGTCAGGCTGCCTGGCCGAGCACAGCTGGCGCTTTCACGTCACCCGCGGCGGCCTGCTGCAGCTGCTCGGCGAGAGTGGCCCCTCGGTCCCACCGGACGCCGTGGCGGGTCCGGGGGTGCCGACGGTGAGCGGGCTCGTGACGGCGGGACCGACCTGCGCCGTCGTCAGCACCACCTCGCCCGACCCGGCCTGCCGCGAGCGCCCTGTCGCCGGCGCGACCCTCGTGGTCCAGGACGCCGCCGGCCAGGAGCTCGACCGGGTGCAGAGCGGCGCCGATGGCGCGTTCCAGCTGACGCTGCCCGCGGGGTCGTACCGTCTGGTCCCGCAGCCCGTCGCCGGCCTGCTCGGGACCGCACCGCCGGTCGCGTTCGCGGTCCCGCCGAACGGCCCGCCGATCACCCTCGCGGTCAGGTACGACACCGGCATCCGCTAGTGTCGGCAAGCCGACAGCGGGGATGTGGATAACCGAGTTGACGCCGGTCGCGGGCTGCCTGTATACCCCGGGCACCGTTCCGGAGGGGGTCCATGCCCTGGCCACGTCCCTGGCCACGAGGTAGCGACGGGTCCACGAGTTCGTTCCGGCCCGCGCGTCGCGAGATCCCGGACCGCGCGTTCCGTCAGCCGCGCAGCCCTTCCGAGCGCTCCCGTCCCTTCCCGCCGTCGGCGACTGCGCGCCCGTCCCGCGGGCGAGAGAGCAGTCGGCCACCGGTCTGCGTCGGAGGGCGGCCCGCGGGACGAAGGAGGTAGCCCAGCCTCCGTCAGTCGCGCCGCCCAGCACGAACTGTCCAGCGTTCCGACGGGTCTCCGTCGTCCTCAGGGGAAGGACCATGCCCAAGCGTCGATCACTCGCGGTGGCGACCACCGCTGCGTTGCTGAGTGCCCTGCTCTCGACCTTCTCCACCGCATCAGCCGGCGCGGTTTCGACGACCGCTGCCGGACGTCAGGCCGGCGTCCAGGCCGCGCCCACCGTCATCCATGGCGCAGGGGCGAGCCGCCCCGTCCGCGCCTTCGTCTACACGGGGTCCCTTCGCGACCTCCCGACCGCGACCCGCCATCGCGGCCCCTCGCGGCCGAGCGCCGACGAGCTCGACGGCGCCAGCACCGCGCCGAGCAACGGCCCGCGCGACCCGCTGCTCGCGACCTCCGGCGGCAACCTGCCCACCTCGACCGGCGCGATGACGCCGCCCATCGCGAACTTCGCCGGACTCGGGAACGTCAACGGCAAGGTGCCGCCCGACACCCACGGCGACGTGGGGATCAGCGACTACCTCCAGGTCGTCAATGACTCCTTCGACGTCTACCGCAAGTCCGACGGCCAGGAGCTCCTCGGCGGCTCGAAGAACACGAACACCCTGTGGGCGGCCGCCGCGCCCGGCACCACCTGCGCGAAGTACAACGATGGCGACGCGATCGCCCGCTACGACGCTGCCGCGAACCGGTTCGTCCTGACCCAGTTCGCCTTCGCGGTGTCGGGAGCGGGCCCCTCCGACGAATGCTTCGCCATCTCCCAGACGAGCGACCCGACGGCCCCGGGCTGGTTCGTCTACGACTTCCAGGTCAGCGCCACGAAGTGGGACGACTACCCCAAGATCAGCGTCTGGCCGGACGGGTACTACGCGACCTTCAACTGGGGCGGCGGCTCCGGCGGCGGCGGTGCCTTCGCCTTCGACCGCTCGAACATGCTGAACGGCAACCCGGCCACCTTCCAGTGCTTCGGCTGCGACGCCGACGCGTACGCCAACCTCGGCTCGGACCCGCAACTGCTCTTCGCCGACTGGGATGGGACGGCACCCGCCTTCGGGACGCCGGAGACCTTCACCCGCTTCGTGGCGCCGACGACGCTCAAGAAGTGGTCGATGCACGTCGACTGGCAGTCGCCCCTGAACACCACCCTCACTGCCCTGCCGGACATCGCCGTCGCCAACTTCACGCCCGTCGGCGGCATCGCCCAGCCGACCCCGAACGGGACGACGCAGGCCATCAGCTGCTATCCCAACCCGAGCCCGTGCTCGATCCCGGCCTCGCCCAACGTCGAGTCGGTCTCCGACCGGCTCATGAGCCGGTTCCAGTACCGCAACTTCGGCAGTTATGAGACCGCCGTCGTGAACCACTCGGTGGACGTCGGCGGCGGGCAGTCCGGGATCCGCTGGTACGAGCTGCGGCGCGGCGGCAGCTACGGCGCCGACTGGGTCCTCTACCAGCAGGGCACCTACGCGCCCGACACCGACAGTCGCTGGATGGGCAGCATCGCCATGGACCAGGCCGGCGACATCGCCGTCGGCTACTCGATCTCGAGCACCAAGACGTTCCCGTCGATCCGGGCGGCGGGCCGCCTGCCCTCCGACCCGCTCGGGCTGCTGCCCCAGGGCGAGATCGACATCAAGGACGGCGGCGGGGCGCAGGACTTCGGCTGGGACGGCTCGAACCGCGCCCGCTGGGGCGACTACAGCGCGATGAACCTGGACCCGACCGACGGCTGCACCTTCTGGTACACCCAGGAGTACATCGCCTCCCCCACCTACGTGAACGCCGGCATCGCGAACTGGAACACCCAGATCGCCTCGTTCCGGTTCCCCACCTGCAACCCCGCCGACCTGGCCATCAGCGCGACGGCCACGCCCAGCCCCGTGAACGCCGGGTCGCAGCTCCGCTATGACCTGACGGTCACCAACAACGGGCCGGCCACGGCGCACAACGTCGTCGTCACCGACACGCTGCCGGCGGGCGTGACCTACAGCACCAGCACGGTCGCCTGCAGCCAGGCAGCGCAGGTCCTGACCTGCCCGCTCGGCACGATGCTGAGCGGACAGTCCATCCCGATCGAGATCAGCACGCAGGTGGCGCCGGGGCTCGACAGCTCGGGCGGCACGACGACCATCACCGACACCGCGTCCGTGACGGCCACGGAGCTCGACCCCGACACGACCAACAACAGTGCGTCGGTCGCCGTGACCGTCAACGAGCAGGCCGACCTCCAGGTCCAGAAGACCTGCGACAGCAGCGTCCTCGCCGGCCAGTCGGGCAAGTGCACCATCTACGTCGACAACAACGGGCCGTCGACGGCCCGCTCGGTCGTCCTGACCGACGCGGCCACCTCCAACGGCACCTTCACGATGAGCTCGGCGACGCCGAGCCAGGGGAGCTGCAGCGGGACGCCGGCCACGGGCACCAGCGCCTCGACCACCTGCACTCTGGGCAACCTCGCGCCGGCCACGATCAGCGGCCCCGGGCGGGCGACGGTCGTCGTCGCCTACACGGCGAGCGAGGGCCAGAGCATCGCGGACACGGCGACAGCGACCAGTCCGACGCCCGACCCGATCTCCGCCAACAACACCGCCAGCGCCTCGCTGCCGGTGACCGCGGTCGCCGACCTCGCCATCACGTACGACAAGACCACACCGTCGTCGGTGAACGCCGGGACGGCCCTGACCTTTTCGGTCACGGTGACCAACGGCGGGCCGTCGACGGCGAAGACGGTGGTGCTCCAGGACGCGCTGCCGGCCGGCCTGACCGTCTCGAACGTCACGGCCCCCGGCGCCACCTCCTGCAACGTCGGCGTCCCCGGCGACCCACTCCAGCCGGTCACCTGCGGCTTCGACGTCCTCGGCCCCGCCGGTTCGCTGACGATGACCATCAACACGCTGGTCAAGCCGCAGACCACGGGCAGCCTCCACAGCGACGCCGCGGTCAGCGCCGCGACATTCGACCCCAACAACAGCAACAACTACGCCCACACGGACACCGCGGTGAACGTGGTCGCCGACCTCGGCCTGGCGATGACGGCCGCACCATCGCCCACGGTCATCGCCGGCACGAACCTGACGTACACGGCGACGGTCTCGAACGGTGGTCCCTCGACCGCCCGCTCGGTCGGCCTGTTCGAGCAGCTGCCGCCCGGGACGACGTTCCTCGGGACGAGCATCTCCAACGGGGGCGCGGGCACCTGCGCCCAGGTCGTCAACCATCCCGACCAGGTCCAGTGCCAGCTCAACGACCTCGACCCCAGCGGGTCCGTGGTCGTCTACACCCAGGTCCTGGTCAACGCCTCGACCCTGATGGGCACGGCCCTGACCATCAACGGGACCGTTTCGACGAGCGCGACCGATCCGGTCGCGGGCAACAACGCCGCCAGCGCGACCTCGACGGCGGACGCGTCCGCCGACCTGGCCGTCGGACTGACGGCGCCGTCGCACGTCTACAGCGCCTCGACGACCGTGACCTTCACGTCCTCGGTCTCCGACAGCGGCCCGTCCGATGCCCAGGCGGTCGTCCTCACGACGAAGCTGCCCGGGACGAAGGTCGGCCACTACGTCTCCAACAACGCCCCGGCCGGCGTCTGCGCCGTCTCGGCGACGACGTCGACGACCACGGTGACCTGCTCCTTCGGGACGCTGGCCGCCGGGACGGGCCGCGCGGTCCAGATCGTCTACTACTTCCAGGGCAACCAGAAGGTCCAGACGATCACCGACTCGGCCACCAGCACCACGACCGATCCCAACACGGCGAACAACGCCGCGACCTGGACCGTCGGTCCCAAGTGACGCGCGCGGCGCTCGCCGCGCTTCGCTGATCGCAGGGAGAAGGGGCCGCGAGGCCCCTTCTCCGCGTCCCGCTCGGCTTCGGCACGGCCTTCTGCGGAGTGCCGCGAGCCCTGCTCCCCCGTGCACCCCGGATCGGCGCGAGGCCTCGCTCCGATCCGTCCAGGTCGGGGTCCACTCTTCGGTGCCTCTCGTGGCGGCCCCGGGCCGCTCAGTCGCGTCGCAGCGGTCGGTCTTCGTGCCTGGGTCGCGGTGGTACGAATGGGTGCCTCGGTGCGCCCCTCGTACCAGCGACCATCGGACGCCTGGCGGCGACGATAGCGGGACTCGGCGGACCTGCCTTCGTCAGCAGGACCGGCCGAGGGCCAACGGTCAGGAGTCGGTCCGTCTCGTGGACGTCAGGGCAACGGGCGCGCTCGCGCGCCGGCCTGTGCTCGGGCCGTACCTTCGGCGGCTGCCCGCCGCATCCACCTCGGACATCGCGCGCGGCCTCGTGCGCGCGAGCGTCCTCGTCCTCGCCTACCTCGCCGCGGCGCAGGTCGGCTTTGCGTTCGCGCTGGTGGACGGGAACGCTTCACCGATCTGGCCGCCGGCGGGGATCGCCGCCGCGGCGCTCTACCTCTGGGGCCCCCAGGTCGCCCCGGCCGTCGTGCTGGCAGCGCTGGTGACCAATCTCGTGAACGGCGTCCCGGCCGGGCCCGCGGCCGTGATAGCGGTCGGGAATGGCCTGGAAGCCCTGGCGGCGGCGGGTCTGCTCCGCTCCCTCAGGGTGCGGCCGCAGCTCGACCGCCTGGTCGACGTGCCACTGCTCCTGGTCGCCGCGACGGCCGCGGCAGTCGTCGGGACGGGGATCGGCATCGTCGGCCTTCTGTTCGGCCACGTGGTCCAGGTCGCCCATGCGCCCGTCGCGGTCGCGGCCTGGTTCACCGGTGACGCGCTCTCGATCCTCATCGTCGGCGGGTTGTCCATCTGCTGGGCGTCGCCATCCGAGAACCAGATCCTGCGCCAGCGGCCGCTGGAGGCGTTCGCGATCCTCGGCTCCGTGATCGTCGCGGCGAGCGTGCTCTTCTTCGACGTCTTCGACCTGCGCGCCTCGGGCCAGGCGGTCGCCTTCCCTCTCATCCCGGTCGTCGTCTGGGTCGCCTTCCGGGTGGGCCCGCGCGGCACCGCGCTCGCGGCTGCCCTCTACTCGACGATCGCGATCCTCGCCACCGACCGGGGGCTGGGACCGTTCGTCGGCGCGACCCGAGAAGGCAGCCTCCTCTACGTGGCGGGCTTCATCGCCCTGGCCGCCGTCACCGGCGCGGCGGTCGCCGCCATCGTCGCCGAGCGCGATCGCGCCGACACCGGGCTTCGCGATGCGATGGAGAGCGCGCGGCAGGACCTGGTCCGGCTCGAAGCGGTCGGCGCGTTCGGGCGGATGCTTTCGACCGACGGCCCGACGCCCGCGACCCTCACGACCCTGGTCGATGTCCTGGCGGACGCCTTCGGGTACGAAGCGGTCGCGCTCTACCTGGGCGACGCAGACCTCGTCCGGCTCGCAGCGCAGCGAGGTCCCGCGAGCGGTGCGCCCGAGATCCGCCCGGGCGACGGCTGGGTCGGCCAGGTCCTGACGACGGCGGCGCCGGCATACCTGCCCAGCGGAGAGGGAGGGATCGTCGCGGGCGGCGAGGAGCCGGCCGCTGGCAGCCAGGCATGCGTCCCGCTCCGGACGGCCGACGGTCTCATCGGCGTGCTCCATGTCGCGAGCTCGCGCGGCCTCGACCCCTCCGATCTCGCCACGCTGCGGGTCATCGCCGACCGGGCCGCCGCAGGCCTCGCCGTCGCCCGCGAGCGCGAGCGGCTCGCGACGCGGGCCGCTACCTTCCGCCGGCTGGTGACCTACTCGGAGCGGATCACCGGCGTCCTCCGCCAGGACGACCTCTTCACGACCTGTGTCGAGGCGCTCGACGCGGTCGTTCCGGCCGACCTCGTCGGCCTGACGGTCCTCGACCCCCACAGCGGCGCCTATGTCGTGCGCGCCGAGAAGGGCAGCGCCGGCTCGATCGGGGCGACCATCCGGCCGGGCGAGGGGCCCGCCGGGCAGGCGATCCGCGACCAGCGGCTGGTCCACCTCGCGCCATATTCCCGCGACGCGTTCCCGAGCGGCGTCGCCGACCGCAACGCGGCCGACGGCTATGCCGAGGCGGTCGGCGTGCCGCTCCTCCGTGACGGCGCCGTGCTCGGTGCGCTGACCGTGGCCCGCGTCGACCCGCAGGCACCCTTCACCGACCTCGAGCTCGAAGCCCTGTCGCTCCTGGCCGACGAGACGACCCTGGCCATCGCCAACGCGCTCCTCCACGCCGAGGTCGCCGAGCTGGCCATCCACGACGGCCTGACCGGGCTCCACAACCGCCGCTACTTCGACGACGCCATCCAGCAGGTCCTGGAGGCGCACAAGCGTGCCCCGATCGCCGCGCGACCGCCGCTCTCGGCGATCCTGTTCGACCTGGACCACTTCGGCGACCTCAACGCTCGCCACGGCCACCAGGTCGGCGACGAGGTCCTCCGCGTCTTCGGGCGGCTGCTGCGCGACCGGCTGCGGGGCGCCGACCTCGTCGCCCGCTACGGCGGCGAGGAGTTCGTCGTCGTCCTCCCGGGAGCGAGCCGCGACGACGCGGTCCGCATCGCAGACCAGGTCCGGCGGGAGCTGGCAGACGTCGGGATCCGGGGCGTCGACGGTGGTCGCCTGACGGTGACCGTCTCGGCCGGCTGCGCGGTCTTCGACGAGCGGGAGGGGACGGCGGAGACCCTCATCGCCGCCGCGGACATCGGGCTGTTGATGGCCAAGCGATCGGGGCGCGACGCGGTCGTCGCGGCCTGAGGACAGGATTCCGGCGCTGCTCGGCTGATCGCGGCCGTCCGGCGTCGGGCTCGGCGCGACGTGCGCCCGGCGCGCACGCTCAGCCGGCCTGGACCGAGATCGTGTGGTGGCCGCGCGCCCCGTCCGGTGGCGGCGGCGTGACCTGGTCGGTCTGGATCGTGCCCGTCCCGTCGGTCGCCCGGACCTCGATCGCGTGGCGGCCCGGCGTCGGCTGCCACTGCAGCATCCACTGGACCCACGTCGCCCGCGAGATGGCGCGGCTGAGCGAGGCGGCCTGCCAGGCGCCGCCGTCGACACGGACCTCCACGGCGCGCACCCCCCGGTCCGGCGCCCAGGCCACCCCGTCGATCCACGTCGGGCCGAGCGGGACGTGCTCGCCATCGCGCGGATGGTCGATCCGCGACTGCGTCAGGATGGGCCCCTGCTTGGCCCAGCCGAGGCGGACCCAGTAGGCGTCGAAGGACTCGAGCGTCGTCAGCTCGATCTCGGCCAGCCACTTCGTCGCGGAGACGTAGCCGTACAGACCGGGCACGATGAGGCGGGCCGGGAAGCCGTGCTCGGGCGGCAGGGGCGCGTCGTCCATGCCGAGGGCGACGAGCGGCTCGCGCGAGGGGTCGAGCGCCCAGGCGGTCGGGAAGCCGACCGTGAAGCCGTCGACGGAGCGGCCCACGACCTGGCTCGCGCCGGGCTGGACGCCGGCCTCGGCGAGGAGCGCCTTGAGCCGGATGCCCGTCCATTTCGCGTTGCCGACGAGCTGGCCGCCGACGGGGTTGCTGACGCAGGCGATCGTGACGTACTGCTCGATGAGGGGCATCGCCAGCAGGTCCGCGTAGCTGAACTCGAGGCGGTGGGCGACGAGGCCGTCGACCGCCAGGCGCCAGGTCGCGGCGTCCACCTGGGGGACGAGCAGGGCGGTGTCGATGCGGTAGAAGCGGTCCGCCGGGACGACGATCGGGCTGAGGCCCGGCGCCGGCAGCGACTGGTCGGCGGTGAGGGCCGGGACCGGCTCGGCGGGGCGGGGGAGCGTCGCCGCGACGGCCCCGGTCCCGGGACCGCGGGCGACGAGGAGGCGGCGGCCGAGGACCCCCGCGGCCGTCGCGCCGGCCAGCGTGGCGCCGCTCGTCAGCAGGAACCGGCGGCGGCCCCAGTCCGGCATGACGGCCGGGTCGGCGCCAGTGGTGGCTGCGCGTCTGCGGCGCGGCAGCAATGCCCGGAGCGTGACGAGGGCGGCGGCGACACCGAGGAGGGCGGACAGGGCGGCCGCGGGCGCCGGCACGACCTCCGCCTGCCAGGCGCCGCCGAAGGCGACGAGCCCGAAGGCGACGATCACGACGACGCCGCGCCCGATGTCCCGCCGTGCCGCGAGCCCGGTCATCGCCCCCACGAGCAGGGCCACGACGACCACCGCCGCCTCGAGGACGGCCTTGTCCGCCGTACCGAACAGGCCGACGACGAGGTCCTTCGCGCCGGCCGGCTGGAGGGCGATGACGAGCGAGCCGCCGGCGGCCACGAGCGACGGCAGGCCCGGGACGAGGCCGGCGGCCAGCTCCGGGACGGCCAGCCCGACCGCGGCCGCGGCGAGGCCGGCGAGGGCGGCGCGCGCGCCTCGCTCGTCGAGGCGGGGCATGGACGGTGCGGACACGGCGCTCCTGGGACGCGGCCTGGACATTGGGGACGGTAGCGGGCCGGGCGAGGCGCGTCGACGGTGGATCCCGACTGCCGGGGATTCGCACGCCACCGCTGCGCGGATGCGCCCGCGCCGTCAGCGCGCCGCGGTCATGTCCCCAGCGCCGCGGGCGTCCCGCCGCCCGAAGGGTCGGCGGTCGCCACGTCCCGCTCGCCGTCCGCGCCGGACAGCCGGGCGACGAGGGCGTCGAAGCTCGCCTCGAGCCCCTCGAGGAAGGCCGCCCCGAGCGGCTCGAGCGCCGCCCGGTCACGCTTCGAGCGCGGCGCCTCCAGGCGGTACGAGACGAGCGTGCCGTCGGCGACAGGCTCGAAGACGATGGTCGAGCGGGCCTTCGGCGCGCCCGGTGCCGGGAGCGTGGACCGGAGCGTCACGTGCTCGTAGGGCCGCCAGTCGAGGATCTCCTCCACGACCGCCGACTTGCCGTGGAGGCAGTGGTTCGTCGTCCCGACGCCCCGCCGTCCGCCGGCCGTCTCCTCGACGACCCCTGTCACGCCGTGCTGCCAGCGCGGCCGCTCCGTCGGGGAGGTCAGGTAGGCCCAGGCCGTCGGCGGCGGCACCGGCAACGTCCGCGTCACCACGAGCGAGCCCTCGGCCGGGACCACGACGCGGGTCGCGGCGAGCTGCCGCTCCCAGGCGGCGCCGAGGTCGTGGACGTAGACGACGGTCTCGCCGAGGTGCTCGTACGTCTCGCGGTGCTCGATGAGGCCCAGTCGGGTCGGGTCGCCCTCGCCGGCGGCGAGGCACTCGGCCGTGAACAGGGCGTACGCCGCGACGCCGAGCTCGGCGACGACATCGTTCTTGAGCAGGCGATGGACGAGGATGACGGGCGCGCCCACGAGCTCCTCGCGCCCCGCGACCCGCTGGCGGATGACGGCGCCGTGGTGGGCCACGAACTTGAGGTCGAGCGATGGGATCCGACGGCAGGCGTTGCACTCGCAGCTCGTCGCCGCGGCGACGTCGCGACGTCGTCGCCGGAAGCCGAAGTACGTCGCCTCCAGCGCGTCGAGCAGGGCCGAGGCATCGATCCGCTCGGTCGGCGCGAAGACGAAGGCCGCGTCGCCCTCGAGCTTGGCGAGCCGGAAGCTGCCGCGGAGGGAGCCGACGACGGCGCCGAGCAGGTCGGCCAGGATGTCCTGGGCGTGGTCGAGCTCGGTCCCGGCGAGGTAGTCCGTGTAGCCCGAGATGTCAGCGATGACGAGACAGGCCGGTTCGGGACGCAGGAGCATCGGCAGCCTCGGATGCGCGCGCGAGAGGCCGATGATAGAGCGGGCGGTCGGGCGGTCCAAGAGGCTCGAGCTGGCAGGCCCGCGCAACGCCTCGTCGCCGCCCGTCCGGTCCGAGCGTCGGCCCGGACGCGGGATGGTCGCAGGGCGGCCGCGACCGGCCGCGGGAGGCGATCAGGATGCGATCAGGATGACCGACATGCCGGAGGATCGAGCCGTCGCCAGGGAGGCGATGGTGGAGGGCCAACTCCGCCGCCGCGGCATCGCCGACCAGCGCATCCTCGACGCCTTCCGGGCCATGCCCCGGGAGGTCTTCGTCCGGCCGGACCAGGCCGCGGTCGCCTACGACGACGGCCCCTTGCCGATCGGCGAGGGCCAGACCATCTCCCAGCCGTACGTCGTCGCCCTGATGGTCGAGGCGCTCGAGGTCCGAGCGACCGACCGCGTCCTCGAGGTCGGCGCAGGCTCGGGCTATGCCGCCGCGATCCTCGGCCGGCTGGCGGGGCGCGTCTTCGCCATCGAGCGCCATGAGCGGCTCGCGGCTGCCGCGAGGGAGCGCCTCCGCGCGCTCGGCGTCGATACCGTCGAGGTCCGGGCCGGCGACGGCACCCAGGGTCTGCCCGACGAGGCGCCATTCGACGCGATCCTCGTCTCGGCCGGCGGCCCGGACGTGCCCGCGCCCCTCCTCGAGCAGCTCGCGCCCCGCGGGCGGCTCGTGATCCCCGTCGGCCGCCCGCGCGAGCAGCGCCTTGTGCGGGTCGCCGGCCACGACAGGGAGTGGCGGCGCGAGGACCTGGGGCCGGTGGCGTTCGTGCCGCTGGTCGGCGCCGCGGGCTGGCACGACGGCTGAACCGCCACCTGCGGCCGGGGTCCGTCGGCCCCTCCCGCGCGCGGCGCCACCGGGCCGATCGGACCCGAACGGCAGCCGCCCTCGGGCCGGGCGGCCCTACCGCCCGGAGCGGCGCTCGACCGAGCATGGGGACGGCGCGTCCGACCTCATCCAGCCCCGACAGGCAGCGCGCGGCCATCGGGCCGCGCCGACCGCGACGGCGGGGCACTCCGCAGGAGCCTTCCGTTGTCCCGCATCACCCTCCAGCCGTCACTCCGGGGCACCCTCGTCGCCGATGAGGTCGGCGGCCCCGTCGCCGATCTCCTCTTTGGTCGCGCGGCCTCCGTCCTCTCGGGGGCGCTCGCCCTCGTCACCGCCGTCGCCTGCCTGGCGGCGCTCGCCGTCCCGGGCGCGATCCGCAGCCCGGCTGCGACCGTCGGCAACATGCAGGGCACGGCGCTCGTGCTCCTGGTCGTCACGACGCCCCTCCTCGTCATCTCGATCGTCCGCGTCCGCGCCGGCCACCCCGCGTGGATCCTCGGCTGGCTCGGGGCCGCCGGCTCCGCGGCCTACCAGAGCGTGCTGTTCCTGTTCGGGACGCCCTTCAACCCGTTCTTCCACCTCTACGTCGCCCTGCTCGGGCTGGCCGTCTGGACCCTCGTCGCGACCGCCGGTCGGCTGCCCGTCGCGGAGCTCGAGGCGCGGATCGGGGCGAACGCGCCGCGGCGTCTGGTCGCCGGCTACCTCGTCGTGAACGCCGTGCTGTTCGGCCTGCTCTGGCTCAAGGCCACCGGCCCCGCGGTGCTCGGCCCGATGCCGCCGGCCTTCCTGGACGGCACGGGCATGACGACCGGCCCGGTCCAGATCATCGACTTCGCCTTCACCCTGCCGGCGATGCTCCTGGCGGCCTGGCTGCTCTGGCGCTCCCGACCGTGGGGTCGGCTGCTCGGCGGCTCGCTGCTCGTGATGCTCGCCATCGAGTCGACGAGCATCGGGGTGGACCAGTGGATGGGCAGCGCGGCCGACCCGACCTCGCCGGCCTCGTCGGCCGCCCTGACCCCCATGTTCGCCGTGCTGACCGTGATCGGCCTCGTGGTCCTGGCCCTGTTCCTGCGGCCGGCGCGCGAGCGCTGAGCGCGGCGGAACGACCGACAGCCCGACGCTGGAGGGACCCCGCCGGCGCGGCCATCAGGCTCGAGCCCGACCCCGCCCGAGGCCGATCAGCGAGGAGCCGGCTCCTCGGCCTCGGGATCGCCGGCCACGACCATGACCTCCTCGTCGCAACGCAGGCACCGGAAGAGCCTCGGCCGCTGGCCGAACGACCGCTCCGGGTCGTGCTCGGCCGGGTCGTGCGCCTCCCTGGGTCGCAGCTCCCCCCAGTCGGACCCGTGTCGATGGAACAGCCGCAGGTTCTCGTAGTCGATCACGTCTCGTCTCAGGCTCCGG